>JAAZVL010000130.1 GCA_018623515.1 Marinobacter sp.
ACGCAAGTGGTTCGGGCATGATCCGGCGAAGTGGCCTGAATTCCGTGACAGGTACCTGAAAGAGCTGAAATCGGATGATGCCAGCGATGATCTCGCAGCAATCGAGAGCTTGCTTGACGAACACGACCGCATCACGCTGGTATTTGCGGCTAAGGACACTGAACACAACAACGCTGTTGCCCTTCGGGATTTTATCCAGGCCGGGCGTTTCGGTGCGTTTCATCGGTATTGATCGGTAAAAGTGATGTGTGTCATTGCGTAATCGGGCTATCGGATAAAAGATTTGTCCATACGCTCTCAAGGAGGTGCGCCATGACAGTGAACGAAGGCCTTCGCCTGATGGCCGGCGTGTTTACGCTGATATCCATTCTGCTCGCCCATTATGTAAGCCCGTACTGGCTTCTGTTTACCGGATTTATTGCCCTTAACCTTATCCAGTCCGCCTTCACCAAATGGTGTCCGGCGATGATGATCCTCAAGAAAATGGGGTTGAAGGAAGAAAAGCCGGTTAACTGAGCGGCAGGAGTGCCGGCTAACACCGACCTGACCTGGAGGAATCAGGCTTTGCACCTTTGGTAATAGCAGAAGCCTGGGTCACTATCCTTTGGTGAGGATCATCGGCAAGTAATTGAATCCCCCGGTGGGAAACACCGCTCGTTCAGGTGGTTCATCAGGCGCGGGTTTCAGAGTGGCAACAGCAGAAAGGAATTCCTCCATCAGAACCCTGAGCTCCATTCTGGCCAGAGGCGCACCCGGGCATACATGAATGCCCGCGCCGTAGAGCAGATTCTGGTCACGGTTCTTGCCCGGGCAGAACGCGTCCGGATCGCCGAAGACACTTTCGTCCCGATTTGCGGAGGCCCACAGGATGGTGATTTTTTCACCCGCCGGAATCGTTCGCCCACCAATTTCTACCTCCCGGGTTGTGATCCGGCGGTTCGACATCAGTGGTGCGTCCATACGAAGTATTTCATCAATGGCATCGGGCAGGGCGTCGGTATCGTTCGTAAGGCTCTGTCTGAGGTCTGGATGTCCTGATAAGTAACTCATGAGAATTGATACGCTGGAACTGATGGTGCCCAGTTCGCCGACTGTCCAGTTTCGCAGGAGGCTCGTGAGTTCCCGATCAGTCATCGGCTGACCATTTACCGTCTCTTCCATCATCGACAACATCAAACGGCTGACCATCGGGTAAGCTGTCGACGAGATCACGGGCAATGCGACGGCAGGTGGGCTCAAAGCTGTCCATTGCCTGGCGCGAAAAATAAGGCTCGATCACCTGCCGATAGGGGGTGTGCTCAGGCGGATCCATGCCATTCGGTACCGAAAGATGGCTGGAAGCCGCACTGCTGAAGGTCTGGTGATCTTCCAGCACCCGCATGACATCTTCATGCCGGAACAAGGTCCATTGCTGATAGTCGCTCCATGCCACCGGACACCGGACCCGCATGGAATCATAGGCCTTTACCTGGTCTCTCAAAACCTCAGCGGCTCGCGGGTTACAGTCGGGCTTACGGGAGTCGTCTGCCATGGCTGATCCTCGGGATAAATGCATGTTCTATCAGAGTATCAGCGCGCCGGTGTGTCTTCTTGAAGATAAATCAAATGGTCTGTGGCCAGATGATCTGGATCATCTGGTTGTGAAGAACTATCAGACCTGCTCCCGCACCAACATCATCTTGATATGACCAATGGCTTTCATGGGATTGAGTCCCTTGGGGCAATAGGCTGTGCAGTTCCCGATACCACGACAGCGAAACACGCTGAACGGGTCTTCCGGTTTTGCCAGACGCTCCCTCGTGGCGGTATCCCGTGAATCCACCAGGAATCGATATGCCTGGAGCAGTCCCGAGGGGCCGATATATTTCTCCGGGTTCCACCACCAGGACGGGCACGCAGAGGTGCAGCAGGCGCAGAGGATGCATTCATAAAGTCCATCCAGCTTTGCCCGGTCTTCAGGACTCTGAAGGCGCTCGATGGCTGGTTCGGGATCATCATTGATCAGCCAGGGTTGCACCCGCTCATACTGTTTGAAGAAGAGGGACTGATCCACCACCAGATCCCGGATTACGGGCATCCCCGGAAGGGGGCGAATTTCCAGAATACCCTTTTTGCCCAGAATATCCGCTACTCTCGTGATGCAGCCCAGACCGTTGCGGCCATTCATGCTGAGGCCGTCCGAGCCGTAAACACCCTCCCGGCAGGAACGACGAAAAGAGAGCGTTGGATCACGGGTTTTGAGGTGTTCCAGGACATCGAGAACCATCCGGTTCCGGAATTGTTCGTCGACTTCGACCTCCTGATTGCAGGGTACGTCGTCCTGTTCCGGGTTGTAGCGATACAGGCGAACAGAGTAGTTGCGGGTCATTTCACGAAGCTTTTTCAATTGCCCCTTGATGATCGAGTGCTCCTCATTCATCTGGGCAATCGGCGTTTCCGGCCGCGGCGGCTGGTCATGCACCATCTTGGTCAGCACGTGGATGTTCTCCCGCTCAATGTGATCCTTGAGTGTTTGCTCGAGATTCTTGATAGCGAGGGTAATGCCTTTGGGCACGTCAGGGCTCGCCCTGTGAACCGCTTCAATCTTTCGGGCCAGCCGGTGAAGCTCTGGCAGCTTGGCCAGATGCGCAGCATCGTAACCCCGGAGTATCAGTTCCGGCAGCACGTCAGTGTCCAGTTCCTCAATCGGTGGTTGTTGATTGTTCATTGCTCATCCTCCTCTCTTGCTTTAACATACATATAGAATGCATTTTATAGGTTGCCAAGAATTGTTCTCATTTTGTTGGTGCGTGGGGAGGCAGAGATGAGCTGCAACAAGCCGGAACACATTAAACAGAAGATCTGGGAGCAGCACCTAAGCTGGCTGGATCTTGTAAGCGATGAATGCAGATCCAATCAGCGAAAGCGGCAACGTGAGAAGCGCAGAAGGAGGGGTAACTCGTGAACATCAACGCGCAAGTGACACCGCAAGCCCGTGACTACCTGATCGCTATACTGGCGAAACAGGAAGTGCAGGGAATGGCAGCCCGTGTGTATGTGGAGAAAGGCGGCACCCAGCAGGCCGAGACTTGTCTGGCTTTTTGTCCGCCCGGCCACGAATCGGCTCAGGACGTCAGGAAAGACTTTGAAGACCTGACCCTGTTTTTCGAGGCGGCGAGTATACCCTACCTTCAGGAAATGGAGATTGACCTTCAGGGCGAGGGCAAGCTCCAGAGCCTGACCATCAAGGCTCCGCATTCCAAAAAGCCGGCCAAGCCACCGAAAACCTTTGTGGTATCCCGGGACTGCAACGCCTTGCGTGTTCCCTATGGCACCGCCTTCACTATCCCCGAGGGCGCGGAAGTCACCATCACGCAGGCCCTTGGTGGCAGTTTTACCGTCAAGTATGAAGGTAATCTTTACCGCCTGTCTCCGGAGGTGGCCGGCCAGCTCGGACTGCGCTCCGACGTTATCATGTTTGAGCCACCGGAAGACGGCCTGATCAGCGAAGACCAATGCCGGGACAGCCTTCGTCAGGTGTATGATCCGGAAATACCTGTGAATATTGTCAGTCTGGGACTTCTCTACGGGTTGGATATCGATCAGGAAAAGAAAGTGGTCAAGGTGACCATGACGCTGACGTCACCGGGATGTGGTATGGGCGATATTATCGCGGATGATGTGAGGAACAAGACCATGCAGGTGCCCCATGTCAGCGACTGCCAGGTGGACATCGTATTCGATCCGCCCTGGAGCTATGACAGTCTGGATGAGGAAGCGCGACTGGAGCTGGGGCTGATCTGAGTCGGCAGGCGGCTCCAAACCGGGCTCAGTTGGCTGAATCAGGCGTCCGGGAACAGGATGCTCCGGAGGCTGACATCCCACTCCAGGCCATCCAGAAGGTTCTTCAGGGCAAGCCCCAGTTCGGTGTCCCCCTCAATGACCAGGCGACGCTGGAAGAAGAGCTGGTCGGGGTCCTGGCGTCGTTCCGCCAGAGTCCGGAAGGCCGACAGGGAGCCACGGATGGTGGCTTCCCCTGGTCCCTCGACCACCCTCAGTCTGCCTGACCAGAAACCCAGAGTGATACCGGGGTGGCCACCATTGAGTTCCAGTCGGATCCGTCGTCCCTCGAAATCATCAAACTCGCCATCGGCCATGGCGTGGGCGAACAGTCGGTTCAGGGGAGCTTCGGCTGCCAGTTGTTTGACTGGAATGGGTATGCGCCGGTCGATGGCGCCCAGCACCGGGGCGGGAGAGGGGAGGTACTCCCGGAGTACTGCCAGGGACTGGTTGAGTAACGGGTGGTGTGCTGGGAACGTTGGCAGCTTGGGTAACGCGAGGTGCATGGTCGGCTCCGTTATTTGGGTCCGGAGCAGGGTAGGGGAAATCCGGTTCTGGGGCTTTGATATAACTCAGGGGTGGGGTCTGAAGAAGGTTTTCTTCAGACCCCTGGGGTACGTCTTCGACGTCCCTCAGCGGTGGAGGCCTTCCTCTACCGCCCAGACGGCCACTTCCACCCGGGAGCGCAGGTTGAGTTTCTTCAGCAGGTGTTTGACGTGCACCTTGACGGTGCCATCGCTGATGTCGAGTTTCCGGCCGATCATCTTGTTGGACAGGCCTTCGGCGATCAGGCGCAGGATGTCCTTTTCCCGGGGCGTGAGGCTGTCGAAGTCCGGTCTTGATGCCTGCTGGGGCTTGTTGGAGCGCAGGGCCTGGGCCAGCAGGGTGGTCAGGCGGTCGCTGATCACCATCTTGCCTACGGCGGCCTGGTGCAGCTGGGCGATCATTTCCTCGGGCTCCATGTCCTTGAGCAGGTAGCCGTCGGCACCGGCGCGCAGGGCGGCCACTACGTCATCTTCCTGGTCGGAGACGGTGAACATCACGATGCGGGAGCTCACGTTCTGTTCCCGAAGTTTCTTCAGGGCCTCGATGCCATCCATCTCCGGCATGTTGAGATCCATCAGGATCAGGTCCGGCTCCAGTTCGGTGGCCATGCGAATGCCGTCGGCGGCATTGCTGGCCTCACCGATGACTTCCATATCGTCTTCCATGTCCACCAGCTGCTTGATGCCCTGGCGCAACAATGGGTGGTCGTCGATCAGCAAAATACTTGCGGGTGATTCAGGCATTTTATCTCTCTTGTGTTCAGGCACTGGAAACTTCGGTCGGAATCAGATTCCGGCTCTTGGGGACGAATGTTAGCGTGACTTCCACACCACCTTCATCCCGGTTTTTCACGCTGACCTGTCCGCCCAGGGTACGGGCACGGTCCTGCATGATGATCAGGCCGTAGTGGTTTACCGGCTGGTCGCCGCCGGGCAGGCCCTTGCCGTTGTCCCGGATCCGGGCCTTGACCTGCGGTGATTCGAACATCACATCCACCGCGATCTCCGTGGCATCTGCATGCTTGACGGCATTGGCCAGACCTTCCCGGACAATCTGCAGGGTATGGATCTCCTCGTTCGGGGAGAGAGTCTGGGGCGGCAGGTTGTAATTAAGCTCCACCGGTTTACCCAGGCGTTCGCTGAATTCGTCGATGGTTTTTCGCAGGGCCGTGGACAGATCCGGGGTGTCCAGTTTCAGACGGAAGGTGGCCAGCAGCTCCCGCAATTGCCGGTAGGCGCTGTTCAGGCCGGTGCTGAGTTCGTCCAGGATGGCGTCGTGCGCCTTCTTCTGGGGGCCCTCGATATTCAGGCGCCGCATACGGGCCACCTGCATTTTCAGGTAGGACAGAGACTGGGCCAGGGAATCGTGGAGTTCACGGGCAATGACGGTGCGCTCCTCGGCCAGGGTCAGTTGTTGCTCCTCGGTAATCTGGCGTTCCAGGTAGATCGCCGTTGCCAGCTGATCGCTCAGGGTCTCAAGGAGCCTACGGGCGGTCTCGGACAGCCCTTTCTCGCTCGGGTACCAAACCTCCAGGGTACCCAGCAACAAGCCCGGTGTCCGGATCGGCAGCAGCAGGCGCCGACCGTCGTTTTCCTCCACGGGGAGGTCATCATAAACCTCGGGCGTCACCAAACAGGCGTTGCAGTGGTGGTCGCGGCAGTAGAAGGGGCGTTCCTTGGTAGCCGTGGTGACAGCTCGCACCGGTTCGGCAGAATCCCGGTCATGGAGGTACAGATGAATGGGGCCGATGCCCAATAGCTGCTCTAGATCCTGCAGCATGGGGACTGCCCCGCTGCACAGGTCATGATTGGCAAACAGGTTGCGGCTGGAGGAATGCAAGAGCTGAAGCGCGGCATGGCTCTTCTCCAGCTCTTCGGTCTTGGAACGGACCCGCTCTTCCAGTTCGTAGTAGGTGAGGGCGAGCTCACTGGTCATCTGGTCAAAGGCCTGACCCAGCTGGGCCAGCTCGTCCGAGCCCTTGAGCCCTGCCTTGCGGGAGAAGTCCTGCTCACCCACGGCTGTGGCAATGCCTACCAGCTTGCGCAGCGGTCGCAATACCCGGTTCTTGAGGTCCAGGAACAGGGCAATCACGATCAGGACAGAAAACGCCAGGCTGATGATCTGGATCAGGTGAAGCAGGTCGATCCGGGCCTCCGTCCGTTGCTCGAGCATGTTGACCATGGCATCCACCTCGGCCACATAATTTTCAGCGGCATCAAGCATGACAGGGGCTATGGGGTCACCCTGAGTGTGGTTTTCCAGGGCAGGCCTGAGTTCGTTCGCCCAGATTGTCAGAATGCGCTGGTATTGCATCGCCAGAGGATGGTCAGCGGCCTGGGGAAGCGCCCGGAGGATGGTGGCATCGGAGAGCTGCTCTCCATAAATGTCCATCATTCCGGCCAGATCCTTTTCATTATCCACATGGGGCCCGGTTGCCGCGGCGTGGGACAAAAGGTTAAACGCGCCCATGCGCAGCGCCCCGGCCAGGTTGATGGCGGTGGCGTTGCCCTCGATGCTCTTGGACACCGCCAGGGTCGTTGCCATGCTGACGACTGCAGTCAGCACGATGGCGCCGACGACAATGGCGATGCGGTTTACTAGGGGGCTTCTGGATTTCATGCTGTCTGCTGAACGACGCTCTGTCGAAAATTTTCTGACGTGTTATTAATTATGACTGCCTTCCACCAACCGTGATACCTCCTTGAGGATAGTCAATTACCCCGATAGTCGTTAACCCATCATAGTCTTTGACCCTTTGCGGATCAAAAGATGAAACTGAAAGTTAGGTTATCGAAGGTAAGGCTATGACCATGCAAATGGATCCGGACGACGACACGTTGGCATCGCTGTGGGTAGTGCTGCCCCTGGCGTTGTTCGGCTTTGTCGTGGCTGCCGGGTGCTGGACGCTGTTTGCAGTAGCCGGAGTGCATCTGCGGGCAGAACTGGAACTGTCCAGTCTCCAGTTCGGCATCCTGCTGGCCGTGCCCATGGCGGTCAGCGCGTTGCTTGCGGTGCCTGCGGGGCTGGCGGCTCGCAAGTTCGGAGCCAGAAACGTCATGTTGTTCTGTCTGGCGGGTCTGGCCCTGTGCATGGTTTTCATGCTCACCGCGGATACCTATGCCGGTTATCTACTGGTTGCCAGCGGTCTCGGTCTGGCGGGAGGGTTCTACAGTGCCGGGTTGCAATTCGTGACCGGTCATTGCGAACCCCGGAGGCTGGGACTGGTGCTGGGTATTTTTGGTGCCGGCGTGACCGGGGCGGGCTTCAACTATTACCTTGTTCCCCTTTTTCACGAAGCCTTTTCATGGCACGGCGTACCGGTTGCCTACCTGATTGTTCTGCTCCTGGTCCTGGCGTTGCTGATGCTGCTGACGTCCTCCGAGGATTCCCGGGCCGAGCCCCGCAGTGAAACCTCGGTACGGATATTATTGCGCCAGCTCAGGCATCACCGAACCTGGCACCTGTGGGCCTATTTTGGTGTGGTGGCCGGCAGTTTCTTCGCGCTGGCGCTTTGGCTGCCGGATTACCTGGCCTCCCAGTTCAATCTGCCGGTGCAAACCGGCGCCAGTCTGGCCCAGTGGTTTGTCATACCCGGTGCCCTGGCCCAGATTGTCGGCGGCGGGTTGTCCGACCGGTTCGGCAGTGGGCGGGTGATCAGCCGGTCGTTGCTACTTTGCCTGGTCTCGCTGTTTGTCCTGTCCTACCCGCCCATGACGCTGTTCATCCGGGGGGTGGATGACACCATCCGGCTGGAGTTCGCTCTGCCGTTGATGGTGGAAGG
>JAAZVL010000131.1 GCA_018623515.1 Marinobacter sp.
CACGGCCAATTTTCTTCGCCGCATCGTGGGCGGCCCAGAGAGCTCCGGAGGCGCTGTAGCTGTTACCTGTGGTGATCGGTAAGGGCGCCCGCTTGGCCACGGTGATGCCCGCATCCCCCACGACCTTCGTAAACGCGCCCAGCCCCATGATCTGGGCACCCAGCTTCTTGGCCAGCTTGGCAGCCGCCAGCAACCGGCTGTAGGTGAATTCCGGGCCATGGGCCATGATCTCCCGGGGCGTGCCGCCGACAGTGATGAGCCAGCCTTCCGCTTCGTCACCCGTAGGTGAGCGAATGCCGGAAACCTTTGAATAGACGAACGGTGGTGTGTAGGCAATCGCCTTCTCCACCAGGTCCATCACTTTAGGCGGTGACACACTGGCCACCCAGTCCAGTGGCGGGGTCTTGGTCAGATACTGCTGGGACAACGGGTGAATTACGAAGGCAAACCGGTTTACCCGCCGGTAGCCGTTCGGGTACAGGATCCGGGGTTCAATACCCAGGCTCTGGATAACGTCGAGGAAGTCGTCCGCGCCCAGTTGTTCGGGTGTACGTGACAGGGCGGCGCTGATCATCGCCTCCATCACGTTCACGCCGATGGGGCGGCCCTCCAGCCAGGGGCTGTAGTCCACCACCATGGCCACCCGCCGGGACCGCATCCAGTCCAGTACCGAATCGGTCACCCGCGACGTAATGATGGTTTTGCCGTCCAGTTCTTTCTCGGTGAAGGGCTCCAGATCACCGATTGCGCCAACGATCACATGGGAGTCCCGAACGGCACTGTGCAGGGAGCCGGCTACCAACTTCTCACCCAATCGGTACAACGGGCTCTGGTGCAGTGCGTTAATGGCTTTGACCGCCACTGGCCGGTACATCAATGGTGCGGTGAGCCGGGTGTAGGTCTCGAGCTGGCCGAGGGAGGTCAGCACCCGGGGCACCCCGAAATCGAGGTAAGGATCCGCGAACTGCAGGTTATCGGTATGTTCGGACAGGGACCTGGCTATCCGATACCCGGCCTGACCGTTCAGGAAGAGTACCCGGGCATTGTCGAAGAAATGCCCCAGCTCGGTCTGGGTGTGGCGAACGGCCCACTCCTGCAGAATGCCGCGCAAGCCGGCGCCGGTGGTGACCGGCTTATCAGGCACACAGGCTTCGAGCCTGGCGGTTTCAGGGTGCTCCAGTTGTTCCCGGCCCACCTGGTAGTGGTCGTGAATCATGCTCAGGCCGATGGCATCTGCCTGCGGGTGCACCGATTCCAGAACGGATTCGGCCTTCTCGATGTCGCCATCCGTGCCGATGCGGATGATCCGGAACGCCTGCCCGAGGAATTCCGTTTCCAGCTCGTAGTCATATTCGGACGATCCCTGGCTTACACTCACAACCGTTTTCATAGCGGTTTTCCATCCTTCCTGAAGCTTATGTAATTAGCCTAATCCAGGCTGATTCGGTATGTCTTAGCGTAGGTCAAATTTGCGTCAGTCGTACAGGGTCTACAATTATCCAAAACATCCCAACGGACACCGGTGTTACCGGTAAAGGAGAACCCAGTGAGCATTCAGGAAGAGTTGACCGCAACCATCGCGGACCTGGTCCAGCCTGGCAAAGGCATCCTGGCCGCCGATGAGAGTACGCCTACCATTGCCAAGCGTTTCAAGGCCGTCGGGGTGGAATCCACGGAGGCGAAACGCCGGGAGTACCGGAGCATCATCTTCTCCACCCCCGACCTGGGCAAATACATCAGCGGCGTCATCCTGTATGAGGAAACCCTGGAGCAATTGAGCCTGGAGGACGTGGCCATGCCCAAGCTGCTGGCCAGCCAGGGCATTGTTCCGGGCATCAAGGTGGACAAAGGCAAGGGCCCGCTGGTCAATGCACCGGGAGACGAGATCACCTACGGCCTGGATGGTCTGGAATCCCGTTTGGAGGACTACAAGAAACTGGGCGCCCGATTTGCCAAATGGCGTGACGTGTTTCATATCTCCGACACCCTGCCCTCACGCCAGGCGATCAAGGCCAACGCCGAGGTGCTGGCCCGCTACGCAGCGGTGTGCCAGTCCATGGGCATTGTGCCAATTGTCGAGCCGGAAGTGCTGATCGACGGTCACCACAGCATCGAGCGGGCCGGCGAAGTCAGCGAGGCTGTACTCAGGGAAGTGTTCAAGGCGCTGTACCGGCATCACGTGGATCTGGAAACCATGGTGCTGAAGCCCAGCATGGTGACTCCGGGCAAGGACTCCCCTTCCGCCAGCCCGGAGCAGGTGGCAGAACACACACTGATGATTTTCCGGCGTGCGGTGCCGGCAGCGGTTCCGGGAATCTTCTTCCTGTCTGGTGGCCAGACACCGGCGGAAGCCACGGTCAACCTCAATGCCATCAACAGCATGGGGTACCATCCCTGGGAGCTGAGCTTCTCCTATGGTCGTGCCCTGCAGGAGCCGGCCCAGCATGCCTGGGCAGGTAACCCTGGAAATGCCGAAAAAGCCCAGGCCGCCCTTCGCAAGCGGGCCAGGCTCAATGGCCTGGCCCGTTCTGGTGACTACTCTCCGGAGATGGAGAGTGAAGACTGAGGCTGACGCCTAGTCGCAGATAACCACGCACTTACCCCGGCCATCAAAGGCCATAGTGCGGCCACTGATGGGAATGTGTACGGGCACGTTCACGGCGTCACGGAAAGCCGCCGTGCGGGTGCCCTCTTTCACCTTCCCGCCCTCGGTCGCCGGCTCATTCGCGTGGGAGGGAATCACAGCCCTGGGCTTGATGAGATCGTTGATCACGTAGGCGGCTTCGGTCGGTCCGGTGGTGAAGGTATCCCCGATGTTCATCACCACGAGTTCGGCACCGTAATGGTCAGCGACCACCATTTTCTGCTCGGCGGTGATGCCGGTATCACCGGACAGGTATACCACCAGCCCGTTGGAGAAGGTCAGCACATAACCGGTGGGCGGCCCCACGCTGGCTGAGACACCGGCAGCTTTAAGATGCTCTGCCAGTGGCCCGGTCAGGAAGGATGGTGACACGCCATTACTGTGAACCGCGGGTACTGTGGTGATCTTGACCCCACCCACTTCTTTGCTGGCACCGAACCGAACCAGTTGGGATTTGGATTGATCCGCGCCGGCGGCTTCGAGCTTGGCGGCAAAGAACGCCGGCATCTCACTGCCGGTCACGATGGTGGCCTGTTTGGCAACGGCGATATCCACGGTATTGGATTGAGGCAGGGTGACCACCGGAAACTGTGGAGATCCACACTCACCCTGGTTCACGGATGCTATACGGCGATCCCCCACATGGTCGCCATGCATGTGCGACACCAGCACCACGTCAATCCTGCCCAGTCGGGGGTCATCGGCACCCGCCACGGTGCGGCCGGCGTCATAGAGAATGCGGGTACCATTGGGGTCCTCGAACACCATGGCGCGGTCTACGACACAGAATTCGCCGTCATGGCTTCCCAGTGGCGTTACCTTCACCTGCCCGTTTTCCTGGGCCTGCGCCGGACCGGCTCCGGCCAGGAACAAACCTGCACTTGCGGCAATGCCCACCAGGGCCCGCCTGACTAACTGGTTTCTCATGAGATGGCCTCCCCTATCCCGTTGTTTGTTATTGGTCTGTGTTTGTACGGTCACACGGCCTGTTCGTACCAGTGTAGACCGGTAAAACAGCTCAGGAGGATGCAAAAAAGCCCCTCGGAAGGGGCTTTCGGAGATCAAGAGCGGAAAACGTGGCTATCAGGCAGCACGTTCTTTTAGCGCACCGGCCGGTACGGCCTGTTCCAGACAGGCGAGCATGGGGGCTACGTCGCGGATCTTGCGGGCTTGCGGCCACAGGTAGTCGGCCTCGGCAAAGCCCTGACGAAGGAAATTCAGCCATTGTTTGATACGGCCGGTGACGTACCGGTCTTCAAGCCGGGTCTGCAGCGCCGCGGCATATTCCCGCACCAGTGCCACCGCCTCGGGCCAGGTCATCGGCGTGAAGGGGTCACCGCGTTGGGAGGCCTTGATTTGGGCTGCCAGATCCGGGCGGGCAATGAGACCCCGGCCGATCATCACATCATCACAGCCGGATACCTCGCGGCAACGCCAGTAGTCCGCGACTGTCCAGACCTCTCCATTGGCAATCACATGGGCTTTCACTGACTCACGCACAAGGGCAATCTCCTCCCAATAGGCCGGCGGCTTGTAACCATCCACCTTGCTGCGGGCGTGAATCACAATCTCGGAGGCGCCGGCCGCTTCCAGGGCCTGGCCACAGGCCGCGCCCATGGAGCGGTCGTCATAGCCCAGGCGCATCTTGGCGGTCACCGGGATTGCCGTTGGAACGGCTTTGCGTACGGCGGCAGTGATCTCGTGCATCAGTTCCGGCTCGCGCATCAGCACGCAGCCACCCTTGTGCTTGTTCACAGTTTTGGCCGGGCAGCCGAAGTTGATGTCCACCTGGGTCGCGCCCAGTTCGGCGGCTTTCAGGCCATGGCGGCCCATCTGCTCGGGGTCCGATCCCAGCAGCTGTACAGCCACCGGTGTGCCCACCTCGGTCGCACAGTCTTGATGCAGTTCCGGAGCATATTTGTAGAAAATCCGGGGCGGCAACATGCCGTGGGTCACGCGAATGAATTCGGTCACGCACCGGTCAATCCCGCCGACTTTCGTCAGGGTTTCTCGGATGGGTGCATCGACCAGCCCTTCCATCGGGGCAAGGATGATTCGCATGAAGGCTCCAGCGGTTTGACCAAGAGGGGTAAAGGTTATGGCTGATCAAAAATCAGGCGGAGCGGATTGTAAGGAATTCAGGGGGAAGTTGGTAGCCGGGCATCCCGAAACAGGATGCCCGGCCGGTTACTGCAGAGTTACTTCTTCACGTCGAAGCGGTCATTGTTCATGACCTTGGTCCAGGCGGCAACGAAGTCGTTCACGAACTTCTCCTGGTTGTCGTCCTGGGCATACACCTCCGCGTAGGAACGCAGGATGGAGTTGGAACCGAACACGAGGTCAACACGGGTCGCGGTGAACTTGGTATTGCCACTCCTGCGATCCACGATGTTGTACGAGTTCTTGCCAGTGGGCTCCCAACGGTTCGCCATGTCAGTCAGGTTCACGAAGAAGTCGTTGGTCAGCTGACCAACGCGGTCCGTGAACACACCGTGCCTGGTGCCACCGTGGTTGGTGCCCAACACCCGCATACCACCGAGCAGTACAGTCATTTCCGGCGCGGTCAGGCCCATGAGCTGAGCACGGTCCAGAAGCATCTCTTCCGGCTTGACCACGTAATCCTTCTTCTGCCAGTTGCGGAAGCCATCCGCCAGCGGCTCCAACGGCTCGAAGGACTCGGCATCGGTCATCTCGTCAGTGGCGTCACCACGGCCCTTCAGGAAGGGTACGTGCACGTCGTAGCCGGCAGCTTTCGCGGCTTTCTCGATGCCCAGATTACCGCCGAGCACGATGACGTCGGCAATGCTGGCGCCGGTGTCAGCAGAAATCTTCTCGTAGACCTTCAGCACCTTGGCCAGACGGTCAGGCTCATTGCCTTCCCAGTCTTTCTGGGGGGCCAGACGGATACGGGCACCGTTGGCGCCACCGCGCATGTCAGAGCCGCGGAAGGTACGGGCACTGTCCCAGGCGGTACAGACCAGCTCGCTTAGGCTCAGGCCGGCCTGGTCGATCTTCTCCTTGACTGCCTCTTCAATGTAGTTGGTCTCGCCCTGCGGCACCGGATCCTGCCAGATCAGGTCTTCAGCCGGTACGTCCGGACCGATGTAGCGGGACTTCGGACCCATATCACGGTGCGTCAGCTTGAACCAGGCACGGGCAAAGCAATCCTTGAAATACTCGGGATCTGCCATGAACTTCTCACAGATCGCCCGGTACTTCGGATCGACTTTCATGGCCATGTCGGCGTCGGTCATGATCGGATTGTGGCGCACGGAAGGATCGGTAGTATCGACCGGCTTGTGCTCTTCCTTGATGTCGATCGGCTCCCACTGCCAAGCACCTGCCGGACTCTTCTTCAGCTCCCACTCGTATCCGAACAACAGGTCAAAGTAGCCCATGTCAAACACGGTCGGGTTGGTGGTCCAGGCACCCTCAATACCGGAGGTCACTGCGTTGGTAGCCTTGCCCTGCAGGTTCGGGTTCATCCAACCGAGGCCCTGGTTTTCAACGTCTGCAGCTTCGGGCTCTGGCCCAAGGGCTTCGGCATCGCCGTTACCGTGGGTCTTACCAACGGTGTGGCCGCCTGCAGTCAGGGCTGCAGTCTCTTCATCATTCATAGCCATACGGGCAAAAGTCACACGGACCTGCTCGGCGGTTTTCTGCGGATCGGGCTTGCCGTTGACACCCTCCGGGTTCACATAGATCAGACCCATCTGGACCGCGGCCAGGGGGTTTTCCATGGTGTCCGGCTTTTCAACGTCCTCGTAGCGGTTGTCCGACGGCGCCAGCCACTCTTTTTCAGCACCCCAGTAAATATCTTTCTCCGGATGCCAGATGTCCTCACGGCCGTAGGAGAAGCCGAAAGTCTTGAAGCCCATGGATTCATAGGCAACATTGCCTGCCAGGATGAACAGGTCCGCCCAGCTTACCTTGTTGCCGTACTTTTTCTTGATCGGCCACAACAGGCGGCGGGCCTTGTCGAGGTTGCCATTGTCAGGCCAGGAGTTGATCGGAGCAAAACGCTGGTTGCCGGTGCCACCGCCGCCACGGCCGTCGGCAATACGGTAGGTGCCTGCAGCGTGCCAGGCCATACGGATCATCAGGCCGCCGTAGTGACCCCAGTCCGCCGGCCACCATTCCTGGCTGTCGGTCATGAGCGCGTGCATGTCCTTTTCAAGCGCTTCATAGTCGAGTTTCCTGACCTCCTCCCGATAGTCAAAGTCCTCGCCCATCGGATTGGTCTTGCGGTCGTGCTGATGCAGGATATCGAGGTTCAGGGATTCCGGCCACCACGCGGTGACATCACCCTGCTCCTGAGTGTTGGACCCGTGCATGACGGGGCACTTACCACCTGGATTATTCTCTGTCATCGTACTCTCCTGGTTTTGCTGCATTGGCAAACAAACTTTTTTTCGATGGAAGCATCACTCAATATAGATCATTCAAAATATGCTGCTTGAATGTTTCCTACCGCGTTAATAGCAACTCCCTATAGCGTGTCCCGTTACGCCGGCGAACAGTTTCGAGACCATGCCTGTGATCCTATTGGGCGATGGCGTAGTTCTCGAAATAGCCCGTCAGAATAGCGAGAGCGCCTGACCATGTTACGGAAGCAAGGTTCTTCTCGGATGACATGGGACAACTCCTGCGTTAACGAGAACGATTTCACCTTAGCGCGGGAGGCGAACGAAGGAACAATTAATAAAAGATAAATTTTTGAGAGATTTTTTTTATGGATGGTGGGTTTGGTTGACATGAAAAAGGGGTCAGATGAAGGCTTTCATCTGACCCCGGTGCAGGCCGCCGGTGTCGGACTGAAGGTCTTGAGGTTAGGTCGGGATCAGAAGAACTCGTTCTTCTGACCCCATGTTCACGGCCATTGCCCTCAGTTAGCCAACTCCAGCAACAGCCGGTTCAGCCGGCTCACATACGCGCCCGGATCCTTCAGCTGCTCGCCACTGGCCAGGGTGGCCTGGTCGAACAGGACCGCAGAGAGCTCATTGAAGCGCTCTTCGCCCTTCTCGGTTTCCAGGCGCTGCACCAGCGGGTGGTCGACGTTGATCTCGAAGATCGGCTTGCTCTCCGGCACCTTCTGGCCGGCCGCTTCCATGATCTTCTTCATCTGGGCACCCATATCGAACTCGCCCACGACCAGGCACGCGGGCGAATCAGTCAGGCGGTTGGTCACCCGCACTTCCTGAACCCGGTCGTCCAGGGCCTTCTTGATGCGCTCCACCAGTTCCTTGTGCTCTTCGGCGGCCTCTTCCTTGTGCTTCTTGTCCTCTTCGGTTTCGACTTCGCCCAGGTCCAGGTCACCGCGGGCCACGTCCTGGAACTGCTTGCCGTCGTACTCGCTGAGGTAGCCCATCATCCACTCGTCGATGCGGTCGGACAGGATCAGCACCTCGAGCCCCTTCTTGCGGAACACTTCCAGGTGCGGGCTGCTCTTGGCGGCGGCGAAGTTGTCACCGGTGATGTAGAAGATCTTCTTCTGG
>JAAZVL010000132.1 GCA_018623515.1 Marinobacter sp.
AATGACAGCTTAGAGATTCAGCTGCTTATCCGCCAGTATCTTTCGATCTTCCGCGTCGTGGCTGGCCAATACGAGAACCTTGCCCGCAGACTTGTGCCTGAGCAGTAATGCCCTCAACAGGGTACGCGCTTCCTCATCCAGCCCGGTCAGCGGTTCGTCCAGCAACAGGATGGGCTGATCCCTTAACAGGGCCCGCAACAGGGCCACACGCTGACGTTGTCCGCCGGACAGGTCTCCGGGCATGCGACTTTCAAAGCCTGCCATGCCGACGCTGGCTAGTCCCCTCGAGATAGCCTGCTTTTGTTCTGGACTGAGCTTCAGTCCCGGGTGTATGCCCAGGCCAATGTTGGTCAGTACGTCCAGATGCTCGAACAGGTTATGTTCCTGGAACAGGCTGGTTACCGGTCGATCCCAGGGCGGCAGGTCATTCAGTAGTCTGCCTTCCCAGCGGATGGTGCCGGATTCCGGTGTCAGGAAGCCGGCTAACAGGTTCAGGAGGGTGGATTTTCCGGAACCGCTGGGGCCGTTAATGGCAATGCATTGGCCGTGGTCGACTTGAAAGGTGAATCGCCAGGTAGTTTCCGAGTCCGGGTAGCGGAAGGTCAGATTCTTCACCTCAAGCATGGCGGGCCTCCGCAAGGGTCTTGAGCGTATCGCGTTGATGTTTGTTCTGTTTGCCCCTGTAACCCGGAAGATTGAAAGCTGCAAACACCAGTAGCAGTAAGGCAACGAGCCACAGGGCGGTGCCGGCCGCGAGCTCCATGCGGTAGCTGCCCAGTTGCTGGTAGAGCAGGACTGGTACCGTGGGCTGCCCTGGCGTGCCAAACAGCGCAATGACCCCGAAGTCTCCCAGTGACAGTCCGGTGCCATAGGCCATGGCCAGAGCCAGTGGCCGCTTTAGCCTCGGCCAGTGCAGCCAGCGCCAGCGATACCAGCCCAGTAACCCAAGCTGGTTCGCCTGCCTGGTCGTGGCGTCATCCAGGCTGGTGAGCGGGCCTTTCAGGAGCTGAGTCACAAAGGGCAGCGCCATCAAACCATTGATCAGGGCAACCAATGCGAGCCCCTGGAAGGTGTGTCCCAGCGCAGGACGTAGGAGCAGAAACAGCCCCGTGCCCAGTACGATGGGGGGGACCATCAGGGGTGCCGCAGTTGCGACCGACGATAACCTGGAAAGGTTTGTGCCGCCCCGACTGGCGAGGGCCAGCACAAGGAGGGCCGACAGCACCGAAAACGCGCCAGCCGGCAGAGCGATGGCGAAGCTCCGCAGGGTGGCGTCCGCCAGATCGGCCAGCGGGTTACCGCCGTCAACGGCAACAGAGGCAAGCCCCGGTAGCCCTCGAAACAGGACCGTGATCAGTGGCAGAAGCAAAAACAGGGTAAAGCACAGAAGCAGTGTCGCATCCCGGACACGTGCGGTTCCCAGGCTGTCTGGCCGAAGTATCGTCTCTGAAAAACGCCGTTCCGGTGATAGGTTAGCAGTTAAACCTCGACGTACCATCAAAAGCCAGATTGCTCCACAGATCAGTAATTGCACAATCGCCAGCAGGGCAGCCCGACCGAAGTCGAAGTCAAATCGCAGTGACTGGTAGATCGCCACTTCAAGGGTCGTAGAGGCGGGACCTCCACCGAGAGTCATCACGATAGCGAAACTGGTAAAGCAGAGGGTGAATACCAGCGCAGCAATCCCGGGCAACACCTGGCGCACTGCCGGCCAGTCCAGGGTACGCCAGAGCCACCAGCCCTTCAGGCCCAGCTGGCTGGCCACCCTTCGGCGAGGCGCAGGGACCGATTCCAGGGCCTGGAGCAGGATCCGGCCAGCCAGCGGAGCATTGAAAAAGACGTGGGCCAGCACGATGCCGTTAAGTCCATACAGATTCCAGCGCACTGTGGTCCAGTGTTCCATCACCGCGGTCAGCCAGCCGTTTCTGCCAAAGACGCCCACTAACCCCGAGACCGCCACGATTGTTGGCAGGGCCAGGCTTAATTCCATCATCCGTAACAACAGACTCCGACCAGGGAATCGGGGCTGCCTGACCAGGGCAAGTGCTATGAACAGCCCCAGGACCAGGCTGAGCACGGTAGACAGTGTGGCCTGCCAGACCGTGAAACGGATGACATTGTTGAGATAGCGGTTCTGCCAGAGTCCGGATATCTCGGGCAGTTGAGCCTGCCAGAGCAGTGCGGCGACCCCAGCAATAGTCAATGCCAGCAGGCTTCCGGCGATCACCAGGCCCGGGCCGATCTGCCAGCCCGGGTGGCTGAGTGGCGCCCGGTTGGAAACGAGCGGGATGTGACGCATCAGGGAATCATGGCGTTGAGCCATTCATCGAGCCAGGATTTGCGTTTTTCGGCGACGGTGGCCGGATCAATAAACAGGGTCTTATCCGGCTCGATCAGGCGATCAAACACCCCCGGCAATTCGTCTCCGAGAGCAATGGCCGGATACATCACGTTCTTGAGCGGAATATGGCGCTGGAAGTCCGCGGTCAGGATGAACTGCAGGAATTCCCGGGCGAGGGTTTTCTGTTCCGAGGGTTCAACCAGGGCCGCCACTTCTACTTGCAGGTAATGTCCCTCCGCGAACTCGGCTGCCTGGTAGCGGTCGGTCTTGTCGATCGCCATGTGATAGGCCGGAGAAGTGGAGTAGGAGAGAATCATCGGTGCCTCACCGTTCATGAACAGGGAGAAGTAGCCGTCGCTCCAGCTTTTGGTGGTGGTAAGAATGTTATCACTGAGGGCCTGCCATTTTTCACCGGCCTGATCGCCATAGACCGCCTTCATCCAGAGCAGCAGGCCAAGGCCCGGTGTGCTGGTCCGGGGATCCTGGATAATGATCTGTAGTTCCTCGGGTGCGTTAACCAGCTCCTCCAGGCTTCGGGGAGGGTTGGGTAACTGCTCGGTGTCGTAGACGAAGGCAAAATAGCCCCAGTCGTAGGGTACGAACAGGGAATCCTGCCAGTCGAGGGGCAGGTCAAGAGACTCGAGAGAGATGCCATGCGGGGCAAGCAGGCCAGTCTGGCGTGCGGTTTCCATGGTACCGGTGTCCAGCCCGAGTACCACATCCGCGTCGGTGGAATTTCCCTCCAGGCGCAGGCGCTGGAGTATGTCTCCGCCGCTATCAAGGACCACATAGTCGAGCGTGCAGTCACACCGTTTCTCGAACGCCTCTTTGACGCCCGGGCCGGGTCCCCACTCGGCGGCAAATGAAGGGTGGGTGTAGACAGTCAGGGTATTGGTGCCCTGAGCACCGGCCAGCAGAGGCAGTGCAATGCCTGCGAAAAGGGTCAGGAAGCGTGTCGGCATGGTTGTATCCTCTGGTTCAATCTGGGGCACCACGCCGCGGTTTCACCGGAACGGTGAATACTCAATCCCTTCGCCGGCACGACCCGGATCAGGTTCCGCGGGTATGGTCTCAGCCTTCCCTGATTGTGTGGAAGGCACCCCGTTGAGTGGCAGGCATTATAGCACGTCACGGCCAATCGCTGGCTATCCATCGACTTTGACTATCAGCGTCATTGTGTCGCATATAGCACCTAGATCTATGCTTAGAACAAAAAGTATGGTTTAGTGTAAGGCGAAACGACAGACACTCCCCACGGAGGAATGACTATGCAAAAGCCTGTAGTCACACATTTCTTTGACGAACCGACCAATACGTTCAGCTACATCGTAAAGGATCCCGAGAGCAATGCCTGCGCCATCGTGGATTCGGTGCTGGATTTTGATTATGCGGCTGGCCGCACCGATGTCCGTTCTGCTGACGAGATCATCCGTTTCGTAAAGGATGGCGGCCTGAAGGTTGAGTGGATACTCGAAACTCACGTTCACGCTGACCATCTTTCTGCGGCGCCTTACCTTCAGGAACAGCTCGGAGGTAAGACCGGCATTGGTCAGAAGATCGTCGACGTGCAGGAAATCTTCGGTAAAGCCTTCAATGCGGGAACCGAGTTTGCCCGTGACGGCAGCCAGTTTGACCAGCTGTTCGAGGAAGGGGATACCTTCCAGATCGGCAACCTGGAAGGCCGGGTGCTGCATACTCCCGGACATACGCCTGCCTGCCTGACCTATGTCATCGGTGATGCAGCCTTTGTCGGCGACACCCTGTTTGCGCCGGATTCCGGAACTGCCCGCTGTGATTTTCCCGGTGGTGACGCTCACACCCTTTACAGCTCGGTCCAGAAGGTTCTGGCGCTGCCCGGTGAGACCCGGATCTTCCTGTGCCACGACTACAAAGCACCGGGCCGGGACGAGTTTCAGCATGAGACCACGGTTGCCGAACAAAGGGCCAACAATATCCACGTTCGCGAAGGCATGACCGAAGACGATTTCGTCCGGCTCCGGACCGAACGGGATGCCACGCTCAGTATGCCCCGCCTGATCCTGCCGTCGGTGCAGGTGAACATGCGGGCAGGTGAGATGCCTCCCGCAGAGGACAACGGCCAGGTTTACCTGAAAGTACCTATTAACCGCTTCTGACAGAGGGTACGCCATGAAGATTCATTTTCTTGAACCGGAGTTCGCGGTTGCGGACACCGTGGCTATCGAGGATCTGCCTGAAATTCGGGACAAAGGTTTCCGGACGCTGATCTGTAACCGCCGTCCCGGGGAAGAGGGATACGCTGGTGAGCAGGCCTATGCGGAGGCGGCTGCAAAGGCCGGCCTTGAATGGGTATGTGTACCGGTAGCTTCCGGCGAGTATTCCGAAGCTGACGTAGATGCCTTCGGCAAAGCGCTGGAGAGTGTTCCCTCACCAGTCCTCGGTTTTTGCCGGACGGGTCGTCGTGCCGTTCACATGTGGGCCCAGGCCCGCGCCCGGGAACCCCAGTGCAATATCCCGATGCTCCTCAAGGCGGCCCATGAGGCTGGCCATGATCCTCAGCCCATCCGGGAACTGCTGGAAAAGTAACGCTTGATATCGAGCTCGACGGACAGGGAGGTCCCTTGCTATCGCGGAGTTGAAGACCAGATGAAACCTAACCAAGACGCCGATCAATCCTCCCTGAAATACCATGATGTGGTCATCATCGGGGCCGGGGCTGGCGGAATTGCGACCGCTGCAAGCCTGTTGAAACGCCAGAAGGACCTGGACATCGCAATTATTGATTCCTGTGAAATTCATTACTACCAGCCGGGCTGGACCATGGTCGGTGGAGGTGTGTTTTCCGCTGAAAGCACACGCCGCAAGACCGAAACCGTCATTCCCGCGGGTTGCCACTGGTATCGTGTTGCGGCAGAGCATGTGAATCCTGACGAACAAGTCGTTACACTGAGCGATGCTCGGAGAATAGGGTACCAGCGCCTGGTCGTTGCTCCCGGGTTGATTATGGACTGGGATTCGGTCGAAGGCCTTTCCGAGACCCTTGGCCGGAATGGCGTTACCTCAAACTATCGCTATGACCTGGCGCCCTACACGCATTCGCTGGTGGAAAATCTGGAAGAGGGTAAGGCACTATTTATTCAGCCGCCAATGCCGATCAAATGCGCCGGCGCACCACAGAAGGCCATGTATTTGTCAGCCGATGAGTGGCGCCGTAAAGGCCGGCTGAGCAACATCGACGTTTCCTACCATTCCGCTGGACAGGTTCTGTTCGGCGTTGAGGATTACGTACCCGAACTGCAGAAGTACGTGGACCGCTATGGGATCGACCTGTGCTTCGGGGAGCGACTGATTGCCATCGATGGCCCGGCAAAAACCGCCCGCTTCGTGAAAGCGAACGGGGAAAATCAGGAAGTGCTTGACCGGCCGTTCGACATGCTTCACGTCGTTCCAACCCAGCGGGCTCCGGCGTTTATTGCCGAGTCTGGCCTGGCGAATCCCGACGGCTGGATCGATCTTGATCACGAAACCCTGCAGCACCTCCGTTACCCGACTATATTCGGGCTGGGGGATGCGAGTGGCACACCCAATGCGAAGACCATGGCAGCGGTTCGAAAACAGGCACCTGTTGTTGCGGAGAATTTGCTGGCGTCACTTCGGGATAAAGAGCTGCCAGCCGCTTATCTCGGCTATGGCTCCTGCCCGTTGACGGTGGAGCGGGGCCGGATCGTCCTTGCCGAATTCGGCTATGGCGGCAAGCTCCAGCCAAGCTTCCCGAGCTGGATCAACGATGGCACCAAAGCAACTCGAATGGCCTGGTGGCTGAAGGCGAAGCAGCTGCCCTGGCTGTACTGGAACGGGATGCTCAAAGGGCGGGAATGGATGGCGGCACCGGCCGCACGAAAAGTCTGACATCAGGGAGTGAGAGATATGATGGATCGGATAGCCCGGTTCCTGCCCATAACAAGCTGGCTGAAGGACTACAGGAGCGACACCTTTGTCAGTGACGCGCTTGCGGCGGTCATTGTCACCCTGATGTTGGTGCCCCAGGCACTGGCCTATGCCTTGCTGGCAGGCCTGCCGCCGGAAGTTGGCCTCTATGCCAGTATGATCCCCCTGGTTGTGTATGCGCTGTTCGGAACCAGTGCGACCCTGGCTGTCGGACCGGTGGCCGTTGCCTCCCTGATGACCGCCTCCGCACTGGGCGGGATTGCCGAAGCCGGGACTCCCGAGTACGTCGGCGCTGCTCTGGTGCTGGCGTCACTCTCGGGCCTGATGCTGTTTGCCATGGGCCTCTTGCGGCTTGGATTCCTGGCCAATTTTCTCAGTCACCCGGTGATATCCGGGTTCGTGACCGCCTCGGGTATTCTGATAGCCGGCAGCCAGCTTGGTCATATCCTGGGTATTCAGGGCGGTGGCCACAATCTGCTGGAAATGGTTCAGGGGCTCTGGGAGCAACTCGGAGGAATCAATCCGGTAACACTGGTCATTGGCGGGGGAGCTCTGCTCTTCCTGTATCTCTGCCGCAAGTTCCTCAAACGGGGCCTGATGGGTATGGGATTGTCCGAGCGCCTGTCAGACCTGACGACCAAGGCGGCTCCGGTAACCGCGGTCATCATCACCACGGCAGCTGCCTGGTATTTCGATCTTGGCGCAGCGGGCGTAAACCTGGTGGGAGAGGTGCCGAGCGGCCTCCCGGATATCAGTCTGCCGTCCATGGACCCGGAAATCTGGAGTACCCTGGTGCCGGCAGCCATCCTGATCAGTCTCGTCGGCTTTGTGGAGTCTGTCTCCGTCGCGCAGACGCTGGCGGCCAAGCGGCGCCAGAGGATTGATCCCGATTCCGAGCTGATTGCCCTTGGCCTTGCTAACGTGGCGGCAGGCGTTAGCGGCGGTTCGCCGGTATCCGGCGGTTTTTCAAGATCCGTGGTCAATTTCGAGGCTGGTGCCCAGACTCCGATTGCCGGCGCGATGACCGCTGTGGGCATCGCGGTGGCGACGCTGACTCTGACCGGGCTGCTGGCATTCCTGCCCAAGGCGACGCTGGCGGCAACCATCATTATCGCGGTCAGCACTCTGATTGACCTGCCCGCTATCCGCAGGACACTCGCGTACTCAAAGGCAGATGGAGCCGCGATGTTGGCGACGATCATCCTGACCCTGGTACACGGAGTTGAAGCCGGCATCATTGTCGGGGTTGCGATGTCGATCGGTCTGTACCTCTACCGTACGAGCCGTCCTCATAGCGCAGTCGTCGGGCGCATACCCGGCAGTGAGCACTTCCGGAATGTTCAGCGCCACAAGGTGGAAGTGGACGAAAATTCCGTAGTCCTGCGCGTGGACGAGAGCCTGTATTTCGCCAACGCCCGCTACCTGGAAGAAACCGTACTGGAACTGGTGTCGGATAACCCGAAGATGAAAGATCTGGTGCTTGCATGTCAGGCGGTGAACGACATTGATGCCTCTGCACTCGAGAGCCTCGAGGCGATCAACAGCCGTCTGGAAGACGCGGGTATTCGCCTGCACCTCGCGGAGGTGAAAGGCCCGGTCATGGACCGGCTGAAACGAACACATTTCTGTGAGGAGCTGACCGGGCAGATATTTCTCAGCACCTATGATGCATGGAAGGCACTCGCAAAAAAGCCAACTATTCTTTTTAAAACCAACTGACGATCCTGCTGGAGGTTCCTGTGGAACTTGATCCTCTCCTGCTATCGCGAATCCAGTTCGCGTTCGTGGTGTCATTTCACGCCATCTTTCCGGTGTTTACCATCGGTCTGGCCTCTTACATTGCGGTG
>JAAZVL010000133.1 GCA_018623515.1 Marinobacter sp.
ACGGCTTCGACAAACCTGCCCACGAACGCTTCTTCAAGATGCTCGGCGACTACGCCACCTTCGATTTCGGGGATTCCTTCTTCCGGGAGCGCAGCGTAATCGAGCTGATTCTGGACAAGATGCCGGTTTCCATTTCGCTCGGGCTCTGGTCCACCCTGATCATCTACTTCATATCCATTCCCCTGGGTATCCGCAAGGCAGTGACCGACGGCTCCCGCTTTGATGTCTGGAGCAGCTCGGCCATTGTGATCGGGTATGCCATCCCGGGCTTCCTGTTTGCGATCCTGCTGATCGTCCTGTTCGCCGGCGGCAGCTATTTCGACTGGTTCCCGCTGCGCGGGCTGACCTCCTCCAACTTTGATGAACTGACCTGGTACCAGAAGATCGGCGACTACTTCTGGCACCTGGCACTACCGGTAACGGCCAACGTCATCGGCGGTTTTGCCACCCTGACCCTGCTCACCAAGAACTCGTTCCTGGATGAAATCAGCAAACAGTACGTGGTGACGGCCCGGGCCAAGGGTCTGGATGAGAAACAGGTGCTGTACGGCCACGTGTTCCGCAACGCCATGCTGATTGTCATCGCCAGCCTGCCCGGCGTACTGGTCGCCCTGTTCTTTACCGGTTCCCTGCTGATCGAGGTCATCTTCTCCCTGGACGGCCTCGGGCTTCTGGGCTTCGAAGCCGCCCTGAACCGGGATTATCCGGTGATCTTCGGGACCCTCTATATCTTCACCCTGATGGGACTGATACTGAAGCTGATCAGCGACATCACCTATGTTCTGGTAGACCCCCGCATCGACTTCGAGAGCCGGGAGGGCGCCTGAGCATGAAGACCCTGACCCCGATCCAGCAAAGGCGACTTAGAAATTTCCGCAAGAACCGCCGCGGTTACTGGTCCCTGTGGATTTTCCTGGTGCTTTTCGGCCTCTCGCTGTTTGCCGAGGTCATCGCCAATGACAAGCCACTCGTTGTTTCCTATAGCGGCGAGCTCTATTTTCCGGTGGTTGAGTCGGTTCCCGAAGAAACCTTTGGCGGCTTCCTGCCCACCGAGGCGGATTACCGGGATCCCTTCATTGCCGACGAGATCCGCGCCAACGGCTGGATGGTCTGGCCGCCGATCCGCTTCAGCTATGACACCATCAACTACGATCTTGAAATCCCCTCACCGGCACCGCCAAGCCCCGAAAACTGGCTCGGTACCGATGATCAGGGCCGGGACGTGGCCGCGCGGGTCATCTACGGCTTCCGGATTTCGGTGCTGTTCGGCCTGACCCTGACCCTGGCCAGCTGTCTCGTTGGCGTGGTGGTGGGCGCCATCCAGGGCTACTACGGTGGCAAGGTAGACCTGTTGGGCCAACGCTTTATCGAGGTCTGGTCCGGGCTGCCGGTGCTTTACCTGCTGATCATTCTCTCCAGTATCGTTCAGCCCAACTTCTGGTGGTTGCTCGGCATCATGCTGCTGTTCAGCTGGATGGGGCTGGTGGACGTGGTGCGTGCGGAATTCCTGCGGGCCCGTAACTTCGAGTACGTCCGGGCCGCCCGGGCGCTTGGCCTGGAAAACCGCAAGATCATGTTCCGGCATATCCTGCCCAATGCCATGGTTGCGACACTCACGTTCCTGCCCTTCATCCTGACTGGCGCGATCACCGGCCTGACCTCCCTGGACTTCCTTGGCTTCGGGCTGCCCTCAGGCTCTCCATCCCTGGGGGAACTGATTGCCCAGGGCAAGGCCAACCTGCATGCGCCGTGGCTGGGCATTTCCGCCTTCGTGTCCCTCTCGGTAATGCTGACCCTGCTGGTATTTGTGGGTGAAGCGGTCCGCGACGCCTTCGATCCCAGAAAGAGTTGATATGAGCGAGCTGCTGCAGATTTCCAACCTTTCCATTTCGTTTGACCAGGCGCCGCCGGTGGTGGATTCCCTGTCCTTTTCGGTGCGCCAGGGGGAAACCGTTGCCCTGGTCGGTGAAAGCGGCTCCGGCAAGTCCATTTCGGCGCTCTCGGTGCTACGTTTGCTGGATGCCCGGCACGCCAGCTATCCCTCAGGCGAGATCCAATTCCGGGGTGAGAACCTGCTCAACGCCAGTGACAAACGGTTGCGCCAGATCCGGGGACGGGAGATAAGCATGATCTTCCAGGAGCCCATGACATCGCTCAACCCCTTGCACACGGTGGAGAAGCAGATTGGCGAAACCCTCGCGCTGCACAAGGGTATGCGGGAGACGCAGGCACGGGAACGGACCATTGAATTGCTGGATCTCGTCGGAATCAAGAACCCCGAGTCCCGGCTCAAGAGCTACCCTCACCAACTCTCTGGTGGCCAGAAACAGCGGGTGATGATTGCCATGGCGCTGGCCAACGAGCCGGATCTGCTGATTGCCGACGAGCCCACCACCGCTCTCGATGTCACGGTCCAGAAGCAGGTTCTGGAACTGCTCAAGGGCCTCCAGAAAAAGCTCGGCATGGCCATCATGCTGATCACTCATGATCTGAGCATTGTCCGACGCTACGCCGACCGGGTGGTTGTGATGGAACGGGGGCGAGTGGTGGAGGAAGCGGAAACAACCCGGCTGTTCGAGCACCCGGAACACAGTTATACCCGCAAGCTTCTGGACGCCGAACCCCCGGAAGCTCCCCTGCCAGCAGAGGGTACCAGCGAGATACTGCTCAGTGTCAGCGACCTGGATGTGCGCTTTCCGGTCAAAAAATCCCTGTTCGGCAAGGTCCGGGAGTATTTCCACGCCGTGCAGCAGGCCAGTTTCGAGCTGCCCCGGGGTCAGACCCTGGGCATCGTTGGCGAGAGTGGCAGCGGCAAGACCACCATCGGCCATGCCCTGCTCAAGCTGACGGCCAGCACGGGCCGGTTCAGGCTCGGTGGCGACGAGCTGTCCGACCTGACCCAGAAGGAATTCCGGCCCTACCGGAAACGCATCCAGATTGTCTTCCAGGATCCGTTCGGGAGCCTTAGCCCGCGCATGTCCATCGCGGAAATCGTCGGCGAAGGTCTGGAAATCCACGATCCCGACGGCAAGGCCAATCATGAGCAGCAGGTGATACGGGCCCTCACCGACGTGGGCCTGGACCCGGAAGCCCGACATCGCTACCCCCACGAGTTCTCCGGCGGCCAGCGCCAGCGCATTGCCATCGCCCGGGCCCTGGTGCTGCAACCGGACCTGATCATTCTCGATGAACCGACCTCGGCGCTGGACCGCACGGTGCAGAAACAGGTGATCCAGCTGTTGCGGGATATCCAGTCCCGTTATGGTCTAAGCTATATTTTCATCAGTCACGATCTGGCAGTTGTCCGCGCCCTGAGCCACAAGCTGCTGGTACTCCAGCATGGCGAAATTGTGGAGTACGGTGACGCGACTGACATATTCCGGTCACCAAAGCAGCGGTATACGCAGGAACTGCTTAACGCGGCGTTGTTCTACCAGACCAACAATGAACCCACCACTACGACCAATTGAGCGTTACTCCCGGAACCACGGTCAGGGATAATGCTCGAAAATCAGGAACACAGGGAGACACACCCATGGGAATGCTCAGTGGCAAGAAAGCACTGATCGTTGGCGTAGCCAGCAAACACTCTATCGCTTACGGCATCGCTGAAGCCTTTGCCCGTGAAGGCGCCGAACTGGCCTTCACCTACCAGAATGAAAAGCTCCAGTCCCGCGTCGAGAAGTTCGCGGATCAGTGGGGCAGCAAGCTGACCTTCCCCTGCGACGTTGCCAGTGACGAGGAAATCGAGAACGTCTTCACCGAGCTGAATAAGCACTGGGACAACATCGACATCATCATCCATGCGGTCGGCTATGCTCCGGCCCACGAGCTGAATGGCAACTACGTGGACGTCACCACCCGTGAGGGCTTCAAGATCGCCCACGACATCAGCTCCTACAGCTTTGTCGCCCTGGCCAAGGGTGCGCGCAAGATGATGCACGAGGGCAGCGCGCTGCTGACCCTGAGCTACCTCGGTGCCGAACGCGTTCTGCAGAACTACAACGTGATGGGCCTGGCCAAAGCTTCCCTGGAGGCCAACGTACGCTACATGGCCGCAAGCCTCGGCAAGGAAGGCATCCGTGTTAACGGCATCTCTGCCGGCCCGATCAAGACCCTGGCCGCTTCCGGCATCGCCAGCTTCCGCCGCATGCTGGCCGAGAACGCCAGGCGCGCGCCCCTGCGCCGGAACGTGACCACCGAAGAGGTCGGTAACGCCGCCGCGTTCCTGAGCTCCGACCTGGCCAGTGGTATCACCGGTGAAATCATGTACGTTGATGGCGGTTTCAACATTACCGGCATGGGCGAACTCGAGGAGTGATCCCCCGGTAATTCCGAAAAACCGGCGCCGTTGGTGCCGGTTTTTTTATATCCGGCGCCCTGCCGGGTAACGCGACAGACAAGGGCCGGCAAGCGTTGAAAAGACCCCTCAAATAACGCAGTATAAACAACTCGCCGGGGCTTGCTGTGCAAGGCTCACGACGACGTTATCGTTAATAGGTATTCCTCTTGTGAGCCGGTCTCAGTTCGGAGGGATATGTCGATCAGAACCGGGGAAACAGAACAACATGTCGGGTAAGAAACTAGAAGATCTGAATGTGGCCAGCACCGAAACGCTGATTACGCCGGAAGCGCTCAAGAAAGAAATGCCACTGTCAGACAAGGCGGCCGAAACCGTTGCCAGCAGCCGTCAGGCCATTTACGACATCATGGATGGCAAGGACCACCGCCTGTTCGTGGTTGTGGGCCCCTGCTCCATCCATGACGTGGAAGCCGCCCGCGACTACGCCCAGCGCCTGAAAAAACTGGCAGACGAAGTCAGCGACACCATTCTGATCGTCATGCGCGTCTATTTCGAGAAGCCCCGCACTACCGTTGGCTGGAAGGGCCTGATCAACGACCCGCACCTCAACGACACCTTCGACATCGAGCAGGGTCTGCACATTGGCCGCCGTCTCCTGCTGGATATCAACGAACTTGGCCTCCCGGCTGCCACTGAGGCTCTCGATCCGATCTCCCCGCAGTATCTGCAGGACACCATCGCCTGGTCTGCCATTGGCGCCCGGACCACCGAGTCCCAGACCCATCGGGAGATGAGCAGTGGCCTGTCCATGGCCATCGGTTTCAAGAATGGCACCGACGGCAGCCTCGACGTAGCCGTCAATGCTATGAAATCCGTCTCCCACCCGCACAGCTTCCTGGGTATTGACCAGCAAGGCAAGGTCGCCATTATCCGGACCAAGGGTAACAACTATGGCCACGTGGTCCTGCGCGGCGGCGGTGGCAAACCCAACTACGACTCCGTGAGCGTAGCGCTGTGCGAGCAGGCACTCGAGAAGGCCGGCCTGCGCAAGTCCATCATGGTGGATTGCAGCCATGCCAACTCCAGCAAGGACCCCGCAATCCAGCCGCTGGTGCTCCAGGACATTACCCACCAGATCCTTGAGGGCAATACCTCCATCCAGGGCCTGATGGTCGAGAGCAACATCAACTGGGGTAACCAGTCCATCCCGGAAAACCTCGCCGACCTGAAGTATGGCGTCTCCGTAACCGACGCCTGCATCGACTGGCCCACCACGGAAAAGGCCATCCGCGAGATGCGTGACAAGCTCAAGGATGTACTGCCCAAGCGCAAGGCCGGATAAAACGGCACTAACAAAAACGGGGAGCTGTCAGCTCCCCGTTTTTGTATCTGAACCTGTCGAAGGCCGATCTCAGAGGCCACCGCCGGGCAGGCCCGCCACCCAGTCCAACCGGTCCCGCAGGGACACCACCCGGCCGATAATGACCAGTGTCGGCGCCCTCACCTGCTCAGCATCTACGCGGCTGACGATTGTCTCCAATGTGCCTGTGACCACGTGCTGTTCCGGCGTCGTACCCCGTGAAACCAGTGCGACCGGCATATCCGAAGCCATCCCGTATTCAATCAACTGACGGGAAATAATGGGCAACCCCACCAGTCCCATATAGAACACCAGGGTCTGGTTGTTCTGGACGAAGTCCTGCCAGGGCAGATCGCAGCTGTCATTTTTGAGGTGGCCGGTAATGAACCGCACAGACTGGGCATGATCCCGGTGTGTCAACGGAATACCGGCGTAGGCCGCACAGCCAGAGGCGGCGGTAATGCCGGGAACAACCTGGAACCGCACGCCGGCTTCAGCCAGGGTTTCGATCTCTTCGCCACCGCGGCCGAAGATGAACGGATCACCGCCCTTGAGGCGAACCACCCTGAGACCTTTGCGTGCCAGCTCCACCAGGCGCTGATTGATCTGTTCCTGAGGCAAGGTGTGGTTCGATCGCTGCTTGCCGACATGGATCTTTTCTGCAGACTCCGGAATCAGCGACAGGATCTCCGGAGAGACCAGACGGTCATAGAGCACCACCTCCGCCGAGGTGATCAGGCGCCAGGCTTTCAGAGTCAGCAACTCGGGATCTCCCGGACCCGCACCGACGAGGGCCACCTCACCCATGGACGTGTTCGGGTTCTCGGTGATCGGGTTGGCCTTGTACCGGACCGGTGCAGGCCGTGCGGTTATTCCCTCCCCGGGTGCTGATTCAGGTTGATCACTCATTGGATCCTGTCGATGCCTCCCATGTAAGAACGCAGAACTTCCGGAACCACAATGCTGCCGTCTTCCTGCTGGTAGTTCTCCATCACCGCAATCAGGGCGCGACCAACGGCAAGACCGGAGCCGTTCAGGGTATGGACTGGCTCGGGCTTGCCGGTTTCCGGATTACGCCAGCGGGCATGCATACGCCGTGCCTGGAAATCCCGGGTGTTGGAGCAGGAAGAAATCTCCCGGTACTTGTTCTGGCCCGGCAGCCACACTTCCAGATCGTAGGTCTTGGCGGCGGAGAAGCCCATGTCGCCCCCGCACAGGGTTACTACGCGATACGGCAGCTCAAGCAGCTGCAGGACTTTCTCGGCGTGGCCGGTGAGTGCTTCCAGGGCGGCCTCGGAATCGGACGGGCGCACCACATGCACCAGTTCCACCTTATCGAACTGATGCTGGCGGATCATGCCACGGGTGTCCCGGCCGTAGGAGCCAGCCTCGCTCCTGAAACACGGCGTATGGCAGACCAGCTGAAGCGGCAGCTCGTCCGCATTCAGGATGGTATCGGCTACCAGATTGGTGGCCGGCACTTCGGCAGTCGGAATCAGGTACAGCGGATTCTCACCTTCAGTCTTGAACAGATCTTCCTCGAATTTCGGAAGCTGGCCGGTTCCGTACAGGGTCTCGGCGTTCACCAGGTACGGGACATAGGCCTCGGTGTAACCGTGCTCACCGGTGTGCAGATCCAGCATGAACTGAGCCAGTGCGCGGTGCAGACGGGCCACCGGTCCCCGCATCACGGCAAAGCGGGAATGGGCGAGCCGGGAAGCGGTTTCAAAATCCAGGCCCTTGAGGTTCTCACCGAGGGTTACATGATCCTTCGGCTCAAAATCGAAGCGTTTGGGCTCACCCCAGGTACGGGTCTCGACGTTGTCGTCCTCACTGGCGCCGGCGGGCACATCTTCGTCCGGAAGGTTGGGGATACCGGCCAGGAACGCATTGAGTTCTTCCTGCAGGCCACGCAGCTCGTCCTCAGCCTCGGACCGCTGTTTCTTCAGGCTTTCCACTTCCTCCAGCAGCGGCTGGATGTCCTCACCGGCAGCCTTGGCCTTGCCGATGGACTTGGAACGCTTGTTCTGCTCGCTCTGCAACGTTTCCGTACGCACCTGAAGGGCACGACGGCGCTCCTCCAGTTGCTCGAAGGCGGCAACATCGAATTCGAAATTCTTGATAGCCAGCCGGCGGGCGATCTCTTCTGTCTGGGTACGGACGCGTTTGGGATCGAGCATGGTAATCCTGATTTTTCCGGTTTGCGTGATGAATTGAATGACAGGCCATTATACCTGCACAGGCCGCGGTGACCACCGTGGGGCCTCAGGAATAGCGTTTGTTGGGGCTCTCGGCATTACGGGCATCGAGGCGCTGGCGCTTCTCGGCAAGCTTGATTTCGAGCCCCCGGTTGACCGGCTCGTAGTATCGACGGGCGTGGATGGCTTCCGGCAGGTAGGACTCCCCGGCGGCAAACGCCTCCGGCTCATCGTGGGCGTAG
>JAAZVL010000134.1 GCA_018623515.1 Marinobacter sp.
AGCTGGTTTTCCATGTTGGTCAGCATGCCACCCGGCACCTGGGCAATCAGGATGCGGGAATCGGTACCCCGGAGGCTGCCCTCGAACTTTGCGTACTTCTTCCGTACCTGACGGAAGTAAGCGGCGATTTCTTCCAGCAGGTTCAGATCCAGGCCGGTGTCACGCTCGGTGCCTTCCAGAATCGCCACCACGGCTTCGGTGGGCGAATGACCGTAGGTCATACTCATGGAGGAAATGGCAGTATCCACGTTGTCGATACCAGCTTCCGCGGCCTTGATGGCGGTGGCGGTAGACATGCCGGTGGTGGCATGGCACTGCATGTGAATCGGGATATCCAGCTCTTTCTTCAGACGGCTGACCAGGTCATAGGCCACGTACGGCTTGAGAATACCGGCCATGTCCTTGATGGCGATGGAGTCGGCACCCATGGAGGCGATTTCCTTGGCCAGGTCGACCCACATCTCGATGGTGTGAACCGGGCTGGTGGTGTAGGAAATGGTGCCCTGGGCGTGCTTGCCGGTCTTACGCACCGCCTTGATCGCGGTGTCCAGGTTGCGGGGATCGTTCATCGCATCGAAGATACGGAATACGTCCACGCCGTTCTCGGCGGCACGGTCAACAAACCGCTCTACCACGTCATCCGCATAATGGCGGTAACCCAACAGGTTCTGACCACGCAGCAGCATCTGCTGCTGGGTATTGGGCATGGCTTTTTTCAACTCGCGGATGCGCTCCCAGGGATCTTCGCCCAGGTAACGGATACAGGAGTCAAAGGTAGCGCCACCCCAGGACTCCAGAGACCAGAAACCGACTTTGTCGAGTTTCTCGGCAATGGGCAGCATGTCATCGAGCCGCATACGGGTGGCAAGCAGGGACTGGTGGGCGTCACGCAGAATTACGTCCGTAATCCCCAGCGGTTTCTTTGTGTCAGTCATCGTGTCAGCCTTCTGTTAAAAGGTTCTAATCTCTGTTACCGGGTCACTTCTTGTGGCGTGACCGGTATTGTGCAATCGCCTTCTTGATGGCCTCGGCGGTGTCAGGATCAACCGACGTGGGCGCCTGCGGCTTGGCACGTGGCGTTCTGGCCGGGGTTGCCGGCTCTGGCGGCGCAAACCGTCCGATCAGCTTGGACATCAGGCCGGTCGCGAACACCAGAATAATCAGGAACACGAACACGAACCCCATGCCTGCGATCATCAAATCAACGGCTTGTGACATCAGGTTATTCATATCGAATAGCTACCTGTATTGGTTTGTGTGATTTCCCCGCCTTGCCCGGCCCGACCAGTTAGACTAAGGTCTTACAGTCCAATCGGGACAAATCGGGAGGCAAAATCCTGCGTAATTTACCGTTTTCGCTTGCCCTGAGCAACCTGAATGGGATTTTCCATACGCGCTTTCCGAGGTTCACGGCCTGAAATGATAACTTTCGAGGAGCCGAACCCGAACCCGATTCAGGCATATCGGACACGTATTTTCCGCCCCTTGATCCGCCCCTGCTCCAGACGCTTGAGAGCCTTTCCTGCCAACTCCTGGTCAACTGCAACAAAACACTGAAAATCAAACAGATCGATCTTGCCCACGGCCGATCCGGGGATGCCGGCTTCTCCGGTAAGTGCCCCGAGGACATCGCCCGGGCGAACCTTGTCCTTGCGGCCGCCGGCAATGCACAGTGTCCGCATGGCGGGAGCCACCGGCCGGCATGGCACGGACAGCAGGGCCTCGGTATCGCCCCACTCTACCGGTCGTTTCCGGGCAGCTTCGAGCTGACTGATCTTGTGGCCTTTGGCGGGTGTGCAGAGGGTTACTGCCAGACCCTGCTCGCCTGCACGGCCAGTCCGGCCGACACGATGGGTATGAACTTCGGGATCCCTTGCCGGCTCGGCGTTAATCACCAAAGGCAGGGATTTGATATCAAGTCCACGGGCGGCCACATCGGTAGCAACCAGGACCGAGCAGCTCTGGTTGCCAAAACGCACCAGTACACTGTCACGATCGCGCTGCTCCAGATCGCCATGTAGCGCTAACGCGGAAAAACCACTGTCTCGCAGACTGTCAGCAAGCTCATCACATTGCTGCTTGGTGGTACAGAACACGATGCAGGATGTCGGCTGTCGCTCCGACAGAACCGCCATGACGGCCTCGGCGGTGCCGCCCGCAGGAATTTCATAGAACAGTTCGCGAATGTCCGGATTTTCTCCGGACGACTCTGCCCTCACATCCACCGGCTCACGCTGATACCGGGCGCTGAGCTTGCGAATAGCCTCCGGCCAGGTGGCGGAAAACATCAGGGTCTGACGTGTATCTGGCGTGTGGGAAAGAATGTCCTCCATAGCATCCTGAAAGCCCATATCCAGCATCCGGTCGGCTTCATCCAAGACCACCGTATTGGTCTTGTCCAGCTTCAGAGTGCCCTTGCGCAGATGGTCCTGCACCCGCCCCGGCGTACCCACGACGATATGTGCCCCATGGCTCAATGAACCGATCTGGGGGCCGATGGCAACCCCGCCACACAGGGTCAGCACCTTGATATTCTTTCGGGCCCGCGCCAGTTCCCGCAAAGACTTGGCAACCTGATCCGCCAGCTCCCGGGTCGGGCACAACACCACCGCCTGCACGGCAAACAGGCGTGGCCGAAGACCCTCGATCAGTCCGATTCCGAAGGCTGCCGTCTTCCCGCTGCCGGTCTGGGCCATGGCTATGACATCCTTTCCCGCCAGGCAATGGGGCAATGCCCTGGCCTGGATCTCGGTCGGTTGTTCGAATCCGAGTTGCTCAAGATTGGCAACCATGGCGTGTGAGAGACCAAATTCTTTAAAGGAAGACATACAAGAAAATCCCGGGGACAGCCAAAGCTGGTTATGAAGGCAAAAACGAGCGCGTATACTACACCATCAGGATACCCGATTTGGTAAATAATGAACGGAGCAAGTGATGGCATCCCTACAGGATCAGTTACTGAAAGCCGGCCTGGCTGACGAGAAAAAAGCCAAGGCCATTCGCAGTGAGAAGCGCAAACAACGCAAACAGCAGCCCAAGGGCGCCGTCCAGGTCAACGAAGCGGAAATTCGCGCCCGTCAGGCCCGGGAAGAAAAGGCCGAGCGGGACCGGCAACTGAACCTGCAGCGCCAGAAAGAGGCGGAAAAGAAAGCCATCCAGGCCCAGATCCGCCAGCTGGTGGAAACCAACCGACTGGACCGCAGCCGGGGCGAAACTTCCTACCAGTTCGTGGATGGCAAGAAGATCAAGAAAATCCTGGTGGACGACACCATGGTGGACCAGCTGTCCCGTGGTCGCCTGGCTGTGGTTCGCCTGGGTGAAAACTACGATGTGGTGCCGGAAAAGGTCGCCCGCAAGATCATGGAGCGGGACGAGGGCGCCGTCGTGGTCCTGCATGACCGCAAGCAGGACGACCAGGGCGAGGACGATCCCTACGCCGGTTACGAGATCCCTGATGACCTGATGTGGTAGGTACTAGTCATAACTTCCGGCCCGGCGGTGCTGAACTAGACTGAGAAAATAATCTCAATTGGGAGGAGATCATCATGAAACTCAAACGCTCTCTGATCCGCACCGCCGGCGCTGCCATGCTCGTTACCATGGCCAGCTTTCCCCTCGCAGCCCAGGAAGAGGAAGCGGTCTTCGGCAGGGAACTGATGACCCAGCAGGAAGTGCAGGAACACAACCGGACGATGCAAAACCTGAACACCGACGCCGAGCGTCAACAGTACCAGCAACAGCACCGGGAACGCATGCTTGAACGTGCCCGCGAGCGTGGCGTAGAGCTCCAGAACGGCCAGGGCCGTGGGCAAGGCATGGGCTCCGGACAAGGTCAGGGCCAGGGTATGATGAATGGCCAGGGCAACGGCCAAGGCATGATGAATGGCCAAGGCGGCGGCCAGGGTAATGGCCAGGGAATGATGAACAATGGCGGCCAGGGCAACCGGGGTGGCAAAGGCTCCGGCGGCGGCAACAGTCAGGAATACAAGATCAAGGGATCTGGTGGCCAGGGTGGCGGTGGATAACCGACAATTCACTGGCCTACCAGACACAAAAAAACGGGGCTGAATTTTCAGCCCCGTTTTCGTTTACGGCTTATCAGTACTAATGGTGTCAGGCAGCTCCGCGACGCTTTCGCGCCCACAGACCGGCCAGAGCCATCAGCACCATGCTCGGCAGAACCGGATCGAACGGAGAACCCGGCTTGCCCGAGGTGCAGCCGAAGATGGTGCCGTCACCGTCACTGGAGGAAGCGGATGGCTCTTCCGGCTCAGGCTCAGGCACCACCGGCGATGGCGGGATAACAGGCTCTTCAACGGCATCGTTCAGGCCTGTAACCCGCAGTGTGAAGGTACAGCTTGTCACGGTACCGTCACCGGTGCATGTTGGCCATGAGCTGGTGCCTGATACAGCGACCGAAGTGTTGATGTTGACGTTGGCCAAATCTTCAATCGCACCTTGCACGTAGCCGGGCCATCGAGCCAAGGTATCAGTGGAACCCTCAGCAAAGAATCCTGCACTGCTTACCTCTGTAAGGCTCAGCGCCGAATCCCCATCCAGATCATAATCACTGAACACATAAGCCCCCGTGTAGGCGGGGTTCGCCTCATAGGCCCCCTCCCCATCCAAGGCTTCAGGATTCCAGACCACGAACTTTGATGCGTCAGTCAACATATCCCCATCTACTGCACTATCCCGGATAGTTACAGGTGTGTCCGCCCATTCCGTGAAAGGTGCAATTTCGACGGCGTTACCATCAATTAAAACCTTGAATCCTTCACCACTCCCCTCGTAATCGCCCGAGTATAGGTCGGTGGCAGCTGACCGAACCAAGGAAATCGCATCATTATCAGGATCATCATCCCCTTCGCCTAGCGTTTCCACTAACGGCCGGACATTGTTCACATAATCCGTAATTGTACTTCCATCTTCCGCCGTAACCGGCTCGGCAAATGAAGACCCATTCGGATCCCAGTTCACGATCGGAATTGATAGAGGGTCAGTAGCCTCGTCTCCATCATAGTCAACGCTAACGTCACCCGCAGCAAATACCTTTTGATAAGTCTGCCAACCACTCTCTTCTATGACACCGGTATCGCCGGCATCCCAAGCCAGCAGAATGGAGTCATTAGCCGGGTTACCGTCATGATCAATAAACCAGCCAGTAGGCACCTGACTTAATGCCCGCCAGTCTCCGAACAGGTCAGAATACTCAGTTGCGATTATGCCGTCTGTTTCAATGACATCTTCATTTCCACTACTGGAACCTTCGACGAAATCGGCAACACTGACGCTGAAAAATGGCAAGCCCTCAACGCGACTACCACCAAAGAGACCACCGGGGAACTTGCCCAAGTCGCCTGCGGAGATTTTGGAAACCCCGTCAGTGTCAATTCCAAAAGACAAACCATCATCGGCAGAGGAGCTCATGAATTCGTTACCTACTCCAAATCCGGTTTCAAATCGGAAGGCCTTTAGGTCACCATCAGCGTCGTTCAGCGCGGCGGTCAGGTTCGAAAACTTGCCGATGACCCGGTAAAGCTTAGATGCTTCATCAGCGGTTACATTGAACACAAGATCAATGGGTCCGTTGGTTTCAGTTGTCTTGAGTTTAAACCGCTTACCGGAATCACCAGGAGCCAGGCAATTTGGGGCTCTCTCCTGGGGGTTTTCAGAGTCAGGGATGGCTGGGCCCAATTCGGTTTCGGCCATGATACAGCCCTGAAAAGTCTCCCCTGCAGCGCTGAAGATTTCGTTATAGACAGACATTCCCAAACCAATGCCACCACTATCATTCACCGGATCAAACCATCCAAAGGTTGCAGTGCCCGCAGTATCCGTGTAAACCAACGTCTTCCCTTCAACCGGCGGGTCCGCAAGGTTATCGGTATTAACTTTCTCAATCGTCGCCCCAAACACTGCCGGCGACAAACCAATCGCAGAACACATCACCGCAGCAGCCAGCGGTTTCCTTACAAAATTTGTCTTTGTCGTTTTCATGGCACTTCCTTTGTAAAAGCTGGATTTCGGGCCTAACCCACCTGAACACTAGAAAGACCTTCAGAGATATTGAAATAAGATTTCGGAATAAAAAGCCCCAAACTCCGTAACTCAATATCACGCTCTCCAGCGGTAATTCGCGGAGAGCCTGCTAACCTTTCAATTAAACCCATTCAATGCCTTACGGAGCCTGACATGGCGGTGCGGGACATAAGGATTTCCAATGAGGAAGGCTCAGGGCCAAATCCGGAAGCCCCCGCCCCGCAATCAGCCACACCTGCGACAAAATGTCGCAGCTTACCCGTCTTTCCGGACAGCTGCCTCAATCGCTACAGCATCACCAAACGGGGCCGAGAACTGCTCCGGGGGATTGCCATTGGCACGGGCGTCAGCAAGGGCACAGTCTGCAAGGGGGGCTCTCTGGAGGAAGCCAAAACATGCCCCGATCATTGTGTACTGGTCTGCTCCGACACTGGGCCTGACTGGCTGCCAGTTCTGGAGCGGGCCCATGCGGTAGTCACCGAACATGGCACCCGCACTTCCCACACAGCGATCGCATGCCGCGAACTCGGTATTCCAGCCATCGTGAATGCTGGCAAGGCCATGACGCGGCTCAGGGATGGCGATGCTGTTACCGTTTCCTGTGCCGATGGCGATGTTGGATTCGTCTATGACGGTTTTGCGGACATTCAGATCACGGAGATAAACCCCGACTCCATTCCCGTCACCCGCACGCGGATCCTGCTCAATCTGGCCAATCCCTCTGCCGCCACTCGCTGGCAATGCCTTCCTGCCGACGGCATTGGCCTGGCGCGGATGGAGTTCCTCATCCGAAACCTCGTCGGAGTCCACCCGATGGCCCTGATCTATCCGGAACGAATTACGGACAAGGGAGAGCAACGGCGGATCTCTGAGCTTACCGCGGGCTGGCCGGACCCCTGCATTTACTTCACAGAAACCCTTGCCCAAGGCATTGCCCAACTCGCCGCTTCCCAATACCCGAAACCGGTCACCATCCGCACCAGCGACTTCAAGACCAACGAACAAGCGAAACTGATCGGCGGCCGGGACTTCGAACCACTGGAGGCCAACCCGACGCTGGGCTGGCGCGGGGCGAGCCGTTACTACAGTGCCGGATTTCGCGAGGCTTTCGCCCTGGAGTGCAAGGCGATTCGAACAGCCAGGTATGAAATCGGCATGGATAACCTCCGGATTATGATCCCGTTCTGCCGCACGCCGGAAGAAGCGGACAAGGTGCTGGCTGAGCTGGCCCGAAACGCCCTGGCTCGGGGCCGGCAAGGGCTTGAGATTTACATGACCGCCGAGGTGCCCGCCAACATCGAGTTGGCTGACGAATTCAGCCAGCGCTTTGACGGCTTCTCCATCGGCACCAACGACCTGACCCAGCTCACTTTCGGCGTGGACCGGGATTCGGAACGCCTGTCAGAGTTGTTCAACGACCACCACGAAGCCATCAGGCGGATGATCACCCGCCTGATCGACACCGCTCACCGACACTGTCGCGAAGTGGGGCTATGCGGGCAGGCCCCCAGTGACCACCCGGAATTTGCGGCGTTCCTGGTCCACCGCGGCATCGATTTTCTGTCGGTAAGCCCCGACAGCTTCCTGCAAGTAAAGGAACAGGTCGCACAGGCCGAATCCATGGGAGCGGAAACATGACCAGTCGAGGCAAAATTTCAGAGGGTCAGGGAAGAATCACCGCGGTGCGCGGCAACGTGGTGGATGTGCGTTTTGAGTCCGCCCTGCCCTCGCGGAATGCCGAACTGCAAACCGGCAAAGACTGGCACGTTGTGCTGGAGGTGCAGACCCACCTCGATACCACCACGGTACGCTGCATTGCCCTGAACTCCACCCGGCGCCTTGCCCGGGGCATGCCGGTCAGGCAAACCGGCGCCGGGCTGAAAGTCCCCGTCGGCCCGGCCTTACTGGGCCGCATGATCAACGTGTTCGGCAAACCGGTGGATGGTGGCGCGCCCATCGAAACCGCTGAATACTGGCCCATCCACCGCCCGATGCTGCCGCTGGCCGAGCGCACCACC
>JAAZVL010000029.1 GCA_018623515.1 Marinobacter sp.
CCTGCCGGGCATCCAGGTCGGTCAGTGCCTGGGCATCGGTGTTGGCGCAGATGAACTCCACACCTTCAACGTCGCTGGTAAGCATGTGACGTACGGCGTTACCACCGCCACCGCCAACACCGACGACTTTAATGACAGCGTTTTGCTGGACATTATCGACGAGTTCGAACATTTCCCCTACTCCTTCGTGCTGTAGACAGCCTATCCAGGCTGTTTTTTCGAGATTTATGTTTTCGAGATACCTTCGTGTACTGCTCGTCCCGGCCGGTCAGAAATGACCGGTAAACCAGGCTTTCATGCGCTCAAACAGCGAGGGGGCCTCTTCCCCCTTGAGCACGGGCGCCCGCCCCAGATCCATCTGGCGGAAGCCATGGATCAACAACCCCACGCCAGTGGCGTAGATCGGGTTGTTGACCACTTCCGTCATGCCGGAAACCGCCTGCGGAGAAGCCAGGCGGACCGGCATGTGGAAGATCTCCTCGGCCAGTTCCACCACGCCTTCCATGGTGGAGGAACCGCCGGTTATCACGATGCCTGCCGGAATCAGGTCCTCAAATCCGGACCGGCGCAGTTCCGACTGGACCAGGGTGAAAAGCTCCTCATAACGGGGCTCCACCACTTCGGCCAGTGCCTGCCGCGAAAGATCACGCGGGGCACGGTCGCCGACACTCGGCACCTTGATGGTTTCATCGGCACCTGCAAGCTGAGTCAGCGCACAGGCATACTTGATCTTGATCTCTTCGGCATTCTGGGTCGGCGTCCGCAGCGCCATGGCGATGTCGTTGGTGACCTGATCCCCGGCAATGGGAATCACGGCGGTGTGGCGGATCGCGCCGCCGGTAAACACCGCAATATCGGTGGTGCCGCCACCGACATCCACCACACAGACTCCCAGCTCCTTCTCGTCCTCGGTCAGGATGGCGTGGCTGGAAGCCAGCTGCTCCAGGATGATGTCATCCACTTCCAGGCCACAGCGCCTGACACATTTCTCGATGTTCTGGGCCGCATTCACCGCACAGGTCACCAGATGCACCTTGGCCTCCAGGCGGACACCGGACATGCCCATGGGCTCCTTGATGCCCTCCTGGCTGTCAATCACGAACTCCTGCGGCAGGATGTGCAGGATCTTCTGGTCGGCAGGAATGGCCACCGCCTGGGCCGCATCAATCACCCGGTCAATGTCCGCCTGGGTTACCTCCCGGTCACGGATGGCCACGATGCCATGGGAGTTCAGGCTCTTGATGTGACTGCCCGCGATACCGGCATAGACCGAGTGGATCCGGCAGCCGGCCATGAGTTCGGCCTCCTCGACGGCGCGCTGGATGGCCTGCACGGTGGTCTCGATATTGACCACCACGCCGCGCTTCAGGCCCCGGGACGGGTGGGAGCCGATGCCCACCACTTCAATGGTGCCGTCCATCTTGCGCTTGCCGACAATCGCAACCACTTTCGAGGTTCCGATATCGAGGCCAACAATCATGTTTTCCGTTTCAACCGATGACATGTGTTCCACCAAACCGTTGGTCTGTCGTTAAATTGCTATGAATTCGGTCCGGAAGCGGCGACCGCCTGCTTCCACTGCACCGCAACACCATTGGTGTAGCGGGCATCCACCCTGCTGACTTCATCCGACCGGGACGCCAGCCGGGTCTCGTAAACCGTCATGAAGCGTTCAAAACGCTCATCCACCTGGTCCCTGCCAAGCACCACCTCGATGCCGTTCGCCAGAGTCAGGGTCCAGGCGCCCCGGGCTTCCAGCGCCAGCCCGGCGAAGCCCAGTCCGTGGCTGACCAGCCGGTCGTTCATGGTCTGGGCCATCCCGATGACCTCACGCACCCGCTCATCCGGGCCTGCCAGCCGGGGCAGGCGGCCCGCCACTTCGGGATTGGGTGGCGTAAACAGCTCACCGGTGCGGCTGACCAGGCGGCCGTCGGTCCAGTAGGCCAGCGGCTTCTTCTCCCGGATATCAATCACCAGCCGATCCGGCCAGACCCGGCGTACCGCGGCAGAGGCAACCCAGGGACGTTGCTCCAACTCTTCCTTGATATCGGACAGATCGGTCGCAAAGTAGCTCTTCCCGATCCAGTTGCCCGCTTGTCGTTCGATGGCCACCCGACTGTCCCCGACAAAATCACCGTTGACGTCGATCGCCAGAATCTGCTGATCCATAGCGCCCAGAACCTTGCCGGTCCCCCAGGGCACCATCGCGGCCAACAGCACGATCAGGGCACCGAGCCCCACCTGCAACCAGGGCACGGCCGCGAGAATGCCCTTGAGAACACCAAACCGGTCCCGCTCGGGACCGAGGGACGTCGCCCCCCGGCGCCGCGGGGGCTCGGACGGAAACGCCCGACTCCGGATCAGCAGGTTCTCAAGCATTCGCATCCTCCAGGGTGTCGCGAAGTATCCGCACCACGAGTTCCTCAAAGCCAATGCCGGCTGCCCGCGCCGCCATCGGCACCAGGCTGTGGTCGGTCATGCCGGGCACGGTGTTCACCTCGAGCAGCCAGAAACGGCCGTCAGCATCCTGCATGACATCCACCCGCCCCCAGGTCCGGCACCCCACCACCCGGAACGCATCCAAGGCAAGGTGCTGGAGCCGAAGCTCATCCTCGGGCGCCAGCCCGCAGGGAATCCGGTAATGGGTGTCGTCGGCCAGGTACTTGGCTTCATAGTCGTAAAACGCGTGGTCGGTGCTGGCACTCAGGCCGATGGCCGGGAGAGCCCGGTCCTGCAGCAGACTCACGGTGAACTCCGGACCTTCGATCCACTCTTCCACCAGCACCAGATCGTCCATGGCGGCAGCAGCCCGGTAGGCATCCACCAGCTCGGACTCGGTCCGCACCTTGCGGATGCCGATACTGGAGCCCTCGTGCGCCGGCTTGACGCTCAGGGGTGGCCGCAGCTCGGCCAGAATCCTGCCGGCTTCATCCTCCGCGGTCATGGCCCGGAATTTTGGTGTCGGCAGGCCGCAGCCTTCGAACACGTACTTGGTGCGGAGCTTGTCCATGGCCAGGGCCGAGGCCAGCATCTCGCTTCCCGTGTAGGGAATACCGGCCTGGGACAGGATCGCCTGCAGCGTTCCGTCTTCGCCGCCACGACCGTGCAGGGCAATAAACACGCGATCAAAATCCGGATCCTCGACGGTTTTCAGCAGGCAACCCCGGACATCCACCCCAAAGGCATCCACGCCGGCAGATTGCAGGGCCGCCAGCACGGCTTTCCCACTCTTCAGGGAAACCTCGCGCTCGGCGGAATCGCCGCCCATGAAGACGGCAACCCGGCCCAGTGCCTTAACCAGCTCCGGATCTGCCTGATAATCCTGTATTTCGCTGTGGTGCATATCAGTCACCAGAAATCACTCCCGCCGCCGCCAACCGGGCAGCCACACCACCAATATCGCCGGCGCCCTGGGTAATCAGCAGGTCGCCATCCTGCAGCACGTTGGCCAGCAGGCTCTCGATTTCACTGTTGTCCTCGACAAACACCGGTTCCACCCTGCCGCGCTGGCGAATACTCCGGCACAGGGAGCGGCCATCCGCGCCCGGAATCGCCGGTTCGCCTGCGGAATACACGTCCATCAGCAGCAGACCGTCCACTTCCGACAGCACCCGGACGAAGTCCTCGTAGAGGTCACGGGTGCGGGTATACCGGTGCGGCTGATACAGCATCACCAGCCGGCGGTCCGGCCAGGCGTCATGGGCGGCACGGATCACTGCCTCCACCTCGGTCGGGTGATGACCGTAATCGTCCACCAGGGTGATGGTGCCTTTCGGGGTCTGGTAATCGCCGTATACCTGGAAGCGACGGCCAACGCCGGCAAATCCGGCCAGCCCCTTGCAGATGGCCTCATCCGCCACACCTTCGTCGGTGGCAACGGCAATGGCCGCGAGAGCATTCAACACGTTATGGCGACCGGGCATCCGTAACTCCACCGGCAGGTCACTCCGACCACCCGGGCGCTTGACCACAAAACGGGTTTTCAGACCATCGGAGGTAATCTGCTCGGCCCGGTAATCCGCCTCGGGGTTGTCGATACCGTAGGTGACGATGGCCCGGGAGATTCTCGGAATGATTTCCTGCACGTAGTCGTCATCCACACACATTACGGCCACGCCGTAGAACGGCAGGTTGTGGAGAAAATCGACAAACGTCTGCTTCAGCTTTTCAACATCACCGCCATAGGTATCCATATGGTCGGCTTCGATGTTGGTGACCACGGAAATCACCGGGGTCAGGTGCAGGAAGGAGGCATCACTCTCATCCGCTTCCGCCACCAGGTAGCGGGAGCCACCCAGCTGGGCGTTGGTGCCGGCACTGTTCAGCTTGCCGCCGATCACGAACGTGGGATCAAGGCCTGCCTCGCCCAGAACCGAGGCAATCAGACTGGTGGTCGTGGTCTTGCCATGGGTGCCGGCCACGGCAATACCGTGGCGGTAGCGCATGATCTCCGCCAGCATCTCGGCCCGCGGTACAATCGGTACCCTGCGGCTCCGCGCGGCCGCCACTTCCGGGTTGTCAGACTTGACCGCCGTGGACACCACGACCACATCCGCCCGCGCGCTGTTTTCTTCCCGGTGTCCGATCTGGACCTCGACGCCGAGGGACTTCAGCCGATCGGTCACCGGCCCTTCCTTCAGGTCGGAACCGGACACCTCGTAGCCCTGGTTCTTCAGGACCTCGGCAATACCGCTCATACCGGCGCCACCGATTCCGACAAAATGGATATGGCGGATCCGGCGCATCTCGGGCACCTGATAGACCAGTGGCGGATTGGTTGCGTCAGCCATTGGCGGCCTCCAGACAGTAATTCACGACTCTCTCCGTTGCATCCGGGCGGGCCAGCGTTCGTGCTGCCTTCGCCATATTCATGACCCTGGTCCGGTCCTTTGCCAGGTCTTGCAGGGTTTCAGCCAGGACTGCCGGTGTCAGTTTTGGCTGTGGAATCAGCACCGCCGCCTTCGCATCTACCATCTGCCTGGCATTGGCGGTCTGATGGTCGTCCACGGCATGGGGAAACGGCACCAGGACCGCCCCGATACCCGCCGCGCAAAGCTCGGATACCGTCAATGCTCCCGAACGACAGATCACCACATCGGCCCAGCTATAGGCCTCGGCCATATCCTTGATAAACGGTTCGATGCTGGCCACGACTCCCTCGGCTTCGTAGGCGGCTTTCGCCTCGTCCAGGTTCTTCTCACCACACTGATGACGAACCTCCGGCCTTTCCGCCTCAGGGATCAGCGCCAGGGCCTCGGGCAACTGCTGGTTGAACACCCGTGCCCCCAGGCTGCCGCCAACCACCAGAACCCGCAGCTGACCGGACCGGCCTGCCATGCGGGTTTCCGGCTCTGGCAGACTGGCCAGATCCTGGCGCACCGGGTTACCGGTGCAGCGGGTCACCACGTCTGCGCCGAAACTGCCCGGGAACGCTTCCAGCACGGTGTTGGCAAACCGCACCAGAATCCGGTTGGTCATCCCGGCAATTGCGTTCTGTTCGTGGATCACCAGTGGCGTACGGGTCAGCCAGGCGGCCAGCCCGCCCGGGCCGGTCACGAATCCGCCCATGCCAACGACACAGTCGGGGCGGATCCGCCGCACGACAGTGAATGCTTCTCCCAGTGCCCGCATCAGGCGGAACGGCGCCAGCAACAGGGCCAGCTTGCCCTTGCCCCGCAGGCCCGAAACGTGAATGAGCGACAACGGGATATCGGTCTCGCCGATCAGCCGCTGCTCCATTCCGCCGGTCGCACCCAACCAGTACACCTCATGCCCCCGGGATTCCAGGGCCCGGGCGGTCGCCAGGGCCGGGAACACGTGGCCCCCGGTGCCACCGGCCATCATCAGGAAGCGACGGGACTCAGTCATACACCGCCCGTCCCCGTTTCTTTGAACTGTTTTTCTCACCGGCTTCGCGCACCTTGTCCAGCCGTTCCATTTCAATCCGGGCCAGTACACCGATACACACACAGGTAATCATCAGGCTCGACCCGCCATAGCTAACCAGCGGCAGGGTCAGGCCCTTGGTCGGCAGCAGCCCGGTACTCACAGCCATGTTGATCCCCGCCTGCAGCCCGATCAGAAGCGTCAGGCCATAGGCAAAGCAGGCGCCAAACGGCATGGCGGCCTTCTCGGCCCTGCGGGCAATCACGAAGCCCGAAACAACCAGCACGGTAAACAGGGCCAACACCAGCAATGACCCCAGCAGCCCGAACTCTTCGGCGATGATGGCGAAGATGAAGTCGGTGTGGGCCTCGGGCAGATAGAACAGCTTCTGGATCGAGTTGCCAAGGCCAACGCCGGCCCACTCACCACGGCCGAAGGCAATCAGCGACTGGGTCAACTGGTATCCGCTATCAAACTGGTCTTTCCAGGGATCCAGGTAACTCACCACCCGCTTCAGCCGATAGGGCTGCGTGAGTACCAGCACGGAACCAAGCGCCACCAGGATCGCGATCAGCGGCACGAACCGGGTCAACCGGACGCCGCTGAGAAAAATCATGCCCGCCGCTGCTGTCACCAGTACCACCGTGGCACCGAAATCCGGCTGGATAACCAGAAGGACCGAGGCCACCCCCAATACCACCAGCGGCTTCAGGAAGCCGGGCCAGGTATTGAGCAGCTCGTCCCGGCGGCGCACCACATAACCGGCGAGGTAGGCAATCAGGCACAGTTTTGCCACCTCGGACACCTGCACGTTGAACAGGCCAAACGGAATCCAGCGGGTGGAACCATTGACCGTGCGCCCCATGGGGGTCAGTACCAGCACCAGAACCAGCAGGCCGATACCCAGCAACAACCAGCCACTGCGCTCCCACCACGCAACCGGCACGTTGACCGCCACCAGGGCCATGACGCAACCCATGGCGGCAAACAGCAACTGACGGATCACATAGTGGTAGCTGTTACCCATGGTTTCCGTCGCCATGTCCATGGACGCGGATGAAATCATCACCACACCGACCACCAGCAACGCTGCTGCGCTGATCACCAGCACCGGCAGTGGCTGGATCTCGCCCAGCCAACTGTTACGGTTCGGGAGGCTGATTCCGGCTGACATCACAGGGCCTCCACCAGGGTTCGGAACTGGTCACCGCGATCCTGATAGTCGCGGAACATGTCAAAGCTGGCGCACGCCGGGGACAGCAGCACCCGATCACCCGGCCGTGCTGCTTTCCGGGCAGCGGAGACCCCTTCTGCCAGAGTGCCGGCCCGAACTGTATGAACGCCGCTACCAATGGCACCCCCTATCCGGTCTGCGTCCGTGCCGATGAGTACCACCGCCCGGCAGAAAAGCGCGACCGGACCCTCCAGGGGTGAAAAGTCAGCCCCCTTGCCATCACCACCTGCGATCAGTATCACCTTGCCCTGCTCCGGAGCCAGGCTCTCGATGGCCGCCACCGTGGCACCCACGTTGGTGCCCTTGGAATCATTGATGTAGTCAACGCCGTCGAAACTGCGGACGAACTCGCAGCGGTGGGGCAGGCCCCGAAATTCCCGTGCCACCTGCAACATCACGTCCATCGGGAATCCCGCGGCATGGCCAAGGGCCAGCGCCGCCATGACGTTGCTGACGTTATGATGACCCAGCAGCCGCAGTTCGCTGGTCAGCAGCAGGTTGTCGAACCCGAAGGTAATCCAGGTGCCCTCATCGTCTTCCCGGGTACTGAACGTATCCGGATTTACCCGGTGGAAGCCGAAGCACAGGAACCGCAGGGTGTCACGGGCCATAGGTGTACTCAGGGCATCGTCCAGGTTGACGATGGCATTTTTCGCGCCCCGGAATATCCGCTGCTTGGCCTGGAAGTAGGCCATCTTGTTCGGATAACGGTCCATGTGGTCATCGCTGACATTGAGGACCGTCGCGGCCAGGGCATTCAGTTCGTCGGTGGTCTCCAGCTGGAAACTGGACAGCTCCAGCACGTACAGATCCGCGCCGCGCCCAAGCAGATCCAGGGCGGGAGTACCGATGTTGCCGCCGATTTCCACCTTCCGACCCGCCGCCTTGGCCATCTCGCCCACCAGTGTGGTGACCGTGGTCTTGCCGTTGGAACCGGTGATGGCAATGATCGGTGCATCCGCCGCCTCGGCAAACAGATCGATATCGCCCCGGATCCGGGCACCGCGCTCCGACGCGCCTGCGATCGCGGGCTCGGCAATGCTGATGCCGGGGCTGACCACCAGCTCATTGAAGCCGGCGAACAGTTCGGCATCGAACGCGCCCAGGTGAACCGGCACTTCCGGCCAGTTCGAGCGCAGCTCATCGAGGCCCGGCGGGGCGGCGCGGCTATCCGCCACAGCGACCTCCCGGCCCTGTTCGGACAGGTAGCGCACGCAGGAAAGCCCGGTCTTGCCGAGCCCTACCACCAATGTGCGACGATCCGAAGCAATGACACTCATAGCCGTAACGTTACCCTATCGTATCTTCAGACTGGCCAGGCCAATCAGGACCAGAACCACAGTGACCACCCAGAACCGCACGATAACGCGGGGTTCCGGCCAGCCTTTCAATTCGAAATGATGGTGCAACGGGGCCATCCGGAAGATCCGGCGACCGGTCAGGCGGAATGACGCCACCTGAAGAATCACCGAGATGGTCTCCATTACGAACACCCCGCCCATGATGAACAGCACGATTTCCTGCCGGACAATGACCGCCACCACGCCAAGGGCAGCCCCCAGGGCCAGTGCCCCCACATCGCCCATGAAGACCTGGGCCGGATAGGTGTTGAACCACAGGAAACCCAGGCCCGCACCCACCAGCGAGCCGCAGAAAATGATGAGTTCACCGGTTCCCGGCAGATGGGGGATGAGCAGGTAATTGGCAAACTGTGCATGCCCGGACACGTAGGCGAATATGGCCAGCGCGCCGGCCACCATAACGGTAGGCATGATCGCGAGGCCATCGAGGCCGTCGGTCAGGTTCACCGCGTTGCTGCTGCCCACAATCACGAAATAACTAAGCAGGATGAACAGCACCGGGCCGAGGGTCAGGGACACGTCCTTCAGGAACGGCAGGTACAGGGAGGTTTCCTGGGGCAGCGCGGAGCTGAAATACAGGAAAATCGCTGCACTGGCGCCGATCACCGACTGCCAGAAATATTTCCATTTCGCCGGCAGTCCCCGCGGATTGCGCTCCACCACCTTGCGATAGTCATCGACCCAGCCAATGGCCCCAAACGCCATGGTCACCAGCAGCGTGATCCACACGTAACGGTTGGTCAGATCCGCCCACAGCAGAGTACTGATGGCAATGGCCACCAGGATCAGCGCGCCCCCCATGGTCGGAGTCCCGGCCTTGCTGAGGTGGGTCTGGGGCCCGTCATCCCGTACCGCCTGACCGATCTGGTACTGGCTGAGCTTGCGGATCATCATCGGACCGATAATCAGCGAGATCAGCAGTGCGGTCAGAATTCCCAGAATCGCGCGCAGCGTCAGGTACTGAAACACCGTCAGTTCGGAGAAATATTGTGATAGAACCTCTGTCAGCCAGAGCAGCATTAGTTATTCACCTTTTCTTTAATTCCCTCCACCACGCGATCCATGGCGGAACTGCGAGAACCTTTCACCAGCACAGTGGTTTCAGAATCCAGGGTACTGACGATGGCATTCACTGCCGCTTCATGGGTCGGAAACTGCTCGGTTTCCGGCCCGAATCCATCCACATAACCTTCACAACCGGGCCCCACCACCAGCAGGCGGTCGATGCCCCTTTCCTTCGCGGCCAGACCCACCTCGGCGTGCAGGGCCCGCGCATCCGGCCCCAGCTCGGCCATGGCACCGAAGACCGCCAGCCGCTGTCCCGCCTGTTCAGCCAGTACGGCGACCGCAGCCTTCATGGAAGCCGGGTTGGCGTTGTAACTGTCATCAATCAGGGTCAGTCCGCGGCCCAGCTCCAGCATCTGCAGTCGACCCTTGACTGAGCGGACGCCGGCCAGACCTTGCTCCAGTTGCTCATCGGTGGCGCCGAGCTCCCGGGTTGCGGCAATCGCCATCAGAGCATTGCTCCGGTTGTGGTCCCCCGGCATCGGCAGGTTCAGCTCGCAGGACCAGCCCTCGGGGCCGGCCACAGACAGCTGTTGCCCGGCACCGGACACTGTGACATTCGTGACCCGGTAATCCGCGTCCGGATGCCCGAGACGGCTGACACTGACAACCCTGCGTTCACCAGCCCGCTCAAGCCATTGGCCGAAGGCAGGGTCATCGCGATTCAGAACCACCAGTCCGCCCTCGGCGACCCCCTCGATAATCTCGCCCTTGGCCCGGACAATGTTTTCATAGCTCCCGAAACCTTCCAGGTGGGCCTGACCCGCGTTGGTCAGGATGACTACCTGGGGTCTGGCGACCGCCACGGTATGGGCAATCTCGCCCAGGCCGCTGGCCCCCAGCTCGATGGCAGCAAACCGGTGTTCCGGGGCCAGACGGAACAGCGTCAGCGGCACCCCGATGTGGTTGTTCAGGTTGCCCTCGGTTGCCAGGGTCGGTCCCATGCGCGACAGTATCGCCGCGGTCATTTCCCGGACCGTGGTCTTGCCGCTGCTTCCGGTGACTGCGATCAGTTGCACCCCGCTTTCTTTGCGGTTGCCCTCTGCCAGCCGGGCCAGGGCCTCAACGGTGTCTTGCACAACAAGTTGTGGAAGGCTGACAGTGTGGTCTTCAGTGTCCACCACCACGGCCACCGCGCCGGCCTCCTGTGCCTTGGCCAGGAACCGGTGCCCGTCAAAGTTCTCACCGCGAAGGGCAACGAACAGATCTCCTTTCGCCAGCGTCCGGGTGTCCGTCGAAACGCCATTGAACCGGACAGCCTCCAGTGCGCGTCCGGAGCACTCGGCACCGGTCCAGTCACGAGCCTCTGCCAGCGAAAAGGCGCGCATCATGCCACACCTCCATTGAGCTTCAGGCAATGCCTGACCTGCTCGGTATCGCTGAACGGCAGTTTCTGGCCGGCGACTTCCTGATAGGCCTCATGGCCCTTGCCGGCAACCAGAACCAGGTCATCCGGCCCTGCCATGGAAATTGCAGTCTGGATGGCCTCTGCGCGGTCATGAATTACCGTCACGCGCTCCGGACTGGCAAAACCGGTCATGATATCCCGGACGATCGCCGCGGGCGTCTCAGTGCGAGGATTGTCGTCAGTGACAATGACCTCGTCGGCAAGCTGCTCGGCCTCCCGCGCCATATCCGGCCGCTTGCCGGAATCCCGGTCACCCCCGCAGCCAAAGACACAGATCAGCCGCCCCGTGACATGCGGCCGAAGCGCTGACAGGGCATTGGAAAGCGCATCGGGGGTGTGGGCATAATCCACCACCACCCGGACACCGTTGCTTCCGGAAAACCGTTCCAGTCGACCCGGTGGCGGCACCAGCCGGGCAACTGCCTCCCGGACCCGTTCCGCTGGCACGCCAAGGCTCAGGACCGCCGCCATCGCCGCCAACACATTGCTGGCATTGAAGCTGCCCATCAGGGGCACGCGAATATCAAATGCTCCCCATTCGCCGTCAACGGCAGCCTCGAATCCGTCATCGGTCGGGCGGAATTCTCTGAGCCAGAGCTCGGTCTGGGCTTCGTGCAGGCTGTACCTGACCCGATCACACTTGCCCTCCAGCTGGCCATACAGCTGGCGTCCGAACGGGTCGTCGAAATTGATTACTGCAAAGTGCAGTTCCTCACGCTCGAACAGCTTTGCCTTGGCGGCGCCATAGGCCTCCATCGAACCGTGATAATCCAGGTGATCCCGGGTCAGGTTGGTGAAGACCGCACCGGTCATGGTGAGCTTGTCCACCCGCCCCTGATCGAGTGCATGGGAGGACACCTCCATGGCCGCGGCCCGCCCTCCCTGGGCCAGGATCCGATACAACACCCGATTGACCTGCACCACATCCGGCGTGGTGTGAGTCGCCGGCTGCAGAGCATCGGGCATGCCATAGCCCAACGTGCCGATCACCCCGCAGGGGGTTCCGGTATCCTTGAGCAGGCGCGCAATGTACTGGGAGACCGAGGTCTTGCCATTGGTACCAGTGACGCCGACCAGTCGCAGCCGTTGCGAGGGGTGCTCAAAAAACCGGTCTGCCAGGCGACCAAGGTGCTCCCGCAACCCGACCACGGGCACAATCAGCGCGCCATGATGCTCGGCACACTCACCCGCCACGGCCGATTCCAGCAATACCACCGTCGCTCCCGCCTCAATGGCCTTGTCGACATAAAAATCCGCCGGCGTTCGCGCACCGGCGAGCGCAACGAAGGCGTCACCGGACCGGACCTCGCGGCTGTCGGTTTTCAACCCGTGAATGGTGACATCGAAGACCGACGGCACCTCGACAATGCCATGCAACAAAGTGCTGAGCGATGCGATGCACATAGGATTAACCTCGCTCCCCGGTCGTCGGCGACTCGCCAGGCGAGCCGGTGACTTCCAGTTCAGGCTTCACATTCAGCAGTCGCAGTGCGTCACTCATAACCCGGGCGAACACAGGAGCGGCGACTTCACCGCCGTAATATTCCCCGGACTGCGGCGCATCAACGGCCACAACGGTAACGATTCTCGGATTATCAATCGGTGCCATACCGGCAAAAATCGCCTTGTACTGACTGTCTTCATAACCTTGAGCGCCGACGAGATGAACAGTTCCCGTCTTGCCGCCAGCGGAATAAAAACCAGGCTGGGCACGCTTACCGGTACCTTTCTCGACAACCTGCCCCAGCATTTGCCGGACCTCGTGTGCCACACCCTCGGACAGCACCCGCTGGCCCCGGGGCGGCTCGTCCACCTTGAGCAGACTCAACGGATATCGGATGCCACCATTGGCCAGAACCATGTAGGCCTGTGCCAGCTGCAGGGCATTCACGCTCATACCGTAGCCATAGGACAGGGTGGCTTCCTCCACCGGACGCCACTTGGGCGGAGCCGGCAACACGCCGACAGCCTCGCCCGGAAAGCCCACGCCGGTGGGCTGACCGAGTCCCAGGCGACTGTATAAATCCCGAATCACGTCACCACCGATTTCCGACGCGATCTTGCTGATCCCCACGTTACTGGATTTTACAATTATGCCGTTGAGATCCAGTACGCCGTAATTGCGATGGTCACGGATGGTAAAACGGCCAAACCGGCGAAAGCCGGGGGAGGTATCAACGGTGTCACCAGGCTTATAAAGACCGGACTCCAGGGCTGCCGCCACGGTAATCGGCTTCATGGTTGAACCGGGTTCAAACAGGTCGGTAATCGCCTTGTTACGCAGATTCTCCGCCGCCAGCTGGCTCCGGTCATTGGGGTTGTAGGAGCCCTGGTTGACCATTGCCAGAACCTCACCGGTGTCCACATCAAGCATGACCAGGGTACCGCCACGTGCCTTATGGGCATTGACCACCGCTTTCAGCTCACGGTATGCCAGGTACTGCAGACGGAGGTCGAGGCTCAGCTCGAGTTGCTGTCCCGGCTGGGCATCCCGGATCAGGGTCAGATCCTTGATTGCCCTGCCACGGTTGTCCTTGAGGACCCGCTTGCGGCCGGACTCCCCGGAGAGCCAGTCGTCGTAGGCCAGCTCAATGCCCTCCTGACCCTGTTCATCAATATTGGTGAAGCCGACGACGTGAGCGGTCACTTCCCCTGCCGGGTAGTAACGACGGTATTCCTGACGGCTATAGATACCATTGATGTCCAGCGCCATCGCATCCCTGGCAAGTGAGGGCTGAACCTTACGGCGCAGATAGATGAATTCCCGACCGGCGTAATCCCGGAGTCGCTCACGCAACCGGGCCTCACTGATGTCCAGCAGGCGCGCCAGATTGGTCAGCCGGGGCTCATCCGGATCGGTTTCCGAGGGGTTGGCCCAGATCGTCTGGACCGGGGTACTCACCGCCAGAGGTTCACCGTGACGGTCACTGATAACGCCACGGTGGGCATCGATGGTCTCGACACGGATGGTGCGGACGTCCCCCTGCTTGCGCAGAAATTCGTTGTCCACCACGTGCAGGTCCACGAGCCGCCACGCCAGGGTGGCAATCACCAGCAGGAAGACACCCAGCACAGTGCCGAACCGCCAGGCTTTCAGCCCAGCAGCCACCCGTTGGCCCCATGTTGTCTCTGTTCCCTGACCGGACAATTCGATCACCCTGACGTTTTGTGAATGTTGTTGTTATCGGCTTACCGGGTCGATGCCGGCGACATCAGCGGCACCAGGACAATATCTTCGCGGCCAGGAACAACCATCCCGAGCCGTTCGGAGGCGAGAGCTTCCACACGTCCATGGGCACTGAGCGCGCTCTGCTCGAGCAGCAGCTGGCTCCATTCTCTCTGGTAGTGATCTCGCTGGGCCTGTAGCTCGGACAACGTGTTGAACAGCTCCCGGTTTTCATGGGCACTCACTACCACACCGATGGACGACGCCACCAGCACAGCCATCAGCCCCAGAGAAACCAGCACCCGCTTCTGGCGGGTGGCGTCAAATACCTGCTGCGAAATTCGTACCGCGGTGGCAACACCGTCGCGAACTCTCTGTTTGTTCAGCCGTGTCGTCTTGACCGGTTGTTCTATGGCTACCGCGCCCATGATCACGCGCTCCCCTGCGTTTTATCGTTTCTGTCGATTCTCTCAAGCACCCGCATCACTGCACTGCGGGCCCGGACGTTGTCGCTGACTTCCTCTGCGCCGGCCTTGGCAGCCTTTCCCACCAGCCGGAACGCCGACTGTTCCTGATCGGCGGTCACCGGTATCCCCCTGGGCAGTTTCGGGCCCCGTGCCAGGTCCCGCATGAACCGTTTCACCAGTCGGTCCTCCAGGGAATGGAAGCTGATCACAACCAGCCTGCCGCCGGGTGCCAGGTGCTCGGCCGCCGCCCGGAGACAGACCTCCAGATCCTCCAGCTCCCGATTGATATAGATTCGGATGGCCTGGAAAGTCCGGGTCGCAGGGTGCTTGTGCTTTTCCTTCTTCGGCACGGCTTCACTGACCAGCTCCGCCAATTGCCTTGTAGTCTCGATTGGGGCCTCCTGACGACGCTCCACAACGAGACGGGCGATACGGCGGGAAAACCTTTCCTCTCCGTACCGCCAGATCACATCCGCAATGTCTTTCTCATCCGCACTGGCCAGCCACTCTGCTGCGCTCGGCGACTGGTGCGGATTCATGCGCATGTCCAGCGGACCATCGCGCATGAAGCTGAAGCCGCGGGAGGGATCGTCAAGCTGCGGCGAAGAGACTCCGAGATCCAGCAGCAGACCGTCGATTTCCTCCCAGTCACGACGAGCCATGGCAAGAGCTAGTTCGGCGAATGAGCCGTGAAACCAGGAGAAGCGTGGGTCTTCGGCTGCCAGGGCCTCGGCGACACGGATCGCCTCAGGATCCTTGTCGAATCCGAGCAGATGGCCTTTCGGGCCCAGGCGTTCCAGAATCAGTCGGCTATGACCGCCGCGACCGAAGGTGCCGTCCACATATCTGCCATCGGGGTCGCCAACAAGATAATCGACCGCCGAATCCAGAAGCACCGAGCGATGGGCGTAGCCTGCTCCGTCCTTCTGGTTGTGTTCGGAAGTCATAGTGAAAGCGCCTCCATTTCCGGCGGCATATCATCATCGCCTGAAGACTCGTCCAGCCAGGCAAACCAGCGCTCTTCGCTCCAGAGCTCCAGCTTCTTGCCCTGACCGATCAGCATGAGCTTCTTCTCCAGATGGGCGTAGCTTCGAAGTGTGGGTGGAATCAGGATACGACCCGCGGAGTCCAGCTCCATGGGTGCAGCATTACCGAGCAACAGACGCTGCAGGCGCCTGGCGGCTTTGTTCATGTTGGGCAGGGCTTCAATCTTGGGGCGCAGAACCTCCCACTCGGGCTCCGGATACACCAGAAGACAGCGCTCTTCGTCAGCATTGGCCGTCACCACAATGCGGCCACCACAGATCTGCGAGAGCTCCTCGCGGACCTTGGAGGGGATCGCCAGGCGACCCTTCGCATCCATGTTGATGGCATGACTGCCCAGAAAATTGCTCATTTACACCGTCTCGGGGGTAGCTGAAAACCACAAAAAACCACTAGAAACCACTTTTTCCCACTTCTGCACACTATAGAAACACGCCATACACAATGCAAGCGCCGCAAATAGCGTCGGTCTTGCAAAAGTTCCTTTTATGACAAGAGGTTACGAGCGAAGATTTACCTGGAGGGCGATATTACGGAAAAGAAACAAAAGGAAATCAAACACCTGCGGATAGTTCTGAAGATGACAAGTTAGGTTTAAGATTTTTTGGCTATAAAGAATCAGTCTTGAGAATTGCACACGTCACAGAAAGGAAAGGAGAGCTCGCCGATAAGCCGGGTTCTGTCTTGGACAGTCATTCATCTAGGGTCTGCGTCACCACAGACCTCAAGCAACCTACCCGAATCCAGCGCGGGCCACGCCATTGGATTCCTATTTGGTCTTGCTCCAGGTGGGGTTTACCATCGCCGTGGTCTGTTGCCAGCCACGCGGTGCGCTCTTACCGCACCATTTCACCCTTACCGGCGCCCGGAGGCGCTTAGGCGGTATACTTTCTGTTGCACTTTCCGTCGGCTCACGCCGCCCAGGCGTTACCTGGCACCTTGCCCTGCGGAGCCCGGACTTTCCTCCCCCGGCGGACCGGCGGCGACTGTCTGGCGAGCTCGGGCGTGACAATACTCCCGCGCCTTCCGGCATGCAAGGAAAACCTGCCCGGGCAGGTCAGCGATCCTTGAGCGCGAGCGCCCGCTGATACAGCTCATTCTTGGAGCCACCGGTCAGCTCGGCAACGATCTTCGCCACCTTCTTGACCGGGAGCTCGGCCAGGAGCAGGGCCAGCAGCTTATCCACATCCAGCCCCGACTGAGCATCGCTCTCATCCAGACTCTCGGCACCGCGCACGACCACGACAAACTCCCCCCGGCTTCCATGGGGGTCCGCCTGCAACTCTGCCAGAACAGCCTCGGCAGTACCGCTGTAGAACGTCTCGAAGGTTTTGGTCAACTCTCGCCCCAGCACCAGCTCGCGCTCACTGCCCAGCACCGCCACCAGATCCGCCAGAGTGTCCAGAATCCGATGGGGCGACTCGTAGAACACCAGCGTCGCCTGCTCGCGCCGGAGCGCTTCCAGGGCAGCCTTTCTACCCGAGCGTTTGGCCGGCAGGAAACCGGCAAACAGGAAACGGTCGGTGGGCAGGCCGGCAGCACTGAGGGCGGTCACCAGAGCGCACGGCCCCGGAATCGGGCTGACCCGAATTCCCAGCGCCCTCGCCTTCCGAACCACAACGTATCCTGGATCAGAAATGAGGGGCGTTCCGGCATCAGAGACCAGGGCGAGATCTTTTCCGGACTGCAACTCCTTCAGGACATGATCGACCCGGTCGCGCTCGTTATGCTCATGCAGGGCTATCATCGGTTTGCGAAGGCCAAGATGCTGCAGCAGTCGGCCGCTGTGACGGGTATCTTCGGCGGCAACAACTGCTACCGATGACAGAACCTTCTCCGCCCGCGGGGACAGATCCTCGAGGTTACCGATGGGCGTGGCCACGATGTACAGGGTGCCTGGCCCATCACCTGCCGGCCCGTTTTCTTTCACGGCGTCCGCCGTTTCTTTAGCCAATCTTTGCACCCCATGCCTTTTTTGGTGTCAGAGCATGACAGCGTGGTCATGTGAAATACCCCCGGAGCTGTTAAACTTGCCACCGTTAATGCGGCGTCTCAAGCCCAATCATCCGGAGTGAGCCAAGCTTGTCATGATCAAGAAGTCTATCAACCAGCCTGTTCTGGCCAGTTTTCTGTCGGTGTTCCTGCTGTTATCCGGGTGCGCCACCGTCAACCTGGATTCCCACGTTGCCCAGACCCCGAGCGAAGCCCTCGAGCTTGCCGCCGGCGAAGACAACCGGACAACTGCACAACAGTACCTGCTGCGGATTACCGCCCGCTTCCAGAGTCAGGGCAATCACGAGGACGCACGCACCATACTCCAAAGTGCTCAACTGGACCAGATGGCGCCGGGGCTGGAGGGCGAAAAGCGCCTGCTGGCGATGACCAGCGCCACGACGCTTGAAGACAGTGACTGGGCAAGATCCATCGCTGCCACACTCACCCCGGATGCCTTCATTGATTACGCGCCCGATCAGATGGGCCGTGCCGCAGACCTCCAGGCCAGGACCTACGAGCTTGCCGGCAACCGTGTCGGGGCGGCGATGACCCTGATGCTGCTGGCACAAACCGATCCTGAGGCGGACGTACAAACGGTGCATGACCGCATCTGGGCATTACTGAACAACCTGTCAGACCAGGAGTTGGCCGATGCCAGCGCTGAGGCCATAGGCTACGAGAACCAGGGCTGGCTGGAACTCGCCGCCCTGAGCCGGCAACCGGGCGTCAACCTGGATGAGCAGGGGCGCATCGTGCGCCGCTGGCAAAACAACTGGCCAGGACACCCGGCGGCCCAGGTGCCGCCGTCAGAGCTGCAGCTGATTGCCACACTGGCAACCAGCCGTCCGGAGAAGATTGCTCTGGCGCTGCCTCTGGAGGGACCGTTTGCCAGTGCCGGAAAAGCGATCCGGGATGGCTTCCTATCGGCCTATTACATGGACGAGTCCGCGGATCGCAGCAAGACCGATATTCGGGTTATCAACACCTCCGGCGAAGATTTCGCCGGACTGTACAATGAGCTTTCATCCGGCGGTTTTGACCTCATCGTCGGTCCGCTCGAGAAGGAAGCACTCGCAGCGCTTGCAAACATGAACACCCTTCCCGTTCCGGCGCTGGGTCTGAACTATCTGCCGGAAGGCGCCAATCCGCCGGATGGCCTTTATCAGTATGGCCTATCCGCCGAGGACGAGGCCCGCCAGATTGCAGACCGGCTGGTTGATGAAGGGCTCGACCATGTCCTGGTTCTCATTCCCCAGGGCGAGTGGGGCGACCGGGTGGAACGCGCCCTGCTATCCCGGCTGCAGCAACGCAATGGCATCGCCCTTGATATCGAGCGCTTTTTCCCGGAAGACAACCTGCGCACCGTAACCGCTGACCTGCTGGGGATTACGGTTTCTCGCAACAGAGCCATCCAGGTTGAGCGCACCATTGGTATCGACGTGGAATTCGAAGCCCGTCGGCGCCAGGATGCGGATGCCATTGTGATGGTGGCCGAGCCCACAGTCGCCCGGCAGTTCAAACCACTGTTTGCCTTCTACTTTGGCGGCGACCTGCCAGTGTACTCACCTTCGATTGTATACGGCGGCAGTCCCAACCCATCCCGTGATCGCGATCTCAATAATGTCATTTTCACCGACATCCCCTGGGTGCTGGGCGAAAACAACGAACTCCGGGCCCAGGCCCGGGAACACCTGAAGGGGACCCAGGGCCAGCTGGGCAGACTGTTCGCCATGGGTGCGGATGCCTGGCAACTGAGCAAGCGCCTTCCCCTGTTGCGCCAGATCGATTCCGCCTCCATCAACGGCCAGACCGGAGTGTTGACCATGACCCGTCAGGGTAGCATTCACCGGAACCAGCTCTGGGCCCGGTTCGTCAACGGCGCGCCGGAGCTTCTCCCGGAATGGCAGCCTAAGGAAGAGGCTCAGGAGACGCCCCGGAACACAGATGCCCCGGATGCAAGCCAACCGGAGAGAATCTGAACCGGATACGGACTGAGGCCATGGAAGGCAAGCGAGAACTGGGTAATCACTACGAAGGCGTCGCCGCACGCTACCTGAAAAGCCGCGGCGTGACGATTATCGACAGGAACGTCTACAACCGGGGCGGTGAGATCGACCTGATCGGCCAGGACGGCGACACCCTGGTGTTCTTCGAAGTCCGCTTTCGCGGGAACGGAAGCCTGACCGATCCCGCGGGCTCAATCACCTACGGCAAGCAGCGCAAGCTTCTCAGGGCGGTCTCCTTTTACCTGCATCGACATGGCCTGTGGAACGCCTGCAGCAGGATTGACGTAATAGGCATAATCCCGGGGACGACCAGTAAATACCGGGTACAATGGATCAGGAACGCCATCCAGGCAGAGTAAGATACGCAATGGACAATACCGAACAGCAAATCAGCCAGTGGTTCGCCACCCATATGGAACATACGGCCCAGGCCGCAACCACCGTAGTGCCACAGATCGAGCCCGCGGCTGACGCCTTCGTCAGCACCCTGCTCCAGGATGGCAAGCTGATTACCTGTGCCAACGGCAATGCCAACATCCTGGCCCAGTATTTCTGCACCGTCCTTCTCAACCGCCTGGAGCATGACCGGCCGGCGCTACCGGCGATCAACCTCGGCGCCGATGCCACCACCTACTCCGCCATTTGTCGGGACAACCGGTTCAACGACACGTTTTCACGACAGGTGCGGGCCATCGGGAAGCCCGGCGACCTGCTCTTTGTGGTGGTGGATGACGGCCACAAGGCCAACCTGATCCAGGCAATTCAGGCCGCCCATGACCGTGAGATGCAGGTGGTGGTTCTCAGTGCGCGGGAAAAATCCGATATCACGTCCCTGCTCCACCCGGAAGATCATGAGATCGCCCTCAACAATCTCGATCCGGCGGACGCGACTCCGCTGCTTCTGCTGATCATTAACACGCTTTGCCGACTGGTGGACGCCAAGCTGTTCGGCGGATAAAAAAAGCCAGCATGCGCTGGCTTTTCAGATAGAAAGGAGTGGCAGTTTTTACTTGACCACTTTCAGGGTAGGCCTGCCTGAAGGACGATCATCCGGACCGCCTTGGGGGCGCCCGTCATCCTTGTCTCCAGGACCATCCGGATCAGGGGTTCCCGGCTCACTGCCGAACACCATACCCTCACCATTTTCCTTGGCGTAGATGGCCATCACTGCCTGCAGCGGAATAAAGACCTGCATCGGAACACCGCCGAAGCGGGCACTGAACTCCAGAGCACCGTTACCAATAACCAGACCCCGAACCGCCCCGGGACTGATATTCAGGACAATCTGACCATTGGCGACATGTTCCGTGGGCACCTGGACCCCCTGGACACCTGCATCGACCACAATGTAGGGCGTACAGTCATTATCCAGAATCCATTCGTTAAAGGCCCGCACAAGGTACGGCCGACTGGATGTCATGGCGATTTTGTTGTCAGGCACTACCTACTCCTGCCCCGCTAACCGGGTTTGCCGAAAATCAGCTGCGAATATCTTCTTCCAGGTCGGAAAGACTTGCCTTGAAGCCTTCACGAGCAAAGATGCTGTCCATATATTTCTGGATCGGTTTCGCCTGCTTTTCATTCAGCTCGATGCCCAACGCCGGCAGGCGCCAGAGGATCGGAGCGATACAGCAATCGACGATGGTGAATTCCTCGGAGAGAAAGAACGGCATCTCGCCAAAGAGCGGCGCAGTTGCCAGCAGGCTCTCACGAAGTTCCTTGCGGGCAGCCTCGGATGCCTTGGCATTGGGCTGGGCCAGGATCTGGTCCACCAGACCACACCAGTCTTTCTGGATCCGGTAGATCATCAGCCGGCTGTTGGCGCGGGCCACCGGGTAAACCGGAAGCAGCGGCGGATGCGGGAAACGCTCATCGAGGTATTCCATCATGATATTGGGCTCGTAGAGCACCAGATCACGATCCACCAGCGTCGGCAGGGCGTTGTAGGGATTCAGATCGGCCAGTTCCGCCGGCGGATTGTCCGGGTCCACATCCACTATATCAACGGTAACGCCTTTCTCTGCCAGGACAATACGCACCCGGTGACTGTAATGACTGGCCGGATCAGAGAAAAACGTCATTGATGACCGCTTGGTCACAACGCCCATAGAACTACCTCACGAGTAAACAAACCGAAATAACCCTGAAGAAACGCAAAAATCCAGCGGGCCCCAAAGAGCCCGCTGGAATTCAGGAAACGGGATTATACCCTATTTCTCAGTGCACGTCCTTCCAGTACTCACGATTGAGCAGGTACGCAAAGACGAAGAAGATCGCCACGAAGATCAGCACGAAGATGCCCAGACGTTCACGCTCGACCCGGACCGGGTCTGCCATGTAGGACATGAAGTTGGTCAGGTCGTACATGGCCTGGCTGAACTCGGCCTCACTCATGGAACCTTCGCTTGCGTACTGCGGGCAAAGATCGCCGTTGTTGATGTTGCCGCTGAGCGGCTCAACAGAGGCTTCCACACCGACATTAGGTTTGACCGCACACAGGCCCTGCAGATCAACCATCACGTGCGGCATGCCTACGTTATCAAAGACCACGTTGTTCACGCCCAGCGGGCGGGAATCGTCCTTGTAGAAGCCACGAAGATAGGAATAGACCCAGGACTCACCACGCAGGCGGGTCTCAAGAGTAAGGTCGGGTGGCGGCGCACCGAACCACTCTGCGGCCATGTCCTTGCTCATGGAGTTCTTCATCAGCTCGCCAATCTTGGCACCGGTGAAGATCAGGTTTTCCTCGTACAGCTCCACGGGAATATCAAGGTCTTCCGCCACACGCTTGTAGCGGGCATATTCCATGGAGTGACAACCCATGCAGTAGTTGGTGAACAGGGCCACACCCCGCTGCAGGGATTCCTTGTTGGTGTGGTCCGTCTCGATATGGTCGAGCGGAACCGCGCCGCCGGCTGCCAGCCCGAGAGCCGGCAGGACTGCGAAAACGAGACCAAAAATCAGCTTTCTCATTATCCTGTCACCCTCTCTGGTACTGGCTTGGTTTTCTCCATGCGCGTGTAGAACGGCATCAGAATAAAGTAGAGGAAGTACAGCACCGTCAGGATCTGCGCGACCATGGTGCGCCCCTCTGTTGCCGGAACCAGGCCAAGATAGCCCAGGATCACGAAGCTGACAGCGAAGATCGCCAGGGCAATCTTGCTCAGCCAGCCCTTGTACCGAATAGAGCGAACCGGGCTGCGGTCGAGCCAGGGCAGGACGAACAGGATCGCGATAGCGCCACCCATGACGACAACACCCCAGAACTTCGCGGGCAGACCGAACAGATCCACGGTCACCGCACGCAGCATTGCGTAGAACGGCGTGAAGTACCAGACCGGCGCAATGTGCGCAGGGGTCTTCAGGGCATTTGCCGGCTCGAAGTTCGGCTTCTCGAGGAACAGGCCACCCATTTCCGGGAAGAAGAACACCACAATAAAGAAGATGAAGAAGAACACAGCCACGCCCAGCAGGTCGTGAACGGTGTAGTACGGGTGGAACGGAATACCGTCTTTCGGGATGCCGTTCTCGTCCTTGTTCTTCTTGATATCGATGCCGTCGGGGTTGTTGGAACCAACTTCGTGCAGCGCCAGGATGTGCAGTACTACCAGGCCCAGCAGAACGATCGGCAGTGCAACCACGTGCAGGGCGAAGAAGCGGTTCAGGGTAATGCCGGAAATCAGGTAATCACCACGAATCCACAGGGACAGATCTTCACCGATAACCGGAATGGCACCGAACAGGTTAACGATAACCTGGGCACCCCAGTAGGACATTTGACCCCACGGCAGCAGGTAGCCCATGAAGGCCTCTGCCATCAGCACCAGATAGATCAGCATGCCGAAGATCCAGATCAGCTCACGGGGCTTCTGGTAGGAGCCATACATCAGGCCACGGAACATGTGGAGATAGACGACCACGAAGAAGGCCGAGGCACCGGTGGAGTGCAGATAGCGCAGCAGCCAGCCCCACTCCACATCACGCATGATGTATTCGACGGAGGCAAAAGCGCCCTCGGCGGAAGGGTTGTAGCTCATGGTCAGCCAGATACCGGTCACCAGCTGGTTGACCAGCACGAGCATGGCCAGGGAGCCAAAGAAGTACCACACGTTGAAGTTTTTCGGCGCGTAATACTTGGCCAGGTGTTTGTTCCAGGCGTCAACGATCGGGAGACGGTCGTCTACCCACTGAATGAGTTTCTGCATTACGCTGCCTCCGGGTCAAGACCAACGGTAAGGGTCACATCGTCGTCGAAACGATACGGCGGCACCTCGAGGTTCAGGGGAGCAGGCTGCGCTTCGTACACCCGCCCGGCCAGGTCGTAGCGGGAGCCGTGACACGGACAGAAGAGACCACCGAGCCAGTTCTCGCCGAGATCCGCCGGCGCCACTTCCGGGCGATAGGACGGCACACAACCCAGGTGGGTGCACAGACCGACATACACACCGAACTCTGGCTTAAGAGCCCGGAGAGCTCCTTCGATATATGGAGGCTGTTGGGGGGCTTCCGACTGCGGGTCTTTCACCACATCGTTCAGCTTCTCGATGTTTTCCAGCATTTCCGGTGTGCGGCGGATGATCCAGACCGGCTTGCCGCGCCACTCAACGGTGATCTGCTGGCCTGGTTCAATCTTGCTGATATTGACGGTTACCGGTGCACCCGCTGCTTCCGCCTTGGCACTGGGATTCCAGGATGCCACGAAAGGAACTGCTGCACCGACGACGCCGACTCCACCCACCACGGACGTAGCGCCGATCAGGAACCGGCGCCGGCCTTGGCTCACGTCGCCATTACTCATTATGGTTTTCTCCCATCAGGCGATGTCACAGCCCGCCCAAAAGCCGGCAATGTGCATCTTAAAGGACTTCACAACCCAAAAATATAAGCGCCCAAATGGTAATGAAATTGCCATGGGCTTACAAGTCGGAAAGGCGCTGCGCGCGGCGCTTCCCTGTTCCAGATCAATTTGATAGCAAATCGTCCGGGCACAAAAAAACCCGGCCAGAACGGACCGGGTTTTCTCGCATTCTGCAAAGCAGAATTAACGCTTGGAGTACTGCGGACGCTTACGCGCCTTGCGCAGACCAACCTTCTTACGCTCGACTTCACGGGCGTCACGGGTCACGTAACCCGCCTTGCGCAGTGCCGGGCGCAGAGTCTCGTCGTAATCCATCAGGGCACGGGTCAGACCGTGGCGAATGGCGCCGGCCTGACCACTGGTACCACCACCCTTGACGGTGATGTTGATGTCGAAACGATCGGTAGACTCGGCAACCACCAGCGGCTGACGAACGATCATGCGCAGAGTCTCACGACCGAAGAATTGCTCGATGGTGCGACCGTTGATAGTGATGTTACCGCTACCCGGCTTGATAAAGACGCGAGCCGTGGAGTTCTTGCGGCGACCAGTACCGTAATTTTGTGCTACAGACATATCCGCCTTCCGTTAAATGTCGAGTTCTTTGGGCTGCTGGGCTGCATGGGGATGCTCAGCGCCGGCGTAGACTTTCAGCTTCTTGAACATGGCGCGGCCGAGCGGGCCTTTCGGAAGCATGCCTTTGACAGACTTCTGGATGATTTGCTCGGGAGCCTTGTCTACCAGCTTCTCGAAATTGATGGACTTGATTCCACCCGGAAAGCCGGTGTGGCTGTAGTACATCTTTGCAGATGCCTTTTTGCCGGTAACCTGCACCTGGCTGGCATTGATTACAACGATGTAGTCGCCAGTGTCCACGTGAGGGGTATACTCAGGCTTATGCTTGCCCCGCAGACGACGGGCGATTTCGGTTGACAGACGACCCAGCGTCTTGCCGGCTGCGTCTACAACGTACCAGTCACGTTTTACTGTTTCTGGTTTCGCACTCAGAGTCTTCATTGATTCCGCCTTGAACGCTATAAAAGAAACGTTAAAAACCACC
>JAAZVL010000135.1 GCA_018623515.1 Marinobacter sp.
ACCGTCACCGGAATGCAACCATGTGCATAAATTGGGCGGACGCAAGTGTAACATCCGTCCCCACAGCCCCGGGGATTAACGTTATACTTTTCGGGACACGCAGCCGCCGGAGCCATGCCCAATGCAAGAATCCGTTTCCACGACATCCAGCACCCAGGATGCCCTGAACAAGGAGATGAAAGCGGCCTCGAGGGTCACCATAATCGGAATGATTCTTGATGCGATACTGGGTGTTATAAAAGTCATCGGTGGTGCACTTTTCAACTCGCAAGCGTTGTTTGTTGACGGCATCCATTCCTTTACCGACGTCGCCTCTGACCTGGTTGTACTCGGGGTCATGCGCATCTCCCGGCAAGAGCCCGACGAAGACCATCCTTACGGCCACCAGCGCATCGAAACCTTCGGCACATTGCTGCTCGGCAGTATCCTGATAGCGGTGGGCGCTGCCCTGGCTTGGGAAAACATCCTGCGTCTCATCGAAGGCGGAATCAGCCAGGTGCCCGAGTGGCCGGTCCTGGTGGCAGCGGCGTTCTCGGTCGCCGGCAAGGAGTGGATCTACCACTACACCCGTCACGTGGGCAAGGCCATCCGTTCGGACCTGATCATCGCCAACGCCTGGCACAGCCGCACGGATGCATTTTCGTCCATTGTGGTCCTGCTCTCCACCGTGGGCGCGATGATGGGCTGGGAGTGGCTCGACGTACTGGCTGCGGTGGTTATCGCGCTGATCATTATTCAGATTGGCTGGAAATTCACCTGGGACAGCGTCAAGGAACTGGTGGACACCGGCCTGTCCAGGGAGGACACGGAGACACTGAAAGCCATCGCCCGGGAGACCGATGGCGTTCGCAATGTACATGAACTCCGGACCCGTCGCATGGGCCATGACATCCTGCTGGATGTGCATCTTGTGGTACGCCCCGACATCAGCGTTTCGGAGGGCCACCAGATCGGCATGCAGGTGGTGTCCGGCATGCGGGACGCCCTGGATAACATCCGCGACATCAACTTCCATATTGATGCCGAGAATGACGAAAATCAGCCACACACCACTGAGCGCCTGCCCTCCCGGGAACAGATACGGGATGTTCTGCATCAGAGACTCGGCGAGTTGCCGGCCGACGGCAGGCTCAGGCTCCATTACCTGAAAAGCAAGGTCCATCTGGAGCTTTTCTTCGACACGGCGGACAAGTCCGAGGGCATCACCACCGAGAAAGTCAGGAAGGCCCTGGAGGATTACCCCTGGTTCGGCAGCGTCCGGGTTTGGGTGGGCGAGGCCTGAGCGCGCCCTGCCCGCTCATCCCCGGCGCTTGGCTTCCATGCGGGACAGGAATTCCTGCATGATCAGGGTATAGAGCTCCCCACCCAGAAACTTGTCCTCGACGCCGGAATCCACACTGGGGTTGTCATTCACTTCTATGACGGCGACCCGGTTGCCCGACTGTTTGATATCGACTCCGTAGAGACCATCACCGATCAGCCGTGTGGCGTTCAGTGCCGCCTGGATGACACCTCTGGGCACCTCATAGGTGGGCAGGGTCTCGAAATCACCGCTCTCCACCTTGGACTCTCCATGTTGGTAGATCTGCCAGTGGCCTTTGACCATCATGTACTTGCAGGCATAAATGGCTCGGCCACCCAGCACGCCAATGCGCCAGTCATAGTCTGTGTAAAGGTATTCCTGGGCCAGCACCAGCGCTGACTGCCGGAACAGCTCCCGCAGTCCCGCCCGCAGTTCCTTCTCGTCCCGGGCCTTGGTTACGCCCCGGGAAAATGCCCCGTCGGGAATCTTGATGACCACCGGGAAGCCCAGGGCGCTGACCACCTGCTCCACCGCATCTTTCTGGTCCCGGGACAAGATCAGGGTCTTGGGTGTTGGCACCTTGTTATTCCTGAGCAGGTCCGCCAGGAACACCTTGTTGGTGCAACGCAGGATGGAGACGGGGTCATCAATAACCACCATCCCCTCAGCTTCCGCCTTGCGGGCAAAGCGATAGGTGTGATGGTCAATGGCCGTGGTCTCCCGGATGAACAGGCCATCGTATTCCGGCAGCCGCATGTAGTCCCTGCGGGTGATGCGCTCAACATTGATGCCCAGTTTCCGGCCCGCTTTCTCGAAACGCTTGAGGGCGGCTTCGTCGCTCGGTGGCATCGCCTCTTCCGGGTTCACCAGCATGGCCAGATCGAAACGGTAGCGGCGGCGTGTCCGGGGCTTGCGCCAGACCATGGTGCTGAACCGGTCCAGCGCTGCCGCAAACAGATCCTGCTCCTGCTCGGACAGATCTGCCGGCGCCGCAGGCCGCATGGAGGCAATCTGCCATTTCTTCCGGCGCTTGAAGACGATCTCCAGAATGGGGCAGGGAAAACTCTCGAACAGTGCCCGGGCAACCGGTTTCAGATCCGGGTGCTCGGCCTGGCCGAAGTAGGTACGGATCCTGACCTCGTGGGTAGCATCCCTCTCCTGGCTACCGGGCTCGATTTCGGAACCTGCCGCATCCAGCCAGCTGAGTACGCTGGGGTCCAGTTCTTCCAGTTCAAGAGAGAACAACCCCTTGCGGCTGAGGTCGTTGAGGGTCATCACCGAAGGCACCACGTGGTGACCGCGGGCTTCGGCCAGCAGCGAGCAATAATAGCCCTTGCTCAGGTATTTCGCGCTCTGGCAAAGGTTGATGACCCGCACCCGCCCGGTGGCCGGCGTGGAGTATTGGAGGTATTGGTCAAAGGTCAGAACATCTTCGCTAGGGTAATACGGCGCCCAGTCTTTGGCACGATCGACAACAATCAGCAAACGGGACATCTATGGCATTCCTCCCTGAAGGTTCAGCCGCCTCGATGTGCGCAACAATACGCCCGCCCCCGATGTTGCACAATCACCTCAGCGTGCGTGCTTTTACGCATGTCGACGGGGCTTGCTTACCAGCCACTCTCTACCATAATAGCCGCGAGAGGGAAGCCCGCGAGCATAACCTCCCCACCGACCAGGGCCAGCAAAACCATGTCTGAAGTAAAGCTTCGTCACGCCGTCAACACAGACCTGGACAACCTGGTTCAGCTGGAGCACCGTTGTTTCAGCGATGACCGGCTTTCCCGGCGGAGTTTCCGCCGTTTTCTGGAGGTGCCCCGGGACCGACTGATCGTGGCCGAGCAGGACGGCGAGCTGGTCGGCTATTGCCTGGTACTGATGAATGCCGCTACCCGTCTGGCTCGGATCTATTCCATCGCAGTCTCTCCCGCGGCCCGAGGCCGGGGCATTGGTGAAAAGCTGATCCGGGAGGCGGAGAAAGAAGCAGCCGAGGCCGACCGCATCATCATGCGACTGGAAGTGCGCGAGGATAATCCTGGCGCCATCAGTCTCTACAAGCGCCTGGGCTACCGCCAGTTCGGCACCTACCGCGATTATTACGAAGATCACGGCGATGCCCTGCGGTTCGAGCGGCGGATTCTCTATTACGAGCCCACCCGTGAGTTTATACCGGTCCCCTATTACCCACAGACGACGGAATTTACCTGTGGTCCGGCCGCGCTGATCATGGCCATGGCCGCACTGGATGAGCAACAGCCGGTCACCACCCTCGAAGAGCTGAAAATCTGGCGTGAAGCGACCACCATCTTCATGCTCGCCGGCCACGGCGGTTGTGGCCCCCACGGCCTTGCCCTGGCCTGCTGGAACCGCGGCCTGGAAGCGAGCGCCTGGATCAGCCAGGAAGGCGCCCTGTTCAAGGACACGGTCCGTAATGAAGACAAGAAGCGGGTGCTGGAGCTGGTACACGAGGGGTTCCTGCACGATATCGGCGCCACCGGCATCCAGCTTCACCACGATCCATTGACCCTGGAGGGCATGGAGAGCGCCCTGCACGAGGGGCGCATTCCGGTCATCCTGATCAGCACCTGGCAACTGAACCGAAGCCGGGTGCCTCACTGGGTCACGGTCTGCGCCATCGACGAGGAGTTTGTATACCTCCACGATCCCGAAATCGATGTGCAGGCGGGCGAAACCGTGGCCGACAAACAATACCTCCCGGTCGACAAGCGGGTCTTTACCCAGATGTCCAGCTACGGCCGAAATCAGCCATTGCAGGCGGCGGTGATCGTGGGCCCGAAGAGAACCGGCTAATCAGCCGGTTCGCAGGGCCGCTTCCTTGAGTTCGGCAATCTCGTCCCGCAGGCGTGCGGCGGTTTCGAAATCGAGGTCCGAGGCCGCCTTGTACATCTCGTCTTCCAGTCGGGCCACTTCCTTGAGCACTTCCTCCGGCGACCGGTTGCCGGCCTTGGCCCGATACTGTTCGGCTTCCTCGGCGGCTTTCTGACCCGGCCGCTCGGCCTTGCGCCGGCCTCGGCCGCCACCGCCAGCTGCACCTTCCATGATGTCCGCGATTTTCTTGTTGAGACCAGTGGGCGTGATGCCATGCTCCTCGTTGAAGGCCGTCTGCTTCTCACGGCGGCGCTGGGTCTCATCAATGGCCCGCTGCATAGAGCCGGTGATGTTGTCACCGTAAAGGATCGCCTTGCCGTGAACATTACGGGCAGCCCGTCCGATGGTCTGGATCAGGGACCGTTCACTGCGCAGGAAGCCTTCCTTGTCGGCATCCAGAATCGCCACCAGGGAGACTTCCGGCATATCCAGCCCCTCCCGCAGCAGGTTGATCCCCACCAGCACATCGAACTCACCCCTGCGCAGATCCCGGATGATTTCCACCCGCTCCACGGTGTCGATATCCGAGTGCAGGTAACGGACCTTGATGTCATGCTCCATCAGGAAGTCGGTCAGGTCCTCTGCCATCCGCTTGGTGAGCGTGGTCACCAGCACCCGCTCCTGCACCTTCACCCGGGCGCGAATCTCGGACAGCAAATCATCCACTTGGGTAGAGGCCGGTCGCACCTCGATTTCCGGATCCAGCAGACCGGTGGGACGCACCACCTGCTCCACCACTTGTCCGGCGTGCTCGGCCTCATAGTTCCCGGGCGTCGCCGAGACGAAAATCATTTGTGGCGCAATCCGCTCCCACTCCTCGAACCGCATGGGCCGGTTATCCAGTGCCGAAGGCAGCCGGAAGCCGTATTCCACCAGGGTTTCCTTGCGTGAGCGGTCGCCCTTATACATGGCGCCGATCTGGGGAATGGTCACGTGGGATTCGTCCACCACCAGCAGGGCGTTGGGCGGAAGGTAATCGAACAGAGTCGGCGGCGCCTCCCCGGGCCGGCGCCCGGACAGGTAGCGGGAGTAGTTCTCGATGCCATTGCAGTAACCCAGCTCCAGCATCATCTCGATGTCATACCGGGTGCGCTCTTCCAGACGCTGAGCTTCCACCAGCCGGTTGTTATCCCGCAGCTGCTGCAGGCGCTCATCCAGCTCCACCTTGATGTGCTCTACCGCATCCAGCACCGTCTGGCGCGGGGTGACGTAGTGGGACTTCGGATAGATCGTCACCCGGGGCACCCGGCGCAGAACCTCGCCGGTGAGCGGATCGAAATAGCTGAGGTTCTCCACCTCATCATCGAACAGTTCGATCCGTATGGCTTCCTTCTCCGATTCCGCCGGGAACACGTCGATGACATCGCCCCGAACCCGGTAATTGGCCCGATGAAACTCGACGTCATTGCGGGTGTATTGAAGCTCGGCCAGCCGACGCAGGATAAAGCGCTGGTCAATCTGATCGCCCCGATCGAGGTGCAGCATCATCTTCAGGTAGGACTGGGGATCACCCAGACCGTAAATGGACGATACCGTGGCCACAATGATCGCGTCCGGCCGTTCCAGCAGCGCTTTGGTGGCAGACAGCCGCATCTGCTCGATGTGCTCGTTAATGGAGGCATCTTTCTCGATGAAGGTGTCGGAAGACGGCACGTAGGCTTCCGGCTGGTAATAATCGTAGTAGGAGACGAAGTACTCCACCGCGTTATCCGGAAAGAACTCACGGAACTCGCCATACAGCTGGGCCGCCAGGGTCTTGTTGTGGGCCATGATGATGGTCGGCCGCTGCACCTGCTCGATGACATTGGCAACGGTGAAGGTTTTCCCTGAGCCGGTCACCCCGAGCAGAGTCTGATGCGCCAGACCCGACTGGATACCATCCACCAGGCCCTCGATGGCCTTGGGCTGATCACCGGCGGGCTGGTAAGGGGAATCAACTCTGAACGCCCCGCTTTGGGCACTGCTAGCTTCTTTCGTTGCCATAATTGGCGGATAACCTCCGGAATTGCGCGGCGCCCGCCCGGAGCGGACTTATACCATCGAGAAATTTAGCGTTACGCTGGCTTCATGATACCATCACTGCGATCGACGGCTGGGCGAAATTCAGCCAGCAATGGCTCCCCCGGCCGATCGCAGCCCAATAGGACGCAGCTTTAAGGAGCTCAAGTTTGGACCTTCAACTTTCCAGCCGAGTACAGGCGATCAAGCCCTCTCCCACCCTCGCAGTCACCAACAAGGCGGCGGAACTCCGCGCAGCCGGCCAGGACATCATTGGCCTCGGTGCAGGCGAGCCGGACTTCGACACCCCCGAGCACATCAAAAAGGCAGCTATTGAAGCCATCAACAACGGCCAGACCAAATACACCGCCGTGGATGGTACGCCGGCCCTGAAAAAAGCGATTATTGCGAAGTTCAAACGGGACAACGGCCTGGAATACGAAGCCAACCAGATATTGGTTAGCAGTGGTGGCAAACAGAGCTTTTTCAACCTGGCACTTGCCACACTGAACGAAGGTGATGAAGCCATCATCCCGGCACCTTACTGGGTTTCCTACCCGGACATGGTACTGGTCGCCGAAGGCAAGCCGGTCATCATCGAGACCAGCGCCGACACCCGCTTCAAGATCACCCCGGAGCAGCTGGAAAACGCCATCACCGAGCGTACCCGCCTGTTCGTGATCAACAGCCCCTCCAACCCGAGTGGCATGGCCTACTCCATGGAAGAGCTGAAGGCGATCGGTGAGGTGCTGAAGAAGCACCCGAACATTATGATCGCCACCGACGACATGTACGAGCCGATCCTGTGGACCGGCAAGCCGTTCTGCAACATCGTGAACGCCTGCCCGGAGCTTTACGAGCGCACCTTCGTCCTCAACGGTGTCTCCAAGGCTTACTCCATGACCGGCTGGCGTATCGGCTATGCCGCAGGCCCGGCCAGGATCATCGGCGCCATGAAGAAGATCCAGTCCCAGAGCACCTCCAACCCTTGCTCCATTTCCCAGGCGGCCGCGACCGCAGCCCTGGACGGGGATCAGGCGTGCGTGGGCGAGATGGTCAAGGCGTTCAAGGAACGCCACGACTGGCTGGTCGAGGCTCTGAACAAGCTGCCGGGCGTTGAATGCCTGACTGGCGACGGTACTTTCTACGTGTTCCCGAGCTTCCAGGGTGCCATCGATGCCGATGACAGCGTCAGCACTGATGTTGAGTTCGCCGAGAAGCTGCTGACCGACGCTGGCGTTGCTATCGTTCCGGGTTCTGCCTTTGGCGCCCCGGGCCACATGCGCCTGAGCTTCGCGACGAGTATGGAGAACCTGCAGAAGGCGGTCGAGCGTTTGCAGAAGGCGCTTGGCTAAAAAGTTTTTGTCAGGGGTTGACGGGGCGGTATAGCCACCTTAATATACGCGCCTCGTCACACGACGACGTTCCCCGATAGCTCAGTTGGTAGAGCAACGGACTGTTAATCCGTTTGTCGCTGGTTCGAGCCCAGCTCGGGGAGCCAATATTTCGAAAGCCCGCTAATTCTCTGAGTTAGCGGGCTTTTTTGTGTTTGTTTGTTTTTTCTGTCAGCTCTTTCTCGAAGCTTTGCTGGTTAACTTAGTCCTGCCCTAGCCTGGCTGTTCGGGGGGGATGGCGTGGTGGGGCCGGCCTCCCAAAAACCGCTACGAGCACGTCCATGTGCGCTTGTTTCAGGCCATCCTTGGCCTTCAACATTTTTGGGAGGC
>JAAZVL010000030.1 GCA_018623515.1 Marinobacter sp.
GTCCGACAGGGGAAAGGTGCCTGCCCTCGGGATCCGCTGCTGGGACGGTTTGAACCCCACCAGGCCGCAGAACGCCGAGGGAATGCGAATGGAACCACCGGTGTCGCTACCGATGGCGGCAGCCGCCATGTTGCGGGCAACGGCAACAGCGGCGCCGGAGGAGGAACCACCGGGTATCCGGCCCGGTGCCAGCGGATTGTCCGGTGTGCCGTAATGGGGGTTCAGTCCCAGGCCGGAGTAGGCGAATTCGGTCATGTTGGTGTGGCCGGTGATTACCGCACCGGCCCGACGCAAGCGTGACACAATCAGCGCATCGGCCGGGGCGGGGGTGTCCCACCACTGGCTGCCGGCATGGGTCACCTGCCCTGCCACATCAAACAGCGCCTTCAGTGCGACGGGAATCCCCGCCAACTCGCCAGCCGGCACCCGTGCCTCGTACAGGGTGTCCGCTGCCTGCGCCTCGGCGGCGGCGGTCCGGTCGAAGCGGGCGGTATAAATCTGCCGGTCGCGATCATCCCCGCTATCCATGTTGTGCTGACAGATCTGCAGCAATTCGGTTGCCCGCCCCCGGCCACCGGCCATCATGGTGAGCAGGTCCGCCAGCGACTGCGCCGGCAAGGGCTTCTGATCCTCAACCCTGAACTGTGTCATTTCACCACCGGAAGCGTCTGAATGTGATAAGTGTGCTCGAGGGTGCGCTCGGTGACCGGATCCCTCAACTCCATCCGGAATGCCTGGGCCGGGCGAACGCCGCCAATGACCGGCAAGGTACCGCAAAGCATCGCCTGCCCGGGAGCCAGTTGCGGCTGGTCCAGGCCAAAACGGCGCAGTAACTCCTCCGGATGGAGCAGCCCGGTGACGCCGCCCTCCTGATAGCGCACTTCCTCACCGTCGATGGTGGCGAACGACGCCATCTCCAGTTCATCCCAATGGTCGATCACATCGGCCAGCCACCACAGCTGGCGCCCCACAGGCTTGGCACACACCTGTTTGGAATGGGCCACCGACCAGGCTTCGGCTTCACGGTCGGTGTGATCGGAACCGATACCCACCACCGTGCCCCGGTCGGTACCGATCAGCAGCACCTCGACCTCACCGCTGGAGGCATTACCCAGAAACTGGACGTTTGCGGCCGTGGTCAGCAGGTCCGCCGACACCCGATAGAACAGGGGGGTGCTGGACGGCGGGGAAACCCCGATCGCTCTGAGCTCCTCGATATGTTCATCGATGGCGGCCTGTTCACGACCGGCCCAACCGGCAATGATCAGTTCCCGGACGGTGATATCCAGCTTTTCGCCGGTATCAGCCAGTTCGAATTGTGTCATTTCGCATCTCCTGTTGTTGTCGGGCGGCTACCGGTCAGTTCAACAGATCCGGAAGGAACATGGCGACAGACGGGAACAGCACCAGCACCACTGCCATCAACAGCATCATGGCCACATAGGGCAGCGCGCCGACCATCACATCATTGAATGAACCACCCTGGCGCACACCCTGGACCACATAGAGGTTGAGACCCACCGGCGGTGTGATCAACGCCATCTCGATCAGCAGGATCAGCAGGATGCCGAACCAGACCGGGTCAAAGCCCATGCCGATGATGATCGGCGCCACAATCGGAATGGTGATCACCATCAGCGACAGGGTCTCGATGAAGAAGCCCAGGATGATGTACAGGGCAATCACCAGCAACAGGGTCGAATAGGGTCCCAGGCCCGCCGACTCCAGGAAGGCGGTGAGCTCCCGGGTGATCCCCGCCGAGGCAAGGACGAAGTTCAGGAAATAGGAGGCAATGATGATCAGCATGATCATGCCAGTGGTGCGCATGGTGCCTTCGAGCGCTTCCATAACCACGGTCTTGTTCAGCTTACCCATGGACAGGGCAATCACAAAGGCGCCGATCACACCCAGCGACGCCGCCTCGGTGGGCGTGGCCCAGCCCGCGTAGATCGAACCGACCACGATGCCGAACAGCACCAGCACCGGCACCAGGTGTTTCAGCCCGGCAAACCGCTCACCCCAGGAGTGATGGGTGCTCGGACCTCCCATCGACGGCCGCCACAGGCAGATAAGGGCGGTGCCTACCACGAACAAAAGCGCCAGCAACAGGCCCGGGATCAGTCCGGCCGCGAACAGCTGGGGAATTGAAGTCTCGGTCAGGAAGCCATAGACGATCAGGTTGATGGACGGGGGAATCATGATGCCCAGGGTGCCGCCGGCGGCGATCGAGCCGGTGAACAGCCTTGGATCGTAGTTCATGTCCTTGCCCTGGGGAATGGCCACGGTGCCGATGGTGGCGGCGGTTGCCACACTGGAGCCCGAGGTGGCGGAAAACAGCGTGGCGGTACCCACGTTGGCGTGCAGCAGACCGCCCGGCAGCCAGGACAACCAGCTCTCCAGGGCCCGGTAGGTGCCCTTGGCAATGCCGGTACGTACCAGGATTTCACCCAGCAGGATGAACAGTGGAATGGCGATCAGCAGAAAGCTGTTAGACGCGGACCACAACACGTCGCCCATGGCATTGACCAGGGGAAACGGCGAGAAAAACTCATCGAGAAACAGTCCCAGCACAATCAGAGTGGCGGCAACCGGGACACTCAGCAGCAGCAGGACCAGCAGGACCAGCAGGGTTATCAGTATCATCAGTTGGTTTCCCCTTTCTCATCACTGATCTGTTCATCCAGTGTCGGACTACCCGCCAGCCACTGCACCTCATCCACATGGCCACCGATCAGGCCCAGCAGGACCCGGAGAGACATCAACACCACGGCGATGGAGAACCAGACCAGACCCAGCAGCCACAGAGCCTGGGGGATCCACACCGGAGTTCCCAGGGGCGTATTGGCCCGGGCTCCGCCGCTGTAGGAATGCTCGGCGACACCAAAGGCGGCACCCACTACGAGAACGCAGAACAGGGCCAGGGACAGCAAGGCCACCAGGTCCAGCACACCACGGACACTGACCGGGAATTTCAGGTACAGCGCATCGATCCGGATATGGGCCTTGCGCATCAGCGTGTAGGCAAACGCCCAACTGGCACTGATGGCCATGACATAGCCGGTGATTTCGGTGGCATGCACGTTCGAACGCCCGAAAAACTGCCGGGACAGTACCTCGATGGTCACCAGGATTACCGTCAGAAGAATCAGAATGCCGCCGGCCCGGGCCAGCCACAACGAGCCGGTTCGCACGCCCTGAAGAATCCGGTCGAGCCCGGACGTTACCTGTTCCAACATAGTGTTCTCCAGAACGGGCCGACTGTCCCGGCCCGTTCTATCTCTCTGGAAGGTTATGAAAGGTTACTTGGAGGCCTTGAGACCGGTGACACTGCCAATGGTCTCGTTCCAGCGATCCACCCACCGCTGGTCAACCCTGGCCGCCCAGTTTGGCAACAGGGTTTCTTCCAGATGGCGGGTAACCTGCTCGAAATCGCTCTCGGTAGCTTCCACCAGAACCATGTCGCCAGGCTCGCCGCGGGAACACTCACCCTGACCGGTCAGGCAGGCAATACCCTCCTTGGTTTCGGGAACGGCAGAGGCCCACACCGGCTCCTCATACTTCTCATGTACCTCTTTCAACAACCACTCCTGGGTCTCGGGGGACAGGGACTGCCACTTCTTGCCGTTCATGGCAGTAACCACGTGATCCCAGCCGCCGACCGGCAGCGGATACAGGTGGGTGGATACTTCATACCAGCCCGAGCTGTAGCCGGACAGAGAGCCGGTGACGGCACAGTCAATAACGCCGCGCTGAAGGGCACCCGGTACCTCACTGAAGTTCAGGGTAATGCCCTCTGCCCCCAGGGCCTCCAGGAACTCGGCCGTGGTGCGCCCGCTGGCCCGGACTTTCTTGCCGGCGAGATCGGACAGGCCACTGATCTCGGTGTTGCAGAACACCACCTGGGACGGATACGGGACCACCGCCAGCACCTTGGCACCGTCAAAACGCTCGCTGAAGGCATCATCGAGCACCGGCCAGTACGCCTCGGCGATCTTTTTGGCGGTTTCCACGTCCGGCGCCATCATGGGCATATCCAGGCCTTCAAGCTCGGGCGCATCCTGGACCGCGTAATCAGCCACCGTGGAAGTCCCCTCGATAACATTGCGCGCCATCAGACGGTAAACCTCGCCGCCTCCCAGGCCCATCTGGTCAAAGGTGGTGACTTCGGTGGAAATGTTTCCGCCGGAGGCTTCCGGAATATGCTCACTCCAGAACGGCTTTTCGAAGTTCTGGTACAGGGACAGGCTGCTCCAACTGCCCACGTAGGAAATGCTGGTCTCGTCGATCTCCTGGGCGGAAGCCTGACCGGCCAGGGCAAGGGTAACGGCAGCGACAGCGGAGGTAAGACAGTTCTTGTTGATCATGGGATGGTTCCTCTTCTCTTTGTTGTCTTTTGGTTTTACAGCAGGGCCACGTAGCTTTCGGGAATGTCGGTCACCAGCATGTGGCCCGGGTTATGGGTGATCGCGAATGGAACGCCCGCATCCATCAGCACCTGCTGGGGCGTCACACCACAGGCCCAGAAGACCGGGATTTCATCAGTATGGACCGAAACTGCATCGCCGTAGTCCGGATGCGCCAGATCGGAAATCCCGATCAGGGCCGGATCGCCCAGATGCACCGGAGCGCCATGGGCCTGGGGGTAACGGGTGGTGATCTGCACCGCGCGGATGGCCTGGGCGGCCCGGAACGGCCGCATGGATACCACCATCCGACCGGCAAAACCGCCAGCGGCCTGGAGCGGAATCGAGGTTTTGTACATGGGGACGTTGCGGCCCTCGTCGATGTGACGAACCGCCACGCCGTTCTGCACCAGGGCGTGCTCGAAGCTGAACGAACAGCCCAATGCGAAGGTCACCAGGTCATCCCGCCAGAGGCCGGAGACGTCCGGCAGGGTTTCCGACAACTGGCCGTCACGGTAGACGCAGTAGGACGGCACGTCGCGGGCAATATCCAGATCGTCGGCGAGGATGTCACAGACCCGTTCCCCGGGCTCGCTCACGGCAATGAGCGGGCACGGCTTCGGATTGGCCTGGCAGAAACGCAGGAAACCGTTGGCCTGGGCCTCGGGGAGTATCACCAGGTTGACCTGGACGAAGCCGCTGGCGAGGCCGGCGGTGGGGCCGGTCAGGCTGCCATCACGGGCCTGGAGGCGGACCGCTTGCGCGGGGGAAGGGTTGGAGTTGATCATTTTTTCGCCCTGTACTGGTTTGTACTTAAGTTAAGGCGAAAACAATGATCAATTCCAATTGATAATAAGGATCTAATTTGATCGAAAAACCTGATCAGTTACAAAAATCAGGTTTTTATTTCCTTTCGGAAGCGACCAGGGCAAGGGACAGATCCGCCACGGCGCGAACCACATGCGCCCCCGGAGCCGTCATGTAGGCGACGTTGAACACCAGGTCCGGCAGGGTCGCCTCCACCCGGAATTCCCGCAGTTTGCCGGAGGCCAGCTCGCTGGTCACGATTTCACGGGGCAAGGCGCTGACGCCGATGCCATCCACCGTCATCCGGATGATGGTGGAGAGCGAGGAGCTGGAGTGAATCTGAATGGAACGCCCCACCGGACGGACCAATGAACGGATGTGGGCGTGAGGCTCGCTCATGCGGGGATAGGTGATGATCGGAATCCGTGCCAGCGAGGACAGGCTGAGCGGGTCCTCAGGCAGCGTCATTTTCGGGCTGGCCACCCAGGTCAGGGAATAACTGCAAAAGGGTTTGGTGACAAAATCCTCGTGGCGGACATCGCCAATCAGAAAGGCAATGTCGATTTCCCGCTTGATCAGCTTCTCGGCAAGATTGATGGAGATGTCCACATCCAGCTCAAGATTGATCGCCGGGTAAGTCTCGTTGATGCGCTCGATCAGTTTCGGCAACCAGGTGTAGGCAACGGTCTCCGCCACGCCGAGGCGGATGGTGCCATGGATAGATTCCGGATCGGCAACTTTTTCCAGCAACTCCCGGTGCAGTTCGAGGATTTTCTCGGCATAAACCAGTAATTCCCGCCCTTTTGCCGTCAGTACGGCACTGCGGCCGGAGCGGTCGAACAACTCGACCCCAAGCTCGTCCTCAAGCCCGGAAATGCGGGCCGAAATGGTGGGCTGGGAGGCATAGAGCTTTTCGCCGGTAGCCCGGAAGCTGCCGAGTTTGGCGATCCAGTAGAAAGTTTCGAGGGATCGGATGTTCATAGCCCACCTGACAAAATAAGTTGGTTGGGGAGCCCGGGTCCAGAAGGTCCCCAACCAGCGCCACGACTGTGACGACTTTTTACCGCACTTTCGACAGGAACTTCTGGGTGAGCGGGTTCTGCGGATCGGTAATCACCTGCCTGGCCTCACCGATCTCGGCAATAACACCCTGGTGGAAATACGCCACCCGATCGGAGACGTCCCGTGCGAAGCCCATTTCGTGGGTCACGCAGATCATGGTCATTCCCTCTTCCGCCAACAGGCGCAAGGTGTCCAGCACCTCGCCGACCAGCTCCGGGTCGAGGGCGGAGGTCACCTCATCCAGCAGCATGTAGTCGGGTTTCATGGCCAGAGCCCTGGCGATGGCCAGGCGCTGTTGTTGACCGCCGGACATTTTCGTCGGGTATACATCCAGCTTGTCACCCAGGCCAACATGCTCCAGCTCCTTTTTGGCGATTTCAATCGCCTCTTCCTTGCTCATTTTCTTGACGATTCTGGGGGCAAGCGCCGCGTTCTCCAGCACCGTCATGTGAGGAAAGGAGTTCCACTGCTGAAAGACCATGCCCAGTTTCTGGCGCAACTTGTCCTTGTTGGTCTCTTTGGCATGGACATCCACACCATCAACCAGGATTTTGCCCGAGTTGATCGGCTCAATGGCGTTGATGCAGTACAGCAAGGTCGACTTACCGCTGCCAGAGCCCCCGATAATGCTCACGACTTCGCCTTTTTCCACATCCAGGCTTACGCCTTTCAGTACTTCAAGGTCGCCAAAGGATTTATGGACATTCTGTACGCTGATCATATTGCCATTTTCCTCTCGACATACCGGCCGTAGTGGGACAGCGGGTACGAAATAATGAAGTAGAAGATACCAACGCCGATCAGGATCTCGAGCGGCTGCTGGGTTCTTGAAATCAGTTGTTCCGACGTGCGCAGCAATTCCATGTAACCGATGACCGAAACCAGGGCCGAGTCCTTTATCACGCTGAGAGAAACACCCAGCCAGGAGGGAAACACGGCGCGCAAACCAATGGGTAACCGAATATGGTAGATGGTTTGCCATTTGGTCATGCCCAGCGAGCGGGCAGCTATCTGCATCGAGGGGCTCACGCTTTCGAAGCCACTACGGAACACTTCACTCATGAAGGCCATGGTATACAGCGAAAGCACGATGGAGCCTGCGACAAACGGGGCCAGCGGGCTTCCCATTGCACCGACGAACGTGGAGAACAGGATCAGCTGGATGATCAGCGGAACGCTTCTGAGCACATCCAGCACGCTGCCGAAAAGTGCGTTGACCATCTTGTTGCTTTCAGAACGGGCAAAACCGATGATCAAACCCAGAACCGTGCCCACAACGATGGCGACAACGGAGATGATGACGGTATTCCAGACACCGGTCAGGATCAGGCCGCTATCGCTCCATGACAGGGGTGTGAATAAGGAATTCATCAGATTTCCCCCTTGAAGAGTCTGCGGGCAAGCAGTGATGAACTGAACAACACCAGCTTAGTGATAATAAAGTACATGACAGCCGCCACGATGAAGAACTCAAGCGTTCTGAACGACAGTGACTGCAACCGCTGGGTGGTGCCAGAAAGCTCGCTCATGCCCACCAGAATGCCCAACGAGCTCATCAGGATTGACCAGACAAACTGGTTGGTCATCGGGTGGTAGATACGCCTGAGCATCTGCGGCAGGATGATGTAGCGGTATGCCTGAATGCTGGTCATGCCGAGGGATTTGGAGGCACTGTACTGGGTAGTCGGAATCGACTGGAACCCACCCCGGAAGGTTTCGGTGAGGTAACCGGCGTTGATGAACACCAGTGCGCTCAGCACCGCAACGTAAGGGCTCAGGTGTATGCCGAACGCCCCCAGGCCAAAATACGCCATGTAGATCTGGAACAGCGCAGGCGTGTTTCGCGCAATCTCGACCCAGACCGTTGCGACGTAGCAGAAGGGCTTGCTGTTGTTCATTTTGGCAATCGCCAGCAATATGGCGATCACCACACCCAGGAGCATGGCTAGAACGGAGACGTGCAGGGTAACAAATGCGCCGTTCAGCAGCTCGGGCATGTTCTGGAACACGATGTTCCAGTGAAATTCGTAGTCCATACCTTGGCCATTTTCTTGGAATGGAAGGAAACTCGATCAACGCTGGTTGTTAGCCGTGATCAGAAGTCTGAGCCAGGGCATTCAGGATGTTTGCGCCTGGCCCGCAAGACGAGCCATGGCGACCCCCTGCCAGGCGGTCGCCAATTCGGCGCTTACTTGTTGTCCCTCAGGGACTGGATCAGTTCGGCGGGCGCATCCACACCGAAATGCTTGTTGTAAGCCTTGTTCATGTTGCCATCACGGATCTGGCGTACCAGGAACAGGTTCAGGTAATTGATCCAGGCTACTTCATCCCGCTTGGCAATGATGCCTACAACATCGTCGTAGTTGGGAACGTAGGGGCCAGCGACAAAGTCCGCGAATTCCTTGCTCCGCAACTTGGTGGCGATGTTGGTGTTGGTGGAAATGATTGCGTCGACTTTGCCCTGGTACAGCCCAAGGAAAGCATCGTTTTCAGATTTGAACGAGGTGTAATTGTCCCGGCCCCAGCCCTGTTTATCCGCATAAGCCAGGTATTCGGTTTCGTAGGTGGTTCCCAGAGCCGCGCCGACTTTGAGATCCTTCAGGTCCGCAAAGGACTTGATGTTCTTGTCTTCGTGAGCAATCACCTGGAATTTGAACACAAAGTACGGATAGGTGAAGCCAACGGTCTTGGCACGTTCCAGGGTATCGGAAGTAGAGCCGATAACAACATCGGTCTTGCCGGAAATCAGGGAGGGGATCCGGTCACCCCAGGTGAGGTTGAGGATGTTCACGTCCACGCCGAGCACTTCGCCCAGGTCGTTACAATAATCGACGTCGAAGCCGGCCGGCTCGTTGTTTTCGTCGAAATACCCCATTGGTGGGAAGTCGAGAACGACACCACAGTTCAAAGTACCTCGTTGAATAACGGTGTCCAGCTGATCGGCTGTCGCGTTCACGGATGTGAGGGCAGCACAAGCGAATACTAGCGTTGCAAGTTTACGGATCATAGTTTGTCTCTCTTGTTCTTTTATGAGCATTTATTGCGAAATCGATATGCTTACATAGCACCCGCTATGTGCAGAGAGCATACGTTTTAAATACTACCGTAGATTTTTTAGTGAAAAGTCTTGAAATATGCCATTTGGCAGGAAAATTTCCTGAATTTTTTAAAATTAACCGATTTTTATAAGTTGAAAACGCAGGAAGTAGAGAAAACAACAAGAAAAGACTTCACATTGAGCCCTTGCTGACAGGCTAAAAAGTGAGCGAATTTTATTTGTAATTCAGACAGTACGCGTTGAAAACGTTCGAATCGAAGGCGTTTTTGCGGTTTGGTGAGGAAAGGACGGTTGAGGCGTCCGTCTCTTACACCTTCTGAACAGCGGGGATCTGATAAGCTGGGCGCTGTGAATCCAGCCGGAACGGCCTGATACATGGCGCCCACACCCAACCCCGCACCTTCCCACCTGCCCCGGAGCATCTGGATTCTGGGGTTCGTCAGTCTGCTGATGGATGTTTCTTCGGAAATCATCCACAGCCTGCTACCCATCTACCTGGTCACGGTGCTCGGCGCCAGTGCTTTGGCGGTCGGCCTGATCGAAAGCGCTGCCAATGCCACAGCACCCATCGTCAAGGTCTTTTCCGGTGCCCTGATCATTGCCGATGTGATTCTGGCCACTGCCAATCATTGGGCCTGGACACTGGCTGGGGCCGCCGCCTGGGGGCTGCACCTGGGCATAACCCAGGGCCTGTTCGCCAAGATGGTCGCCGACACAGCGCCCGATAACCTGCGGGGAACCGCCTTCGGCTTTTTCAACCTGGTCACCGGAGCGGCACTGTTCCTTGCCAATGGCCTGGCCGGACTGCTCTGGGCCTGGGGCGGGTCCGCGCTGACGTTCCTGGCCGGCGCGGGGATCGGTTTGGCGGTGATCGGATTGCTCTGGAGCCGCAGAGCGCACTCCCATCAAGAGCCCTGATCCTGCTGAATTGCCTTGCCGACCCCCTCGCTCAGGCTATCGTTTACTCCACCGTCACACTTTTTGCGAGATTCCGCGGCTGATCCACATCGGTACCCTTGAGCACCGCCACATGGTAGGACAACAGCTGCAATGGCACGGTGTAAACGATGGGTGCGGTAATTTCATGCACCGATGGAATCTGCATGACATGGAGGCCCTCTTCTGCCCTCACGTCAGCGTTTTTGTCGGCGAAGACAAACAGTTCCCCACCCCGTGCCCGAACCTCTTCCAGGTTGGATTTGAGCTTTTCCACCAGGTCGTTGTTGGGGGCAACGGTGACCACGGGCATTTCGCTGTCCACCAGGGCCAGCGGGCCATGCTTGAGCTCTCCGGCGGGATAGGCTTCGGCGTGGATGTAGGAGATTTCCTTGAGCTTGAGCGCCCCTTCCATGGCCACGGGATACTGGGAGCCCCGGCCCAGGAACAGGCTGTGGTGCTTGTCCATGAAGGCCTTGGACATTTCCTCAATTTCACCATCCAGGGCGAGGATATCGTTGACCTGTCCCGGCAACTGGTGAATGGCCTTGACGATGTCTGCTTCCCGCTCCTCAGACAGACCGTTGTGACGGGCCAGGGCCAGGGTGAAGATCAGCAGGGCCGTGAGCTGGGTGGTGAACGCCTTCGTGGAGGCCACACCGATCTCGGGGCCGGCCTGGGTCATGATCACCAGATCCGATTCCCGCACCAGGGAGCTGCCCGGTACGTTGCAGATGGCCAGCGCGGCGCGGAATCCGGCATCTTTGGCCTGGCGCAGGGCGGCCAGGGTATCGGCGGTCTCACCGGACTGGGAGATGCACAGAAACAGGGTATCCGGCTGGATCACGTGCTTTCGGTAGCGGAACTCGGAGGCCACCTCCACGGAACAGGGCACACCGGCCAGTTCCTCGATCCAGTAGCGGGCCACCATGCCGGCGTGGTAGGAGGTGCCGCAGGCAATGATCTGGACGTGGCGGACATTGTCGAGCAGGTTGGCCGCCTCGGTGCCCAGGGCCTGCTCCAGCACTTTGGAATCGGTCAGACGGCCTTCCATGGTGGCCTTGATCACCTTCGGCTGCTCGTAGATCTCCTTGAGCATGAAGTGGCGGTATTCCCCCTTGTCGGCAGAGTCCGCGCCATGCTCGAAACGGGTGACCTGCCGTTCAACCGGGGTGCCTTCGCGGTCGTGGATGGTGACCTGGTCCTTGCGGATGTCGGCCATGTCGCCTTCTTCCAGGAACATGAACCGGTCAGTCACCGGCAGCAGTGCCAGCTGGTCGGAGGCGATGAAATTTTCGCCAATACCGACACCCACCACCAGTGGGCTGCCTTCCCGGCACACCACCAGATGGTCCGGCTCGTCGGCATGCACGACCGCCAGGGCGTAGGCTCCGCGCAGGCGGGCAATCGCAGATTTCACCGCCGCGTACAGTTCGCCCAGCTCCCGATAGTTCTTCTCGATCAGGTGGGCCACCACCTCGGTGTCGGTCTGTGAGGTGAACTCGAAACCGTCGGCTTTCAGCTCCTCACGCAGCTCCTGGTAGTTCTCGATGATACCGTTATGGACAATGGCCAGGCGGTCACCGGACATGTGCGGGTGGGCATTGATCCGGGAGGGCTCGCCGTGGGTGGCCCAGCGGGTGTGGGCGATGCCCAGGTGGCCGCTCAGGGGATTGGCTTCGATAGCCTCCGCCAGCGCCGCGACCTTGCCGACTTCCCGGGCGCGCTGCACCTGATGCTTGCCATCAATGACGGCCATACCAGCGGAGTCATAACCCCGATATTCAAGGCGGCGCAGTCCTTCCAGCAAAATACCCTGGACGTCCCGCTCGGAAACCGCTCCTACAATCCCACACATGCTGTTGTCACCTGTTTGCTGATCGTTTGTTTACGCTTTTTTCGGCTTTTCCCAGCCGGAGATATTGCGCTGGCGGCCACGGGCCACGGCCAGTTCGTTGTCCGCAACGTCCCGGGTGATGGTGGAACCGGCACCGATGGTCGCCTCCGGGGCAATGTTTACCGGGGCGACGAGGGAGGTATTGGAGCCCACAAAAACACCATCACCGATCACCGTCCGATATTTGTTCACCCCATCATAATTGCAGGTGATAGTACCTGCACCCACATTCACATTACGACCCAGCGAAGCATCGCCGACGTAACTCAGGTGGTTGATCTTGCTGCCCTCACCCACGACGGCTTTCTTGGTCTCGACGAAGTTGCCTACCTTGGTGTTGGCGGCCAGTTCCGTGCCCGGACGCAACCGGGCGAATGGACCGATCTGGGCATTCGCGCCAATCACCGCGCCTTCTATCACGCTATTGGCCTTGATCTCCGCGCCGTCGGCGATGGTGGCATCCTTGATCACACAGTTGGGGCCGATAGTCACGTTGCTACCGAGACTGACCTTGCCTTCGAATACCGCATTTACATCGATCCACAGATCGTTACCGATCGTGAGCTCGCCCCGGACCTCCACCCGGGCCGGATCGGCCAGGCTCGCGCCCTCGGTCATCAGGCGCTCCGCCTGCTGGCGCTGGTACCAGCGCTCGAGCTCAGCGAGCTGCAGCCGGTTGTTCACACCCTGGACCTCAAACGGGTTGAGAGGCTGGGAGACGGTCACAGCCAGACGGTGCTCCACTGCCATGGCAATGATGTCCGTCAGGTAGTATTCGCCCTGGGCATTGCTGTTGGACAACGTCGGCAACCAGCTTTTCAGATGCTTCGCACTGACCGCCAGAATCCCGGTGTTCACCTCGTGGATGGCCTGCTGCTCGGCCGTGGCGTCCTTCTGCTCCACGATAGCCTGAACCTCACCCTGGTCGTTGCGAACAATCCGCCCGTAACCATGGGGGTTATCCATGTCCACGGTCAGCAATGCCAGGTTGCTCTCGTCCAGTTCGCTGACCATGGCCTCCAGGGTTTCCCGGCGAGTCAGGGGGACATCGCCGTACAGGATCAGGACCCGGGCAGCGTCCGGCAGATCTGGCAGAGCCTGGGCAACCGCGTGGCCGGTGCCCAGTTGTTCGGTCTGGAGGACCCAGTTCACGGAGGCGTCGTCGAGAGACGCGCGGACCTGATCTGCACCATGGCCAATCACCGTGTGAATTTTCTCCGCTCCCAGCTGCTTTGCGGTATCCACCACGTGATGCAGCATAGCTTTGCCGGCCACCGGATGGAGAACCTTGGGCAGGGCGGACTTCATTCTGGAACCCTGGCCAGCGGCCAGGATCACGACGTGTAACGGGCTCATGGAAAACTCAGGCTCCCGGGATGTTTGTTTGAATCAATAAAAAAGCCGCAACCATCAGGGCCGGATCGTCAACGCAGTGCGCTGGTGTCCAGCCGCTCAGGATGCGGCTTTGGTGTTCGGCAAACCCGAAACGAAAACGCTTAGCGCATTTTGTTACGCAGCTGCTGAATGGTGCGAAGCTGTGCGACAGCCTCGGCCAGTTCCGCAGCGGCACGGGAATACTCGAATTCACCGGTCTTGTCGGCAAGTGCCTTCTCAGCCTCTTTCTGGGCTTCAAGCGCAGCAGCTTCGTCCACATCCTTTGCACGAACGGCTGTGTCTGCCAGCAAAGTCACCAGATTGGGCTGGACTTCCAGATATCCGCCGGACACGTAAAGAATTTCTTCTTCACCGCCCTGCTTGATGATCCGAATGGGACCAGGCTTCAGCTGGGTCAGCAGCGGGGTGTGACCCGGGGCAATACCCAGGTCACCTTCAGAACCCGCTGCGATCAGCATCTCTACCAATCCGGAATAGATCTTTGTTTCGGCACTTACCACGTCACAATGCACGGTCATACCCATGTCAGTTGCCTCTTTGATCGATCCGGAAATTCGGGCTCAGGCTTCAGTTTACTCGCCCTTGCTCTTCATTTCCTTCGCTTTCTCGACCGCTTCCTCAATGGTACCGACCATGTAGAACGCCTGCTCAGGCATGTCGTCATAGTCACCGTTGAGGATGCCCTTAAAGCTGCTGATGGTCTCCTTCAGAGACACGTACTTACCGGGAGAACCGGTGAAGACTTCAGCAACGTGGAACGGCTGGGACAGAAAACGCTCGATCTTACGGGCACGGGCAACGGTCAGCTTGTCTTCCTCTGACAGTTCGTCCATACCCAGGATGGCGATGATGTCTTTCAGTTCCTTGTAGCGCTGCAGGTTGGTCTGCACGCCACGAGCCACTTCATAGTGCTCCTGACCGATGATCAGCGGATCCAGCTGTCGAGAAGTGGAATCCAGCGGATCGATCGCCGGGTAGATACCCTTGGAGGCGATGTCACGGCTCAGTACCACGGTCGCATCCAGGTGCGAGAAGGTGGTGGCCGGGGACGGGTCGGTCAAGTCATCCGCCGGTACGTAGACCGCCTGGATGGACGTGATGGAACCGGTCTTGGTGGAGGTGATCCGCTCCTGCAGCTGACCCATCTCCTCGGCCAGTGTCGGCTGGTAACCTACCGCGGACGGCATACGGCCCAGCAGTGCGGATACCTCGGTACCGGCCAGGGTGTAACGGTAGATGTTGTCAACGAACAACAGTACGTCACGACCTTCGTCACGGAACTTCTCGGCCATGGTGAGACCGGTCAGGGCCACACGCAGACGGTTTCCGGGAGGCTCGTTCATCTGGCCGTAAACCATGGCAACCTTATCGAGAACGTTGGACTCCTTCATTTCATAGTAGAAGTCGTTACCTTCCCGGGTCCGCTCACCAACACCTGCGAATACGGAGAGACCGGAGTGCTCTTTCGCGATGTTGTTGATCAGCTCCATCATGTTTACGGTCTTGCCTACACCGGCACCACCGAACAGGCCAACCTTACCACCCTTGGCGAACGGGCAGATCAGGTCGATAACCTTGATGCCGGTTTCCAGCAGGTCAGCAGAGGCTGCCTGGTCGGCATAGCCCGGTGCCTTACGGTGGATGGCCCAGCGCTCTTCCTCGCCGATGTCGCCCTGTTCGTCGATGGGACGACCCAGAACGTCCATGATCCGGCCCAGAGTCTGTGTACCAACCGGTACAGAGATCGGCTTGCCGGTGTTTTCTGCTTTCAGGCCACGCTTCAGGCCCTCGGTGCTGCCCATGGCGATGGTACGAACAATGCCGTCACCCAGCTGCTGCTGGACTTCCAGAGTTGTTTCGCCACCTTCAAGCAGCAGTGCGTCATATACGTTGGGTACGGAGTCACGTGGGAATTCCACGTCGATAACCGCGCCAATGATCTGAACGATTTGTCCGCTACTCATGCTCGGTTCCTCGTTATCTTGATAGTCAATAAAACCAGTTGGATCGTGGGGTGATCAGACCGAAGCCGCACCGCTCACGATCTCTGAAATCTCTTGGGTGATGGCTGCCTGACGCGCCTTGTTATAAGCCAGCTGAAGCTCGTCGATAATGCTACCGGCGTTATCAGTTGCGCTCTTCATGGCGATCATTCGGGCTGCCTGTTCACATGCCAGATTCTCTACCACACCCTGGTATACCTGGGATTCAATAAAACGTGGCAGAAGGCCATCGAGGATCTGCCTGGCATCGGGCTCGTAGAGATAATCCCACTGGTTCTTGATCTCTTCTTCGTCCTCGCTCGGAGGCAGGGGCAGGAGCTGCTCCACCTTCGGGCTCTGGGTCATGGTGTTGACGAACTCGTTGCTTACCACATAAAGGCGATCGATCTTGCCTTCCGAGAACGCGTCCAGCATAACCTTGACGTTGCCGATGAGTTTTTCGGAGCTCGGGCTGTCACCCAGGTGGGTCAATGCCGCAACGACATTGCCGCCATAGCTCCGGAAAAAGGAAGCCCCTTTCTGCCCGATGGCGCACAGATCGGTTTCGACCCCCTTTTCTTTCCACGCTTTCATTTCACGGACAAGCGCTTTGAACAGGTTGATGTTCAGACCACCGCAGAGGCCACGATCAGTCGACACCACGATATAGCCCACGCGCTTGACGTCGCGTTCGACCATGAACGGGTGCTTGTACTGAGCATTCGCCTTGGCAATGTGCCCGATCACCTGACGCATCTTGTCGGCATACGGGCGAGTCGCCTGCATGCGCTCCTGAGCCTTCCGCATCTTACTCGCAGCCACCATTTCCATGGCGCTGGTGATTTTCTGCGTGCTCTTGATGCTTGAAATCTGGTTACGTATTTCTTTGCCGACGGCCATAACTCACTGCCTTCTCAAGTTAGACACTCGTTGCTACGAAAGCGGCCCGCGACTGATGCCGCAGGCCCGATTTCTTACCAGCTCTGAGTGGTCTTGAATTTCTCAAGTGCAGCTTTCAGGCCGGCAGCGATTTCGTCGTTGTAATCGCCTTTCTCGTTGATCTTGTCGAGGAGGTCTTTCTGCTCGGAGCGCATCCAGTCGAGCATCTGCGCTTCAAACTTAACCACCTTGTCGACATCAACGTCGTCCAGGAAGCCTTCGTTGGCTGCAAACAGAACCGTGCCCATCTCAGCCACGGACATCGGGCTGTACTGGTTCTGCTTCATGAGTTCCGTAACACGCTGACCGTGCTCAAGCTGCTTACGGGTTGCTTCGTCGAGATCGGAAGCAAACTGGGCGAAAGCCGCCAGTTCACGATACTGGGCCAGGGCCAGACGGATGTTACCGCCGAGCTTCTTCATGATCTTGGTCTGGGCGGAACCACCTACCCGGGATACGGAGATACCGGCGTTCATCGCCGGACGGATGCCGGAGTTGAACAGGTTGGTTTCCAGGAAGATCTGGCCGTCGGTGATGGAGATCACGTTGGTCGGTACGAATGCGGATACGTCACCGGCCTGGGTCTCGATGATCGGCAGCGCGGTCAGGGAACCGGTCTTGCCTTTCACTTCACCGTTGGTGAACTCCTCGACGTACTCAGCGTTAACGCGGGAAGCGCGCTCGAGCAGACGGGAGTGCAGGTAGAACACGTCACCCGGATAGGCTTCGCGGCCCGGCGGACGACGCAGCAGCAGGGAGATCTGGCGGTAAGCCACAGCCTGCTTGGACAGGTCGTCGTAAATGATCAGGGCGTCCTGACCACGGTCACGGAAGTATTCACCCATGGAGGTACCGGCGTACGGAGCCAGGAACTGCATGGACGCAGGATCCGCAGCACCGGCGGCAACCACGATGGTGTGGTCCATGGCACCGTGCTCTTCGAGCTTACGTACTACCGCAGCGATGGAAGACTGCTTCTGGCCAACGGCAACGTAGATACACTTGATCCCGGTGTCCTTCTGGTTGATGATCGCGTCGATCGCAACCGCCGTCTTACCGATCTGACGGTCACCGATGATCAGCTCACGCTGGCCGCGACCGATCGGCACCATGGTGTCGATGGCTTTCAGGCCGGTCTGGACCGGTTCGTCAACGGACTGACGAGCGATAACGCCGGGTGCAACCTTCTCGACCGGGGAGGTCAGTTCGGTGCCCAGATCGCCCTTGCCGTCGATCGGATTACCCAGGGCGTCAACCACACGACCCATCAGCTCCGGACCTACCGGAACTTCCAGGATGCGGCCGGTACAACGAACCTTCTGACCTTCGGCCAGATCTTCGTAGTCACCCAGCACAACCGCACCAACGGAATCACGCTCCAGGTTCAGAGCCATGCCGAAAGTGCCGTTGGCGAATTCGATCATCTCACCGTACATAACGTCGGCGAGACCGTGGATCAGCACGATACCGTCAGAAACGGACAGGATCGTACCTTCGTTCTTTGCTTCGGAAGAGATATCGAGCTTCTCGATTCTCTTCTTGATGATGTCACTGATCTCGGATGGATTCAGTTGCTGCATGCCAATATCCTCAAACCTTGTGCTGAAATCAGGAGCCCAGAGCGTCGGCCAGCTTGTTCAGCTTTCCGCGTACAGATGCGTCAATGACCAGATCGCCGGTGCGGATGATCACACCGCCAATCAGAGACTTGTCCAGTGACGCTGCGAGTGACACTTTCCGCTCGAGTTTTTCGGAGAGCGCCTGGGCGAGCTTCTGTTGCTGTTCGTCCGTCAGCTCGAATGCGGCGGTGACGTCGATATCAACAGTGCGCTCCAGATCAGCCCGGTACGTGTTGAAGAGCGCTGCAATCTCAGGAAGAAGAGTCAGCCGGCGGTTTTCTGCCAGTACAGCGAAGAAATTGCGAACCTGCTCGGTGACGCCATCCTCGGCGACCTCCAGAATCAGCTCGGCTTTCTTCTGCTCCTCCAGACCCGGATTCGCGAGAAGCTGTCGAATGTCTTGATTCGCGGTGACCTGTCCGGCAATCGTCAGCACCTGGGACCACTCAGCCAGCTCTTTATGCTCCTGGGCGGCTGCAAATGCTGCTTTCGCGTATGGACGGGCCAGCGTTCTCAGTTCTGCCATGATGAACCTCGCCGTTTAAAGTTCTGCCGCCAGTTTTTCCAACATCTCGTTGTGCTTGGAGGCATCGACAGAGGTTTCCAGGATTTTCTCAGCACCGGCGACAGCGATTGCGGCAATTTCTGCACGCAGGGCGTCACGAGCCTGATTGCGCTCCTGTTCAATTTCGGCCTTGGCCTGCTCAATCAGCTTCTGGCCTTCCTTGCGGGCGTCATCCTTGGATGCTTCCACAATCTGGGCCGCACGCTTGTTGGCCTGCTCAATCAGGGCCGCAGCTTGCTGCTTGGCTTCACGCAGTTCCTGAGCTGACTTTTCCTGAGCCAGTTCCAGATCGCGCGCAGCACGGTCTGAAGCAGCCAGGCCGTCAGCGATCTTCTTTTGACGCTCCTGCAGTGCGGCCATGATTGGCGGCCACACATACTTCATGCAGAAGACGACAAAGATAAAGAACGCGATGGCTTGACCAATCATCGTCAAATTAATGTTCACGTCTTCACCTCTCGCCTGTTTTGTTAAGAATCATCTGACCGGGGTAAAGCCCCCGGCTGGCGACTCGATTAACCGGCGATCTGGCCGACAAACGGGTTGGCGAAAGTGAAGAACAGCGCGATACCAACACCGATCATGGTTACGGCGTCCAGCAGACCAGCAACGATGAACATTTTAACCTGCAGCATCGGGGTCATTTCCGGCTGACGCGCAGCGCCTTCCAGGAACTTGCCACCGAGGATACCAAAGCCGATTGCAGTACCCAGGGCACCCAGGCCGATCAGCAGTGCAACAGCAATAGCGGTCATTCCAACTACAGTTTCCATGATAACTCCCAGTTTCAGTTAGGTTTTCAGTTTAAGGGTTTAGGGTTTAAGACTACGGTTCAATGGTGTCCGATCAGTGACTGTCTTCGTGAGCCATGCTCAGGTACACGATCGTCAACATCATGAAGATGAATGCCTGCAGGGTGATAACCAGGATGTGGAAGATCGCCCAGGGCACAGACAGTGTCCACTGTGCCCACAATGGCAGCAGTGCAATCAGGATGAAGATCAGCTCGCCGGCGTACAGGTTACCGAACAGACGCAGTGCCAGTGAAATCGGCTTGGCGATCAGGCTGACGCCTTCCAGCAGCAGGTTCACCGGAACCAGCAGGATCTTCAGGAACAGGTTGTCGGAGGAGAAGGGGTGCAGTGTCAGTTCACCCAGGAAGCCACCCACGCCCTTCACCTTCAGGCTGTAGTAGATGATCAGCGCAAACACGGACAGGGACATACCCAGGGTCACGTTTACGTCGGTGGTCGGAACGACCTTCATGTATTCCAGACCCATGAGATGGAACAACTGCGGCAGGAAATCCACCGGCACCAGGTCCATCAGGTTCATCAGGAAGATCCAGCAGAAGATGGTCAGGGCCAGCGGGGCAATCACCTTGTTCTTGCCGTGGAAGGTTTCCTTCACGCTGTTGTCCACGAACTCGACCATGACTTCGACGAAGTTCTGGAGCCCGCCGGGCTGATCGGAAGTGGCGCGCTTCGCGGCCATGCGGAACAGAAAGAGGAACAGAACGCCGAGGCCCACGGCCCAGCCCAGAGAGTCGATGTGCAACGCCCAGAAGCCCATATCGGAGGCTTCCTGGCCGTTTCGGGCCAGTGTCCAGGTGGCTTCTTCAACCACGGAACCGTCGGCGCGCTCGTATCCGGCCGGCAGTTTACCGTAGGTCAGGTTCTGGAGGTGATGCTGTATATATTCGGATGCACTTCCTGCCATAACGGGTTCCCAGGTCCAGTTAGCTTTGCTGCGTATTGCTGCCCGCCAGAAGCGGTGTCAACCAGTTGGTGACCAGCATGATCGCAAATGTTAAAAAAAGTGCCGCTATATCAAGCGGCTGAATCCATTTGAACACCATCGTGAAGAGGATGGCGCACAGGATGAGCTTGCCGGCCTCACCCTGGTAAAAAGAACTCATGATCTTTTTGGCAGACCGCGCGCCGGAATAGCGGAATGCCTTGAGCGCAAAGTAACCATGGGGCAGCAGAAAAATAAGACCGCCCAGTAGCGCTGAATAACCTGCGACCTGGCTGCGTAACAAAAAGGCCAGGCTGACGACGACAAGGATCACACTTTCAATCAAGAACCATCGTGCGATGGGCGGGCGGCGGATACCGCTCGGGGTTGCCTTCGTCATGTTTTTCCCGGGAATTCGGTGTTTTCGACTCGATTCGGTCTAAAAAATAAACAAATACACCGATACAAGCGCCGCAGATTATATGTGTTCAATGTGCACGAATCAACAAATCCGGCCGCGGTATGAAAGCCCGAATGGCGCGAAATCAGTGGCGTTTGCGCCCATCGGACAGAAATAGGTGCAGGAACAAAATTTGAACACTACATGTTGTGTAATTAACCCCCCAGGGACTTTCGTAGGGGGTCGAAAAGAGTAGGAGAAAATTCCGGCTACTTGATATGGCCCAGAATGCCATCCAGCTCGTCCAGGGAACTGTATTCGATCACCAGTTTGCCCTTGCCACGCTGACCGTGATTGATGGAGACGCGGGCCCCGAGACGCTCGGCCAGATCGTCCTGCAAGGCCCTTATATTGGGATCAATGGCGCCCTTGTCTTTCGACTTGCCCTCGGACGACTGTTGCTGGACCCGCCGCACCAGCGCTTCGGTCTGGCGCACCGAGAGGGACTTGGCTACCACCTGACGGGCTACCTGCATCTGCAGTTCCGGGGGCAGCGTCAACATGGCCCGGCCATGGCCCATCTCCAGGTCGCCATGCTCGAGCATCAGCCGCACATCTTCGGTCAGGCCGATCAGGCGCAACAGGTTGGTGATAGTGGTCCGGGATTTGCCCACCGCCTCGGCCACCTGGGCCTGGGTCAGGCCGAATTCGTCCTGCAGGCGCTGAAGGGCAAAGGCTTCCTCGATGGGATTAAGGTTTTCCCGCTGGATGTTCTCGATCAGCGCCATGGCGATGGCGGCTTCATCCGGTACATCCCGGATGATGGCAGGAAGGCTGTCGAGCTCGGCTATCTGGGCGGCGCGCCAGCGACGTTCGCCGGCAATCAGTTCGAAGCGGCCCTCGGCGATGGGACGGACCACCACCGGCTGCATCACCCCCTGTTGGCGGATGGAGTCGGCCAGTTCCTGCAGGGCGGCGGGATCCATGTCCCGACGGGGCTGGTAGCGGCCACGCTGGACCAGATCGATCGGGATCTCACGCAGCTCACCGTCGTGGTCCTTCACCTCCTGGTTAAGGTTGACCTTCGAACCCTGCAGCAGGGCTCCCAGTCCACGCTCACCCAATCCTCGTTTCTTAGCCGCCATGGTGTCTGTCATTCTTCCCGTTGAAAAGCGTTGTCTATCGTGTGCCAACGGCCCGGTATGTTACACCGCAACCGGCTCGGATGTCTTTTTCGTACCGTGGCGTCGGACCATTTCACCGGCCAGGGCCAGGTACGCCACGGCGCCCTTGGAGGCGCGATCATACTTCAGGGCCGGCAGACCGTAGCTCGGGGCTTCCGCCAGCCGGACGTTACGGGGAATTACCGCCCGATAGACCTTGTCGCCGAAAAACTCGGCCAGCTGGGCCGACACATCCAGGGTGAGGCTGTTGCGCGGATCGTACATGGTACGCAGCAGGCCCTCGATCTCCAGGTTGGGATTCACGGTCTCCTGGATCTGTTCCACCGTGTTCATCAATGCGGCCAGACCCTCCAGGGCATAGTACTCACACTGCATGGGGATCAGCACCGAATCCGCCGCCGACAGGGCATTGACGGTTAGCAGGTTGAGGGAGGGCGGGCAGTCTATCAGGATGTAGTCGTAGCGGTCCCGAATGCTGTTCAGGGCAAGGCGCAATCGATGCTCCCGACCAATTTCGTTCATCAGCTCCACTTCCGCTGCGGTCAGGTCGCCGTTGGCGGGCAGCAGGTCAAAACCGCCATTTTCCACGGTAACGATCACGTCCGCCGGAGTCGCACGCTTGGTGAGCACATCGTAACCGGACAGCTCCAGGGCATTTTTATCCACACCACTGCCCATGGTGGCGTTACCCTGGGGATCCATATCCACCAGCAACACCCGCCGCTTGATCGCGGCCAGGGAGGCAGCCAGGTTGACGCAGGTGGTGGTCTTGCCCACACCGCCTTTCTGATTGGTCACTGCCATCACGCGCGCCATGTTTCGCCTCCTGTTGCGGGTTACCGGGAATGCTCAGCCCGGGCAATGACCAGCAAGTGCCGCTCGCCATCTGCACCGGGAACCTTCAGGGAATGACTGGAGTTTACCTGCCAGCCGGCCGGAAGGGCAGCCACCTCATCATCCGGAAACTGACCTTTCATGGCAAGGAACTCCCCCTCATTGGCCAGCAGTGAACCGCACCAGGTCACCAGGTTCTCGAGGGCGGTGAATGCCCGGCTGCTGATCTGGGTAAACGGCTGGTCGGGCTGGCAGTCCTCGGCCCGCCCGTGAATCACATTGACGTTGTTCAGTCCAAGTTCCAGCACACACTGGTTCAGAAATCGGGTCTTCTTGCCATTGCTGTCGAGCAGGGTGAAGTGCTTGTCCGGCAGGGCGATGGCCAGGGGAATGCCCGGCAGACCGCCACCGGCACCGACATCGAGAAGGTGGGCCGTGGTCACCCACGGCAGAATGCTGAGGCTGTCCAGTAACTGGCGCGAGACCATCACCCGCTCGTCCCGTACGGCGGTGAGGTTATACGCCTTGTTCCACTTGTTGAGCAAAGCCAGAAAGGCCAACAGCTGTTGCTGCTGGCCATCGGTCAGGGACAGGTTCATCTCGGCCAGCCCGTCCCGGAGCTGGCGTTGCCAGAGTGCTTGCGTCATCGGCTTGGCTCAGGCGCTCTGCTTGCGCAGCAGGTCCCGCTTTTTCAGGTGCACCAGGATCTGGCTTACCGCCGCCGGGGTGACCCCCTGGATGCGGGACGCCTGGGCCACGGTCTCCGGCCGCACGTCCTTGAGCTTCTGCCTGATCTCGTTGGAAAGGCCGCCGATCACATCGTAATCCAGATCGATGGGCAGCGGCGTGTTCTCGTTCTTGCGCAGACGCTCGATCTCGTCCGCCTGGCGGGAGATGTAGCCCTCATACTTGATCTCGATTTCCACCTGGTCCGCCACGTTCGGATCGTCGGCACGCTCGCCGCCAATCTCGGCGATCTGGTCGTAGGCAATCTCCGGGCGACGCAGCAGCTCGGCCAGGGACTGGTCCCGGGCCATGGGCTGCTTCAGGAAGCCGTTGGCGCGCTCACCGGCATCGGTATTCGGGTGAATACGGGTGGCCTCCAGGCGGCTGCGCTCTCTGGCGATGCCTTCGCGCTTGTCGTTGAACTTCTGCCAGCGCTCATCGTCCACCAGCCCCAGCTTGCGGCCGGTCTCGGTCAGGCGCAGGTCGGCGTTGTCCTCGCGCAGGATCAGCCGGTATTCGGCGCGGCTGGTAAACATGCGATACGGCTCGTTGGTACCCATGGTGATCAGATCGTCCACCAGCACGCCGAGATAGGCTTCGTCCCGGCGCGGGTACCATTCGTCCTTCTCCCGGGCACGCAGGGACGCATTGATGCCCGCCAGCAGGCCCTGGGCACCGGCCTCTTCGTAACCGGTGGTGCCGTTGATCTGGCCGGCAAAGTACAGGCCCTGGATGAACTTGGTCTCCAGCGTGTGGCGCAGATCCTGCGGGTTCAGGTAATCGTACTCGATGGCGTAACCCGGCCGGGTGATATGGGCATTCTCGAATCCGGGAATCGAGCGCACTGCCGCCAGCTGGATATCGAAAGGCAGGCTGGTGGAGATGCCGTTCGGGTACAGCTCGTTGGTGGTCAGACCCTCGGGCTCCACGAAAATCTGGTGCGAATCCTTGTCCGCAAACCGGTTCACCTTGTCCTCGATGGACGGACAGTAGCGCGGGCCCACACCCTCGATGCTGCCGGCAAACATCGGTGATCGGTCAAAACCGCTACGGATGATGTCGTGGGTCTGCTCGGTGGTGCGGGTCACGTAACAACAGACCTGCTCGGGGTGCTCTTCCCGACTGCCGATGAACGACATCACCGGGGTCGGGTTGTCGCCCCACTGCTTGTCCATCACCGAGAAATCCACCGAGCGGGCATCGATCCGGGGCGGCGTGCCGGTTTTCAGCCGACCCACGTTGAACGGCAGTTCGCGCAGGCGTTTGGCCAGGGCATTGGCAGGCGCATCGCCGGCACGGCCTCCGGAGTGGTGCTGCATGCCGATGTGGATAACACCACCGAGGAAGGTCCCGGTGGTCAGCACCACCGTTTTGGCGTTGAAACGGATACCGGTCTGGGTCACCACACCCACCACCTGGTCGTTTTCCACAACCAGATCGTCTGCTGCCTGCTGGAACAGGGTCAGGTTGGGCTGGTTTTCCAGGACGTGGCGGATGGCTGCCTTGTACAGCACCCGGTCTGCCTGAGCACGGGTGGCGCGTACCGCCGGGCCCTTGCGGCTGTTCAGTACCCGGAACTGGATACCGGCCTGGTCGGTGGCGCGGGCCATGGCGCCACCCAACGCATCGATTTCCTTGACCAGGTGGCTCTTGCCGATCCCGCCAATGGCCGGGTTACAGGACATCTGGCCCAGGGTCTCAATGTTGTGGGTCAGCAGCAGGGTTTGCGAACCCATGCGCGCTGCGGCCAGCGCGGCTTCGGTACCGGCGTGGCCACCACCAATGACAATGACATCGAAACGGGTCGGAAACTCCACTCTTCACCTCGGAAATCGGGGGATAAAAACAGGGCGGCGAGTATAACGCCTCGCCGTGGAAAATGCAGTCAGGATGTGCAAATTTTAACCAGA
>JAAZVL010000136.1 GCA_018623515.1 Marinobacter sp.
GACAGCGAGAAACTGAAAGCCTTCAAAAGCATCAAGGGATTTGACCAGCTGACCGCCGAAGCCAAGAAAGTTATCTGATGCAAACGCCTGACCAGCCTGTTTTACGGGACATAGTCCTGGTTGGCGGCGGGCACAGCCACGTCGGGGTCCTCAAGCGGTTCGCCATGAACCCGGTCCCCGGTGTGCGCCTGACCCTCATCTGCCGCGACACCCACACCCCCTACTCCGGAATGCTGCCTGGCTATGTGGCCGGCCATTACAGCTACGACGACGTTCATATCGACCTGAGCCGGCTCGCGGAATACGCTGGTGCGCGTTTCTACCGTGACGAAGCCATCGGTATCGACCGCACCAACAAGCGCATCCTGTGCCGCAACCGGCCGAACGTGCCCTACGACATTCTCTCCATCAATATCGGCTCTTCGCCGAGGGTGAGTGAAGTCGAGGGTGCAGAGGAACACGCCGTACCGGTCAAGCCTATCAACGGCTTTAACCAGCGCTGGCTGTCGTTGCTCTCCCGCATCGAAAACCACGAGGGCCCACTGACCCTGGCGGTGGTGGGAGCGGGAGCTGGCGGCGTTGAGCTGACGCTTGCCATGCAATTCCGGCTGAAGAAGGAACTGACCCAGCGCGGCAAGGATCCTGACCAGCTGCATTTCCATCTTTTCGATGCCGCGGACCAGATTCTGCCCACCCACAATGCCAAAGTCCGCTCGGTCTTCGAGCGCAAACTATCGGAACGCGGAGTGAAGGTGCATCTTGGCTCCCCGGTCTCCCGGGTCGAATCCGGCCTGCTGACCTCGGATTCGGGGGAAACACTGCAAGTGGATGAAGTGCTCTGGGTGACCCGGGCCGGTGGACCGGCCTGGCTGGAGGATACCGGCCTGGCCCTGGATGAGGGGAGGTTTATCCGGGTACGCGACACCCTGCAAAGCGAGAACGACGACAGCATTTTTGCCGCCGGCGATATCGCCAACGTGGTCAATCATCCCCGGGAAAAGGCGGGCGTGTTTGCCGTTCGTCAGGGCCCGCCCCTGGCGGACAACCTCAAACGACTCGCCACCGGTAAAGAGACCCGCAACTTCTACCCCCAGAAAAAATGGCTGGCCCTGATCAGCACCGGCGACAAGTACGCCGTCGCCTCCCGTGGTGACGTTGAATTCCACGGCCGCCTGGTGTGGCGCTGGAAGGACTGGATCGATCGGCGCTTCATGCGCAAGTTCACGGACCTTCCAGCCATGGAAGAGTCCACCAAACTGCCGGATACCGCCGCGGCCCAGAGCGCCGAGGAGGCCTCCCAGGCTATTTCCGCCGTGGCCATGCGTTGTGGTGGTTGCGGCGCCAAAGTGGGCAGCACAGTTCTTTCCCGCGCCCTGAATGAACTCAAGCCTATCGAGCGGGACGATATCATCATCGGATTGCATGCTCCGGATGATGCCGCCGTTTTGCGGGTACCGCCGGGCAAGGCCGTGGTCCATACCGTTGACTTTTTCCGGGCGTTTATCGACGACCCCTATGTATTCGGCAAGGTCGCGGCCAACCACAGCCTGGGCGACGTGTTCGCCATGGGCGCGGAAGCCCAGAGTGCGACTGCCGTAGCAACCGTGCCCTACGGCATCGAGTCCAAGGTGGAAGATGTTGTTTACCAGATGATGTCCGGCGCCGTGGAGGTCCTGAACGAAGCCGGCTGCGCGCTGGTCGGCGGCCACACCGGTGAAGGCAAGGAGCTGGCACTTGGGTTCGCGGTCAATGGCCTGATTGATCCTGAGGAGGTCATGAGCAAAGGCGGTCTCAGGGCCGGCGATGTGCTCATCCTGACCAAGCCGATTGGCACCGGCACCCTCTTTGCTGCCCATGCCCGGCTTGCCGCCAAGGGGCGCTGGATCGATTCCGCACTCGCCTCCATGATGCACTCGAACAAGCTCGGGGCTGAATGTTTGCGGCGATACGGTTCCAGGGCCTGCACGGATGTCACCGGGTTCGGGTTGCTGGGCCACCTGGTGGAAATGACCCGCCCCTCCGGCGTGGACGCGGAACTGGACCTTTCGGCCATTCCGGTATTGCCGGGTGCGGAAGAGACGGCAGCCGCGGGTATCCTGAGTTCTCTGCAGCCGGCCAATATTCGTTTGCGTCGGGGCATCAGGGACCAGGAGAAATGGGTCAACCATCCCCGTTACCCACTGATCTTCGATCCCCAGACCGCCGGCGGATTACTTGCCAGCGTTGCCGCTGACCAGGCCGAAGCCTGTGTCCGGGAGTTGAAGGCGCTGGGCTATCCGCATACTGCGATTATCGGCCGGGTTCTGCCCCAGGACGAATCCGGCCCCATCGAACCGATCAGCCTCCGGGATTAGCATTCCGTTCGGAACAGCGTTGGCAGGCAAGTGCCAGCGCCTGTTCCAGGCTCGCCTGCTCCCGTTCCGGAGTGAATCGGGCGGCGAGTTGGTTCACCCGGGATTTAAGGTCCTGCAGGAACCCGGGGTCGGTTTCAGCTTTATGGAGCAGATCGGCCAGCGCCCGTTCGTCCCGGGCCGTGAAATAGCCCGGATAGTCATCCCCCAGCAGGCCCCGATTGCCGGGGATATCGCTGGCGAGTACCGGAATTCCCGCGCGGCAGGCTTCGGACACCACATTGGCACCGCCTTCCATCACGGAACTGATGACCATCAGCCGGCTGCCGGTGAGTAATTCCCGGGTGTCCTGCTCGTCCAGCTGCCCTACCCACCGGAATCGTGGATTATCGGCAGCTTCCTGTTCGGCCATTCGCTGCCATTCGGCGTTATGCGCCTTGCCGGCGGCAACCACGCGGATGCGGGATTCATCCGGCAAAAGCCTCACAGCCCTTGCCGCGCGCAGGGAATCCTTCTCCTCCCGCAGATGGCCGATCACGCAAACCCGGAAATGATTATCCGGCTGCTCCGTTACAGGCGATGGTGCTACAGCGGACTGGTAGAGAGTAATCAACCTGTCCCGAAATCGACCCGGAATATCGTCTGCCACCCGAGCATGCAGACCAATAAGGGCATCGGCGGCGTCCATGGCGGCAAGGGTTGGCTCGGGGAATTGGACCTGGTGGCGATAGATATCGGTGCCGGTCAACGCCACAATCACCGGTGTCGCCGGCCACAGCTCCCGGAACCGCATTACCGCATCGTGGCTGCGCCAGGCATGCAACGCGATGAAAAGATCGCAGGCCTCTCCCTGATAGTCCGTGACAACGTCGACCCGGTGGCCGGCATTTTCAAGCAATCTTTGCCAGCGTTCCGCTGTGGCCCGGTTACCGGCCCGGGAGCCCGGAGCGGCCGGAGTGATCATTATTATTTTCATCGAGTTCAAAGCGGGTAATCACCTGAAGGAAAGAAATTTTCGCCTGAGCCAATAAAACCTGACAATCGTATAGCTGTTCAGAGTTAACGTAAATCAAGGTATCCTGACCGCCTCCACATCCCACTGAAACAAGGATTTCAAATGGCTTTGAAACTGATACGGAAATTTGTGGCTTCCAGCCTTCTCGTCATGACGGCAGCCTCCGCAAGCGCCGAGACATTTGTGTTCACCGCAATCCCTGATGAGGACGAAACCAAGTTGGTAGAGCGTTTTCGCGGGGTGGCTGATTACCTGTCCGAGCAGCTGGACGTCGAGGTCCGCTACATCCCGGTAAAATCCTACGCAGCAGCGGTTTCCGCCTTCCGGAATAACCAGGTACAGTTGGCCTGGTTCGGTGGTTTGTCGGGCGTACAGGCCCGTCGTCTGGTGCCTGGCTCCGAAGCCATTGCCCAGGGTGTGGAGGACGAGGCCTTCCAGACTTACTTCATCGCCAACACCAGCACCAGCATCGACCCGGCTGAGGACCTGGCCTCACTCGAGGACCAGCTCCGGGGCAAGACCTTCACCTTTGGCTCCAAAGGCTCCACCTCCGGCCGCCTGATGCCGGAATTCCATATCCGTGAGACCTTCAACCAGGCTCCTGAAGATTTCTTCGGCCGAGTCGGGTTCAGCGGTAATCACACCCGAACCCTGCGCCTGGTCGAGGCCGGCACCTATGAGGTGGGCGCCCTGAACTTCCAGGTCTGGGAAAAGGAGCTGGAGGACGGGAACATCGATACCAGCGCCGTCCAGGTGATCTGGGAAACCCCGGCCTATCCGGACTACCAGTGGACCATCCGCGGCGATGTAAATGAGCGCTTCGGTGACGGCTTCAAGGACAGGGTGAAAGAGGCCCTGCTCGCCCTGGATGATAAGGAATTGCTGGAAAGCTTCCCCCGTTCCGGTTTCATCCCGGCTTCCAACGAAGACTATGAGCCCATTCGCAAGACCGCAGAAGAGATTGGAATCCTTGATTGATGTCCGGATTTGATCTCTCGGGCCTCAAGGCCTCATTCGGGGGAGAGCGTGTCCTTGGGCCGCTCTCCCTTCGTGTCCGGGAGGGCGAACAGGTTGCTCTCGTCGGCAAGAGTGGCGCGGGCAAATCCACGCTGATCCGCCTGATCCATGAGCAGGTAGGCCGCAACTCCTCGCTGGTTCCCCAGGAACTTGGTTTGGTCAACGCCCTGCCCGTCTTCCACAACGTGTTTATGGGTCAGCTGGACAAACATCCGACCTGGTACAACACGTTGACCCTGATTCGCCCCTTCGCCGCCGACCGCGCCGAGGTCAAAAGCCTGATGGACGAACTCGGTCTGGGCGAGAAGTTGTGGATCCCCACGGCGTCCCTGTCCGGCGGCCAGCGTCAGCGGGTTGCCATTGCGCGGGCGATCTACCGCAACGAGAGCCTGCTATTGGCAGACGAACCCGTATCAGCACTGGACGGCCCCAGGGCTCATCAGGTCATGGCCCTGCTGAGGGACCGGTTTGCCACCAGCGTGATTGCGCTGCACGATGTAGAACTGGCACTGCAGTACTGCAACCGGATTGTCGGCATCCAGGATGGCCTGGTTGAGCTGGACGAACCCAGCGATCGCCTGGCGCCCTCCGACATCATGTCCCTGTACTGAGGTTTTCGGCGGATCCATGCTTTCCTATCCCACGGTCAGAGCAAGCCTGATATTTGTCGCTGTCGCGATCGTCGGGCTGCTGTTCGCGGATATCGCCATCACCGCCTCCAATCCCTGGCGGGATCTGGGTAATTTCTTCCTGGGCGTGGTCACGCCCAATTTTTTCAGCTCCGAGGGATTGCTGACCGCCCTGCTGCGTACCGTGGCCTTTGCCTTCGTCGGAGTGGCACTGGGCAGTTTCTGTGGTTTCCTGCTGGCATTGGTATATCGCCTCCTGCCAGTGCGGATTTTCTGTGCCTTTATCCGGGCGATACACGAGCTGTTCTGGGCGCTGATCTTTTTGCAGTTCTTCGGGTTTCACCCGCTGACCGGGGTACTGGCCATCGCCATTCCCTATTCCGGTATTTTTGCCAAGGTCTACTCGGAGATCCTGGAGGAAGCCGATCCGGAGCCAAGACGGCTGTTACCGCCGGGCACCGGCATGGTTGCCGCATTCCTGTACGCCCGTATACCGGATTGCTGGGAGCAGATGCGGACCTACACCGCGTATCGACTGGAGTGCGGCCTGCGGTCCAGCGCCATACTGGGTTTCGTTGGTCTGCCTACCCTGGGCTTCTACCTGGAGGCTTCCTTTTCCCAGGGGCTGTATTCCGATGCCGGGGCCATGCTGATCCTGTTCTATGTCCTTATCGCCACGATTCCGCTATGGGTTCGCCCGAAACTGCTCCCTGTCTACATCCTGGCGGCACCGTTTTTCCTGGGTGATGGCCTGCCGATCGTCTGGGGCAATGTGGAGCGCTTTTTCACTGAAGACATTGTCCCTGCACCGCTTCGCAGTGGCGAAGGTATCGCAGGGCTGGTGCCCTGGCTCAATGACCTGATGGTGAACGAAGCGCTACCTGGCATCTGGAATACGGTCTTGCTGACCCAGGTCGCGCTGGTTGCCACCGGCATCCTGGCATTGCTGGCGTTCCCGCTGATCTCCAATCATTTCGGCGGACCGGTGCGCCGGACCAGCGGCCACGTGTTTCTGGTGATTGCCCGTTCAACCCCGGAATACATTCTGGCGTACATCCTGCTGCAGCTCTGGGGCCCCTCGATGCTGCCGGCCGTGGTCGCCCTGGCGCTGCATAACGGCGGCATCATCGGGCACCTGATCGGCCGTCAGACCAACACCCTGCGGCTGCGCCCGGATGCGCCCACCGGCTTCAATCGCTACACCTGGGAACTGGTTCCCCGGGTGTACCGTTCCTTCCTGGCATTCCTGTTCTACCGCTGGGAAATCATCATGCGGGAAACCGCCATCCTCGGGATCCTCGGGATCTACACCCTTGGCTTCTACGTGGACAGTGCCATCCAGAACATCCGGTTCGACCGGGCCATGGTGCTTATCCTGGTTACGGCACTGCTTAACATCGGTGTTGATGCCCTCGGGCGGTATATCCGTCGCAAGCTCGCCCTCCAGACCATGCCCACCTGCTGACACCGCCTGAGACCAGCGTCACAAGTTGGCAAGCCGGGCGTCTCTCCCTCGATAAATTGCTGAACCGTTGGCAGTTTTCGGTCGTTACAGATTGTTACAATCGTTGCGTTCAGGGAGATCTATCAGGATGGTCGAAAATATGTCGTATTGGCTGGTGCCGTTCACGCAGGCGGGCTTGTTTGCACTTTTGCTCTTGCTGGGGATTCAGATGGTCCGGGTGTCACGGGAAGGTGCGCTTGCCGAGGGTGCGGATGGTGAGCCATCCCGGTCTCCCGAAATCAAGGCGTCGCGGGCGGGCAAGGCTTCGAACAGCCGATACCGCACCGAACTTTTCACCCAGCTTCATATCCTGGCTGCCCTGCAGGAGCGGGAGTGTCGAAACAAAGGATTAGGCCGGCCGGAAGTGGCCGCCATCGTGGGTTCCTGCGCCACGGCGTGGCTCTACGGTGCCGGTTGTGCCCTGTGTAATGAATCCGATCGCCTCTCCGGGACCCTCGCCGGTCTGGTAGTGCACATCGTCAGCCGGAAAATCGGAATCTCCCGGGCGGACGCCCTCGCAGTGATTGACGAACTGACGGACAGCAGCATCCACCTTGCCTGTTTCCGTGGCGGCCTCGACGGCGCCAGGCATTGGCGCGAACACCATCATGTGCCCAATCAATCCGGACTGTGCGAATTGGTAAGGGGTCACACCTTCATCTAGGTGGTAAGTGTTAACGAGCCCAGAACGTGAGCTTCATCGGATTGCCGCCCACCGGTTCTTCCGCGCTCTGAAGATCAATCCGCCATTCCATTTCCGACCCGGTGGTGCAGAACGGCGCGGTAAAGCGGGCGGTCCAGGTCTCGCCTTCCTGGTGCTTCAGTGGAATCGGGTATTCGCCCATGTACATGGATTCGCCCCGCAAAACCGCCAGGAAGCGGTCCGGAGCCTCGGGGGCGTTCACCGTGAGCTGGAACTCGGTGCCCTGATCCCCTTCGCCCATGGGCTCCAGATCGACCAACCAGGTGCCTTCCGCCCCTTCCCACTGGCAATCCCGTTCCAGCAGATCGCACCGGGGCTGATCAGAGCCTGACACCTCGTCGGACCCGGGAGAACTCAGGTAACGGGGTCCGAACACCAACAGTGCCACCAACCCGATAATCAAACCTGTAACCGCAATCGCCCGTATCATTACCCACCTCTTTTTGCCAAAGGCGCATTATGGGGATTTCCCCTGCCGAGGCAAAGGTTTCTAAACTGGCGTCAGTCGTGAGAAAATACTGCGCCTCCTAACTTATGAACCCAACCTCTGACACAGGACACGCCCGTGCAACCGGATATATCCGTCAGGCACCTGAACAAAACCTATGGCGATGGATTCCAGGCACTGAAAGACATCAAC
>JAAZVL010000137.1 GCA_018623515.1 Marinobacter sp.
AACGAAGACGCCCTGATGCTCCAGCAGGCCATCACCGAAAAACTCTCCTACGACCAGATCAACCCCATCGCCCTCGAGCCCGCCATCGCCCCTCACGTGGCCGCCCAACAAGCCGGCAAAACCGTCACAGCCCAGCGCCTTATCGGCTTCTGTCGTGGCCTCCAGATCCAGCCTGCCGACCTGCTGCTCGTCGAAGGTGCCGGCGGCTGGCGGGTGCCCCTGAACGACCGGGAAACCTACGCCGCCATGCCCCGGGAGCTCGGCATGCCCGTTATCCTCGTTGTCGCCCTCAAACTCGGCTGCATCAACCATGCCCTGTTGAGCGCCGAAGCCATACGCGCGGATGGCCTGCAGGTTGCCGGCTGGGTCGCCAACCGGGTCGAAAGCGAGGCCATGGACTGCGAACAGGAAACCCTCAACTACCTGACCACCCATCTCGGCACTCCCTGCCTCGGAGTCCTGCCCTGGCTCGATCAGCCGGAGCCCGCCGCGCTGGCGCGCTATCTCAACATCGCTCCACTGTTCGAATCCTGAGCTGACCTGACGGTGTGCCGGCTGCCGCCAAAGCGGCCGGCCCCTTCCACCTCCCTCCAGCCCTGAAACCCTCTCCGATACCTTTTCCGCTCCGGCAGGACAGGACGTTTTCCTGTGCCCGGACGGCCGGCCATCCCACACAAATTTTCAATCCGGCTATTGACAATTCTGTGCCAGTAAACGTATGTTTCAAACAAGTGTTTAATTAAGGCCGCAGCGCGTGTCGTTGTGGTGTCTGAGCAAACCAAGGCCAAAGGCTGTTAACCCTGTTTCAGCTGAGACCGAGAACCGAGGTGGATTCCATGCCTGAATACAAAGCGCCCCTGCGTGACATCAAATTTGTTATGAACGAGCTGCTGGACAGCGAGCAGCATTACGCCAGTCTGGAAGGTGCCGAAGACGCCACTCCCGATATGGTGGACGCCATTATCCAGGAAGGTGCAAAGTTCTGTGAGCAGGTACTGTCTCCGCTGAACCAGGTGGGTGACCGTGAAGGCTGCACCTGGAGCGAGGACGGTGTGAAGACACCGACCGGTTTCAAGGAAGCCTATCAGCAGTACGTCGAGGGCGGCTGGCCGTCCATGACCGCCGACCCCAACTACGGTGGCCAGGGCCTGCCGCATTCCCTGGGTCTGGTCATGAGCGAAATGGTGGGTACCTCCAACTGGTCCTGGGGCATGTACCCGGGCCTGAGCCACGGCGCTACCAACACCATCGAAGCCCACGGCACCGAAGAACAGAAGCAGACCTACCTGACCAAACTGATCAGCGGCGAGTGGACCGGCACCATGTGCCTGACCGAGCCGCACTGTGGTTCCGACCTGGGTACCCTGCGTACCAAGGCCGAGCCCAACGCCGACGGCACCTACAGCATTACCGGCACCAAGATCTTCATCTCCGCCGGTGAGCACGATATGGCCGAGAACATCGTCCACATCGTTCTGGCCCGCCTGCCGGGTGCGCCGGAAGGCACCAAGGGTATCTCCCTGTTCATCGTGCCCAAGCATCTGCCGAACGAAGACGGCTCTGCCGGCGAGCGTAACGCGGTTTCCTGTGGCTCCCTCGAGCACAAGATGGGCATCCACGGCAACGCCACCTGCGTCATGAACTTCGATGGCGCCAAGGGCTGGCTGATCGGGCCGGAGAACAAGGGTCTGAACTGCATGTTCACCTTCATGAACACCGCCCGTATCGGTACTGCCATCCAGGGTCTGGGTGCCGCCGAGCTGGGCTTCCAGGGCTCTTTGGCATACGCCAAGGAACGTCTGGCCATGCGCTCACTGAGCGGTCCGAAGAACCCGGAGGGCATCGCCGATCCGATCATCGTGCATCCGGATGTGCGCCGCATGCTGCTGACCCAGAAGGTCGTGGCCGAAGGTGCCCGTGCCCTGATCTACCTGGCCGGCCAGCAAGTGGACGTGGTCCACAGCGGCAAAACTGAGGAAGAGCGCAAGCAGGCTGACGCGCTGCTGGGCTTCCTGACCCCGATCGCCAAGGCGTTCCTGACCGAGATCGGCTACGAGTCCGCCAACCTGGGTATGCAGGTATTCGGTGGTCACGGCTTCATTTCCGAGTGGGGCATGGAGCAGAACGTGCGTGACTCACGTATCGGTATGATCTATGAAGGTACCACCGGTATCCAGGCACTGGACCTGCTGGGCCGCAAGGTCCTGATGACCCAGGGCGAATCCCTCAAGGGCTTCACCAAGCTGGTGCACGTGTTCTGTAAAGAGAACGCGGATAACGAGCAGATGAAGGAATTCATCGAGCCGCTGGCCGCGATCAACAAGGAGTGGGGCGAGCTGACCACCAAGGTGGGCATGGCCGCCATGAAGAACCGCGAGGAAGTGGGTGCGGCTTCCGTGGACTACCTGATGTACTCCGGTTACGCCGTATTCGCCTACCTGTGGGCCCGTATGGCCAAGGTAGCCCTGGACAAGATGGTCGAGGGTACCACCGAGGAAATGTTCTATAACGCCAAGGTCCAGACTGCGCGCTTCTACTTCAAGCGCATGCTGCCGCGGACCAGGGCGCACGCTGAAACCATGCTGGCCGGCGCGGACACGCTGCTGGACATGCCGGAAGAAGCCTTCGCCATCTGAGGCGGGCTTCGATAGCGTTCTGACCCAGAAAGCCCGTGCTCCCCGGAGGCGGGCTTTTTTCATGTGTTCTGACGGGGTTTCGGGTAAAATACCGGCCCATAACAACATAACTTTCAGCGGACACATAGCCGAGCAGGCGTTGCGGTCAAGGGCATGAGCTCCCGTACCCCTGCAAAGACTGACTGGAATCTTGTGGAGAGTTTCAAATGGCTGAATATCAGGCACCGTTACGTGACATTCGCTTTTTGCTGAATGAAGTATTTGATGCGCCTGCGCTCTGGGCGTCGCTGCCCAAAGTGGCCGAAAACGTGGATCCCGAAACGGCGGATGCCATCCTGGAGGAGGCCGGCAAGATCGCCGGTGGCGTGCTCGCTCCCCTGAACCGCGAAGCGGACGAACAGGGCAGCAAGTGGGATAACGGCGAAGTGACTGCACCGGACGGTTTCAAGGAAGCCTACCAGACCATCGTGGAAGGTGGCTGGAACGGCCTGGGTGGTAACCCGGAGTTCGGTGGCATGGGCATGCCCAAGACCCTGGTCGCCCAGTTCGAGGAAATGATGCAGGGTGCCAACATGGCGTTCGGTCTGGCTCCGATGCTGACCGCCGGTGCCTGCCTGGCCCTGGATGCCCACGGCAGCCAGGAGCTGAAAGAGAAATACCTGCCGAACATGTACTCCGGCGTATGGTCCGGCGCCATGGATCTCACCGAGCCCCACGCGGGCACCGACCTCGGCATTATCCGCACCAAGGCAGAACCCAACGATGACGGTTCTTTCAGTGTCACCGGCACCAAGATCTTCATCACCTGGGGCGAGCACGACATGGCGGAGAATATCATCCACCTGGTGCTGGCCAAGCTCCCGGACGCGCCGAAGGGACCGAAGGGTATCTCCCTGTTCCTGGTACCCAAGTTCCTGGTGAACGAGGACGGCTCCCTGGGTGAGCGTAACAGCTTCAGCTGTGGTTCCATCGAGAAGAAGATGGGCATCAAGGGTTCCGCCACCTGTGTCATGAACTTTGACGGCGCCAAAGGCTGGCTGGTCGGCGAAAAGAACAAGGGCCTGGCCGCCATGTTCACCATGATGAACTACGAGCGCCTGGGCGTGGGCATCCAGGGTATCGGTGCAGCCGAAGCGTCCCTGCAGAGTGCCCGGGAATACGCTCTGGACCGCATCCAGAGCCGTGCCCCGACCGGCGCCCAGCAGCCTGACAAGGCCGCAGATCCGATCATCGTGCATCCGGACGTGCGCCGCATGTTGCTGACCATGAAGGGCTATGTTGAAGGTGGTCGCGCCTTCTCCACCTACGTGGCCCAGTGGCTGGATATCGCCAAGTACGCGGACGACGATGAGCGTCGAAAGCACGCTGAAGGTATGGTGGCGCTGCTGACACCGGTGGCCAAGGCGTTCCTGACCGATCGTGGTCTGGAAGCCTGTATCCTGGGGCAGCAGGTATTTGGCGGTCACGGCTTTATCCGTGAATGGGGTCAGGAGCAGCTGGTCCGCGACTGCCGGATTACCCAGATCTACGAAGGGACCAACGGTATCCAGGCACTGGATCTTATGGGCCGTAAGGTAGTTGGCAGCCAGGGCAAATTGTACGAACTGTTCGCCCAGGACGTCGCCAACTTCCTGGAAGAGAACGCCGACAACGAGCACCTGCACCCGTTCCTGGAGCCGCTGGCGGCTGCGGTGGAGCGTCTCGATGACGTTACCGAGCATGTTCTTGACCAGGCCGGCAAATCACCGGATGCCGTCGGTGCCGCCTCGGTAGATTACCTGGACCTGTTCGGACTGACCGCCCTGGGTTACATGTGGGCGAAGATCGTCAAGGCGGCTGCGCCCCGGGCAGACAGTGATACTTCCGGCTTCTATTCCGGCAAGGTGAAGACAGCGCGCTTCTACTTTGACCGTCTGTTGCCGAAGACCGTCTCCCTGGCGGAAAGCATCCGCAGTGGCAGCGATGCCATGATGGCGCTGACCGCAGAGGAATTCTGATCGCTGACCGGCGGTCTGGAACGTGAAAGGCAGGTCTGCGGACCTGCCTTTTTTTGTGTAAGGATAACGGAGGAGCCTCCGATCAAAGTTGCTCTATCTGCTCCGGATTACTCACAAAGGGATTCTCGTTACCCTGGATATCTGAAACCCGGCGATGGCGGGTCAATTCAGTGTCATCCGGTGGGTCTAACCGATTCCACCCCTTGAACACTGACGTGGCGCCCAGCCACGGCAGATCATAGGTGGTGACCATGTAGGCCATGGTCCGCGCCACGTCGCCTTTCACTCGCTCCGGTGGCTCGAAAAACTGGGCGCTGGCCCGGATGCCACACTCATCGGGCTTGGCGACATCACCGATGTTGTCGTAGCGAACGTTGCGCCGCTGCATCTCGACCCGGCTGCGAACCGGGACCATATTGTGCAGATCCGAGGCGATCTGACGGTAGCGGTTGTCCTGCTCGCACTGCCGTGATGTCCCGCAGGAAAGGGCGCTGCGAATATCCGCCAGGGGATACACATAGCCATCAGTCAGCAGGAAACCCTTGCTGGTGAACGGTGTATTGCAAAAAAACGATTGCCCGCCATCGGCATACAGCTTGCCCCAGAATTCGTCCTTGATGACGGTGTCCGGGTCACTGAACCTGGTGTTCTGGCCGATAACGGTAGTGGTGGCAAGCAGCAGGAGGAAGGCGGCGGAAAGGATCGGAAGCTTTTTCATACCCCATTTATACCTCGCAGTGTCTGGAAGCACCCTGTCTGTTCAGGCCTGTCATCGGGGACAGTCTGACTTCGCAAAGTCTGACGCTTCGTTCACTTGTACCGTGAAGTATGGCACAAAGACCCTCGGTGTGAGGGTCTTCGGGGCAGGAATTTGCGGCCCGGTGGGGGGACGCGCTTCCTTTACTTGAGTTTGTCGCGGATTTTCTGGTAGCCGGTCTTCAGTTCTTCGCCCAGCTTCTGGACTGTCTGACGGGCTTCCTGGCTGGCGTCCTCTGCATCGTGGAGAACCTGCTCCAGCTTGTTGCGGAACCGGTCCAGGTCCTTTTCCAGATCATCCCATTCGTCCTTGACATCTTCGCGTGCCAGGTGAAGCTGGACGCGGGCTTCGTCCCGGTACTGTCTGACTTTTTCCGACAGTTTCTTGAGTTCTTCTTGAACGCTCATTGAGGCACCTCCTTGGTTTGTTGATGAGACAACAATGCGCCCGAACCGGAAAAACTGTCAAGTATGGGAATGGCCTGAATAGGAACGGATTTCAGTTGATTGACTCAGGTCACGGTTTTAATGCCAGAAGTGCCGACATATCCCGGAGGTAGTGCCAGGGGGAGAGATCATCAAATCCCTTGGCTGCGCGATCGATCTGGCTGCAAAGGCGAGAGGCCTGATTAAGCTGGGCCGGACTCAGGCGGCGGGCTGCGCGCTCAAGCACACGGGCACGTTGGGGCTGGAAGACGCCCCGTTTCTTCAGGAAGGCGGAGGGGGTCTCACCCTGGCTGGCCACCGACCGAAGCTCGGCAACGAGATTGAGGTCCCGATTCAGCACGGCCAACAGTCCAAGGGGGTTCTCGCCTTCCTGTTGCAGTACCCCGATCATCTTGCCGGCATGGGGTGCTCTCCCGGCGAGCAGTTCCAGTACCAGCTCGAAACCGTTGAATCGGGAGCTGTCCTGAACGGCCTGCTCGATAGTCTCCTCATCGATGGTCTTGCCGTTGGTCAGCAGCGCCAGCCGGTCCAGCTCCTGGCTGGCGGCCAGCAGGTTGCCCTCCAGTCGTTCGGCAAGCATGGCCAGCGCCCCCCGGGTCAGATGCAGGCCCTGGCGGTCGGCCCGCTGTTGCAGCCAACCCTCAAACTTGTCGGCGTCCACTGGCCAGACCGGCACGTGGACACCTTTGCCCTGGAGTTCCTTGTACCATTTGCGTCGGGTCTCGGCGGCATCCAGGCGGGCGCTGATCAGCAACAGGATGATGTCTTCGGGCGGCTGCTGGAGTACCTGTTCCAGCACCGACCGGCCGTCGCCGAGCCTGCCCGTGGGCAGGTGGATCTCGATCCGGCGTTTCTCGGCGAACAGGGACATGGCATTGAACTCTTCCCCTACCGCGCTCCAGTTCAGCTGATGGTCGGCATGGAAGGTCAGTCGGTCATGGAAGCCTGCTTCCCGTGCGGCCTTTCGGATCTGGTCGCAGCATTCCTGCACCAGCAGGGGTTCGTCTCCGGAAACCAGGTAGACCGGGGCCAGACCTTTCTTGAGCAGTTGAGGTAGCTGGGCCGGTTGGGTCTTCATGGCTGGTCGGCGTCGGAGTCTGCGGGTGGATTGCTGGCCCGGTAGTCCTCGCGGAGTGCCTGTATCCTGGCCTCCGTCATGGGTGCCAGGCGGAACAGGATCTGCTGGGCCAGGCGATCGTTCATGCGCTGCTCCAGTTCGTCCTGTTCCCGTTGCTTGGCCAGGATGTTGCTTTCATCGTACCGGTAGCTCTCCCGGACACTCAGCTCGGTGTCCGCGATCAGCGGGATCCGGTCATCGGTGATCAGCTCGATGCGGACAGCCTGGGTCAGCGTATATTCGGCCGCGGCCGCCCGCACGGTAATGGCGGAGGCCCGACGATCCTGGGAATAGGACTTCAGGCCCAGGACGTAAGCGGCATTCGCGGTGTCAGCGGTTTCAAGCCCGCCCAGCTCCAGTTGCTCCTTCACGGACAGGCACAGGGTGTCCGGAATCTGTGAAGCGCATTTCACCGCCAGCGGTTGCAGTGCCGCCGGTACCGGCGAAGTGCCCCGCAACTGAAAACCGCAGCCGGCCAGCATGGCGGCCAGTGCAAGCACTATCGCTCGACCAATACGGTTGTTCAGGGCAGGGCGCGGCGACATATCAGTTGGCCACCACGTTCACCAGCTTGCCGGGCACCACGATGACCTTGCGAACGGTCTTGCCCTCGGTAAAGCGCATAACGTTCTCGTTCTCCAGGGCCAGCTTTTCCAGATCCGCCTTGGTGATATCCGCCGGCACGTCTTCCTTTGCCCGGACCTTGCCGTTGAC
>JAAZVL010000138.1 GCA_018623515.1 Marinobacter sp.
AAAGAGCGCCTCGGCACGATCCAGCAGGCCGGCATTCAGGTAATCGAGCGCAAGCTCCATCGTCACCTGAGGCGAGAATCGTCCGGGCAGCTCCGGGCGGGCCAGAAGGTTCTGGTGAATCAGGATGGCACGGTCCGTTTCGCCCTTGTTGCGGAAGTGACTGCCAATGGAAAGATGCAGGCTGACGGTATCCTTGTTAACAGCCAGGGACTGAACAAAGTTCTCAACCGCCTGATCGGAATAGTTGGTAAACAGGAATTGGAGACGATCGCGGACCGAGTCTTCGTCAGAGATGGCCGTCTTTGAACTGCGGGAGCTGCTGCCAAGCCGGCCAGCCATCCAGCCGGCCGCGACTGCCGCGGTCAGCAGCAGCCATTGAAGAACAATATCCATCAAAGAGTCCGGTCGTTCTGAGCCCTGGATTTCTCCAATGCCTGCTCGGCACGATCAAGTCGTTTCTTGAGGGTTCGCCGGGATACCGATGTCCTGACGGTCGCCAGCATGGTCATCAGCACACCAAACAGAGCACCGATGACAAACGCCATGATAATCCAGACGGCCACGCCATGGGGCTGGGTCTCGAACAGCAGGAAATTGAGGGAGACCGCCATCTGGTTATTCAGCGAAAATACGAGTGCCAATAAAATCAGGGCCAGTACCAACAGAATAATGAGGATTTTCTGAAATCCTGCCATAGCGTAAGCACTCCGTAGGGCTCAACAGGCCCGAACCTTCATATTCTCTGCGAGACCCTAGTAACCTTTCTTCAGGCTGTCATTGACCTGTTCCCGGAGCTCTTTCCCGGGTTTGAAATGGGGTACGTACTTTGCGGGCAGGTTCACTGCTTCACCGGTTTTCGGGTTCCGACCAACACGGGCGGCCCGGTGATGGAGGGAAAAGCTGCCAAACCCCCGAATTTCGATTCTCTGACCATCGGCGAGCGACTGGGACATGTGCTCGATGATAGTTTTCACTGCAAGTTCGACATCCTTCACAGACAACTGAGTCTGCTTGGAAGCAATCAGTTCGACCAGTTCGGACTTCGTCATGAGGCGCTTCCCTCTTCTTTATTATTCGGTAGTCAGTTACCGTGATTTCTTGTCCTAGTTTAGTCAAACCAGAAAAAAACACAAAAAAAACGGGCTCTTAGAGCCCGTTTTTTTTCATACCAAAAGGAAACTCAGTCCTTGTTGGCGTTCTGCTGCTGCATCTGCTCCTTGATGAGATCACCGATGGTGGTCGCACCAGAAGATTCAGCGGCCTTGCTGCGGACACTTTCCAGCGCCTGCTTGTCGTCTTCAACGTCCTTGGACTTGATGGACAGGTTGATGACGCGGTTCTTGCGGTCGATGCTGATGATCTTGGCTTCGACTTCTTCGCCTTCCTTCAGCGCGTTGCGTGCGTCTTCAACACGGTCACGGCTGATTTCGGAAGCCTTCAGTACCGCTTCAACTTCGTCGTTCAGGGCAACGGTTGCGCCTTTGGCGTCAACAGAAGAAACGGTGCCCTTGACGATGGAGCCCTTGTCGTTCAGCTGTACAAACTCGGCGAACGGATCGCTTTCCAGCTGCTTGATGCCCAGGGAGATGCGCTCACGCTCCGGGTCAACAGACAGGATAACGGTCTCGACTTCGTCGCCCTTCTTGTACTCGCGAACGGCTTCTTCGCCAGTCTCGTTCCAGCTGATGTCGGACAGGTGAACCAGTCCGTCGATGCCGCCTTCCAGACCGATGAAGATACCGAAGTCAGTAATGGACTTGATCTTACCGGAGATGCGGTCGCCCTTGTTGAACTTGCTGGAGAAGTCTTCCCACGGGTTGGCAACACACTGCTTGATACCCAGGGAGATACGACGACGCTCTTCGTCGATATCCAGGATCATGACTTCAACTTCGTCACCGACCTGAACTACCTTGGACGGATGGATGTTCTTGTTGGTCCAGTCCATTTCGGACACGTGTACCAGACCTTCAACACCCTCTTCCAGCTCGGCAAAGCAGCCGTAGTCGGTCAGGTTGGTTACGCGTGCAGTAACCTTGGAACCTTCCGGATAACGGGCCTTGATATCTACCCAGGGATCTTCGCCCAGCTGCTTCAGACCGAGGGAAACACGGTTACGCTCGCGGTCGAACTTCAGAACCTTGACGGTGATCTCGTCACCAACGTTCACGATTTCGCTCGGATGCTTGATGCGCTTCCACGCCATGTCGGTGATGTGCAGCAGGCCGTCAACACCGCCCAGATCCACGAACGCGCCGTAGTCGGTCAGGTTCTTGACGATACCCTTGATTTCCATACCCTCGGTCAGGGTCTCGAGCAGGGCTTCGCGCTGCTCGCTGTTTTCAGCTTCCAGAACGGCGCGGCGGGAAACAACCACGTTGTTACGCTTCTGGTCCAGCTTGATAACCTTGAATTCCAGTTCCTTGTTCTCCAGGTGCGCAGTGTCGCGAACCGGACGAACGTCTACCAGGGAACCCGGCAGGAAGGCACGAATGCCAGACAGGTCGACGGTGAAACCGCCCTTGACCTTGCCATTGATCACGCCTTTAACAACTTCTTCAGCCTCGAAGGACTTCTCCAGTACTTTCCACGCTTCGGCACGCTTGGCCTTCTCGCGGGAAAGACGGGTTTCACCGAAGCCATCTTCAACAGCATCGAGAGCCACATCGACAACATCGCCGACAGCTACTTCCAACTCGCCTTTTTCATTGAGGAACTGGGAGGCGGGGATAACGCCTTCGGACTTCAGTCCGGCGTTAACGGTGACCCAGTCGTTGTCGACGTCAACTACGGTTCCCTGAACAATGGAACCCGGTTGCATGTCAATTTCTTTCAGGCTTTCTTCAAAAAGATCCGCAAAGCTCTCGCTCATTATGTGTCCTATGTGATCAACGCAAGTGTACTCCGTGCCGCCAGCAACACGGTCTGTTAACGATTTCCGGAATCAGCCAGCGGCTGGCAAATAACGCTGTTTCCGGCATTCCAACGACAAAAAGGTGTAGTCAGGCCTGACCTGCTGCGGCCATACACCTGTCCAACACCTCTTTTATACTCAACCCCGTAGAATCAATGACTTGCGCATCATCTGCGGGCCTGAGAGGGGCTGCGGAACGGTTCATATCCCGTTCATCACGAACCCGTATCTCCTCTAAAAGGGCATCAATATTAACATCGACACCCGCGTCCTTCAACTGGTTAAAACGTCGCCGGGCCCGCTCCTCGGCACTCGCCGTGAGGAAGATTTTCACCGGTGCATCGGGGAACACCACGGTCCCCATATCACGGCCGTCGGCGACCAGGCCGGGCGCCTGGCGGAAATCCCGCTGCCGCTGCAACAACGCATCCCGGACCGGCTGCATGACCGCCACCCGGGAGGCATTATCACCGCAGGTCTCCGTGCGGATCTCGGAGGTCACATCCTCCCCTGCCAGCAACACTTTCGCCGGCTGCCCGGCCGGGGTCGGCTTGAAGGTCACGTCCAGCGAAGCCGCCACCCGGACGAGTCCGTCTTCATCGTCGAACGACACACCCTGACGCATGGCTGCCAGCGCGGTCAGGCGGTACAGGGCACCACTGTCCAGCAGGTGCCAGCCCAGCTTCTGCGCCAGCATCTGGGTGATGGTGCCCTTGCCCGAACCGCCGGGGCCGTCCACCGCGATGACCGGTACCTTGCTGTCTGCCATTACTCACCACCTTCCGTGCTGATCTGGATGCCCGTCTGCTGCGCCAGTTCCACAAAGCTCGGGAAGGACGTGGCCACGTTGGCGCAGTCGGTGATCTCGATCGGGCCGCTCGCCCGCAGGGATGCCACCGCGAACGACATGGCGATGCGATGATCCCCGTGGCTGTTCACGGTTCCGCCGCCGATTTCCTGGCCACCATCGATGATGATGCCATCCGGGGTAACGGTCGTTTCTACGCCCAGCGCTGCCAGGCCGTCGGCCATCACCTGGATCCGGTCGCTTTCCTTCACCCGCAGTTCCTCGGCGCCGCGGAGCACGGTCCGGCCCCGGGCGCAGGTAGCTGCAATGAACAGTACCGGGAATTCGTCGATGGCCAGGGGCACCTGGTCTTCCGGAATATCAATACCTTTAAGCTCGGCAGAACGCACACGCAGGTCTGCCACCGGCTCGCCACCAATTTCCCGCTCCTCGAGCACCTCGATATCGGCCCCCATCTGGCGCAGGATATTGATGACACCGACGCGGGTCGGGTTCATACCGACATGGCGCAGCACCAGTTCGGAATCCGGGGCAATGCTCCCGGCGACCAGGAAGAAGGCGGCGGAGGAAATATCCGCAGGCACATCGATGGCACAGGCAGTCAACTTGCCGCCGCCGGTAACACTGGCGGTCGCACCATCACGGTGAACGTGGTATCCGAAGCCCTCCAGCATGCGCTCGGTATGATCGCGGGTCGGCGCAGGCTCGGTGACCGAGGTAACGCCCTCGGCGTAAAGGCCGGCCAGTAACAGGCAGGACTTGACCTGGGCACTGGCCACCGGCATTTCATAGTGGATACCGGTCAGTTTGTGACCACCGCGAATTTTAAGCGGCGGACGACCACCCTCGGCGGTATCGATCACCGCACCCATGGCGCGAAGCGGATCGGCAACACGCCCCATGGGACGCTTGGACAGGCTGGCGTCACCAGTCAGCTCGGAATCGAATGGCTGGGCGGCCAGCAAACCGGCGAACAGGCGCATGGCGGTTCCGGAGTTACCCAGATAGAGCGGGCCCCGGGGTGCCTGCAAACCGTGCATGCCGACACCGTGGATGCGAACGAAGCCGTCTTCCGGGCCTTCGATGGTCACCCCCATGTCGCGGAATGCCTGCAGGGTCGCCAGGCTGTCTTCACCCTCCAGGAAGCCCTTTACCTCGGTAATCCCCTCGGCCAGGGCACCGAGCATGATGGAGCGGTGAGACATGGATTTGTCACCCGGAACCCGGATATCACCCCGGATGGAGCCTCCGGGCTGGAGCCGGAAGGTTACCTGCTTTTCGCTGTTGTTAGTCACGTACGCCTGTCCTGAAAGCATCTTGGTGAAGTGTTCCCGCGCCGCCTTGGCGCGACTGAAGACCCGGAGCAGCATGGCACCGTCGCCGTTGGCAATGGCAGACCGCAACTGGTCCAGATCATGGGTAAAATGGTCGATAACCCGGAGTACGGCCTCCCGGTTCGACAGAAAAATGTCATGCCACATCACCGGATCGCTGGCCGCTATCCGGGTGAAGTCCCGGAAGCCGCCAGCGGCATACCGGAAGATATCCATATTCTCGTCTTCCCCGGCCAGGGTGTCCACGAGGGAAAAAGCAATGAGGTGCGGCAGGTGGCTCGTGGCGGCCAGCACTTCGTCATGGTACGCCACGGACATAGTCAACACCGTGGCGCCACAACCCTCCCACAAAGCCCTGAGCCGCTCGACATCAGGCTGATGGGCGTTGTCCGCCGGAGTCAGGATAACCTTGTGATTGGCAAACAGCTCGGGGTTGGCGGCCCGGATGCCGCTTTTTTCAGAGCCCGCAATCGGGTGGCCGGGAATGACGTGAGGCGACAGCTCGCCGAAAACAGCTTCGACGTCCGCCACAAAACTGGACTTGGTGCTGCCTACGTCAGACAACACGGTGTCCCGCTCCAGAAAAGGCTTCAGCTCTGCGAGCACCGCTCGCGTTGCACGAACCGGAACCGCCAGCACCACCAGATCACTGCCACGAACCGCCTGTTCCAGGGATTCTGCCGCCCGGTCGATAACGCCGAGCTCCTCACCGAGGGCCAGCTCCTCGGCCCGCCGGTCATAGCCGATTACCTGGCCGGCCAGCCGATGCTGTCTGATGGCACTGGCCAGGGACCCACCGATAAGTCCCAGACCGATAATGGCAACGCGCTTGAAAAGTGGCTCGCCGTCGCCCACCTCAGCCACCTTCCCCGGCCGCACTCAGGGCCTCGGCCAGGGCGTCGAGGAAACGTTCGTTTTCTTTGGGCAGCCCCACGGAAACCCGGAGATGTTCCGGCATGCCGTAACCGCCAATCGGCCGCACAATGACGCCATGTTCGAGCAACGCATGGTAAATCGCCTGGGCCTGCTCCCCCACTTCCACGGCGATGAAGTTACCGGCGGAAGGAATGTAGGGCAGTCCCATGCGATCAAAGCCATCCGCAAGTTGCTTCAGACCGGCAGCGTTTACCTCGCGGGACCGGTTCAGATAATCCTCGTCCCCCAGGACAGCCGTTGCCGCCGCAAGCGCCACGGTATCTACATTGAACGGCTGACGGACGCGGTTGAGGATGTCGGCAATCGCAGCAGAGCTGACACTGTATCCCACCCGCAAGGCGGCCAGCCCCCAGGCCTTGGAGAAGGTCCGGCAGACGATCAGGTTGGGGAAACGTTCCAGGAGTTCAATACCGTCGGGGTACTCGGTACCGGTCAGGTATTCGCAGTAGGCTTCATCCAGCACCACCAGTACGTCTTCCGGAATCTTCGCCAGGAAACCTTCGATTGCATCGGCGGTGTGCACGGTACCGGTCGGGTTGTTCGGGTTGGCCACGAATACCAGGCGGGTACGCTCGGTCACCGCATCTGCCATGGCATCGAGATCATGCCCCCAATCCTTCGCCGGCACCGAGACCCCTTTGGCGCCGATGGCCTGGGTCACCAACGGGTAAACCGCGAAGGCATACTGGGAGAACACCACTTCGGAATCCGCGTCGGCAAAACAGCGGGCGATCACTTCCAGAACATCGTTGGAGCCGTTGCCCAGCGTGATCTGGTCCATGCCCACCCCGAAACGCTCGGACAGAGCCTGCTTGAGATCAAAACCGTTGCCATCCGGATACAGGCACAGCTCGGACAACGCCTCCCGAGCAGCAGCCAGTGCCGTTTCGCTGGGTCCCAACGGATTCTCGTTACTGGCCAGCTTGATAATCTCGGCGGGCTTCAGCCCCAGCTCCCGGGCCAGCTCCTCGATCGGCTTGCCCGGCTGATAGGGAGACAAGGCCTGGACACCCTTGACCGCAAGACTCTGGTAATCGACTGCCATACGAAGCCTCCTTTACAACACGCCTATCGGATAGGAACCGAGCCGCTTGAGCTCTACCGCCTCTTCATCCACTTCCGCCAGTACCTTGCGGACGGTCTCGTCCTCCATGTGCCCCTCGAAGTCGATGTAGAACACATAGGCCCAGGTACCGCTGGGCGATGGCCGCGTCTCGATCCGGGTCAGACTGATGCCGTGGCGATGGAACGGCTCCAGCAGCTGATACAGCGCGCCGGGTTTGTTGCGCATGGACACCAGGATGGAGGACTTGTCGTGACCACTGGCCGGAACCTCTTCCCGGCCGATGATCAGGAACCGGGTGGTGTTGTCCGGGCGATCCTCGATGCTGTTGGCCAGCTTCTCGAGGCCATACAGTTCCGCCGCCATATCGCCGGCAATCGCGGCCGTGCCCGGCTCTTCGGCGGCCCGGCGAGCGGCTTCGGCATTACTGGAGACGGTCACCCGCTCAATGCCGTAGCGATGGGTATCAAGCCACTGCCGGCACTGGGCAAAGGACTGCTGATGGGAATAAATGCGGGTGATTTCCTGATCCTTGTGCTTCGGCGACACCAGCAGGTGGTGATGAATCCGCAGCTGGACTTCACCGCAGATCTTC
>JAAZVL010000031.1 GCA_018623515.1 Marinobacter sp.
CCCGAATTTCGTGGCGGATGTGGACAAGGCGCTGGAAGCCAAGGGCCTCGACCGGGATGCCCTGATCATCACCATGTGCCGTTCCGGCTCTTCCCGTGGCAAGCCGAGCGCCGAATATCTTCTGGAGCGTGGCTTCACCAATGTGAAATACATCGATCACGGCTTTCAGGGCAGCAGTGCCAAAGAAGGCAAGATGAAGGGACTGCGGGTGGTGAACGGCTGGCAGAATGCCGGTCTGCCCTGGTCCATGGATATCAATCCGGACAAGATCTATCGCCCCTGATAACAACGTCCGATCCGGCATAGGGCATTGACGGCCGGAGCCGGGGGCTCTGGCCTGTTCTGTTCGGAAAATCGACTATGCTGAAACGGGGAACGCCCCGAGCGTGGAGGGAGTCATGGCATCAACAGGATGTGTCGGTTTCAGACTGGGCCTGATCAAGGCTTTTTTGGCCGTGCTGGCTTTGACAGCCGCCGTCGGAGTCCAAGGCGCCGAACGCTCGCCTCCCACCGCTGACCACAGCAAGTTCGAAGCCCTGAAAGGTCCGTTCGAGGACGCCACGGAAGTCACCGAAGCCTGCCTGGGCTGCCACACCGAGGCCGCGGAGCAGGTCAAGGGCACCACCCACTGGACCTGGCTCTACGATCACCCGGAAACCGGCCAGCAGCTGGGCAAGAGCAAGGTGATCAATAGCTTTTGCGGCATGGCGGTGACCAACGAGGCCCGCTGCACTTCCTGCCACGTCGGCTATGGCTGGGAAGACATGAACCAGCCACCCCCCCAGGCAGACTCGGCAGTGGATTGCCTGGTCTGCCACGACACCACCGGCGACTACTGGAAGTTCCCCACCCTGGCCGGGCACCCCACCTACGTCCCGCGGGAATGGCCGAAAGGCAGCGGCAAGATGGTGCAACCGCCCGATCTGGCCAACATTGCCCAGAACGTCGGTGCCTCCGGCCGGGCCAATTGCGGCAGCTGCCACTTCTATGGCGGGGGCGGTGATGGCGTCAAGCACGGTGACCTGGACTCATCCCTGGTGAATCCGCCCAAGGCACTGGACGTTCACATGTCCCCTGAAGGTCTCGATTTCGCCTGTTCTGATTGTCACTCCACCTGGGGCCACAACGTATCCGGCAGCCGTTACCAGGTTGAAGCCAAGGATACCCTCGGCATTGACGTCCCGGGCCACACCGACATGACCCGAACCACCTGCGAGTCCTGTCATGGTGCCAGCCCGCACGAGCAGCAGAAACTCAACGACCATGTGGATACCCTGGCCTGCCAGACCTGCCATGTGCCGGAATTCGCCCGGGGCGGCGTCCCCACCAAGATGTGGTGGGACTGGTCCACGGCCGGCAAGCTGGATGAGGATGGTAACCCCATCACCGAATACGACGAGAACGGCCACGTCAGTTACCTGAGCGAGAAAGGCAACTTCCGCCACGGCGAGGATGTGGTGCCGCATTATGCCTGGTTCGACGGTACCGTTGAGTACACCCTGATCGACGAAAAACTGGATCTGTCCAACCCGCCCATCAATATCAACCGCATTGACGGTGGCCCGGACGACCCGGATTCCCGGATCTGGCCGTTCAAACTGATGCGCGGCAAACAGCCTTACGATACCGAGCTGGGCACCCTGCTGGTCACCCATGTCTTTGGGGCGGATGACACCTCCCTGTGGAGCAACTTCAACTGGCAGAAAGCTCTGGAGGCGGGTAGCGCGATGTCCGGAATGCCGTTCAGTGGCGAGTTCGACTTTGTCGAAACCCGGATGTACTGGCCCATTGCCCACATGGTGCCGCCGGCGGAGCAGGCGCTGGACTGTGGCTCCTGCCACGCGGCCGAGAGCCGGCTGGCCGGGGTCGGGGGCATCTACATGCCCGGGCATGACAGCAATATCTGGTTGAACCGGATCGGCTGGCTGGCCGTGGCACTGACCCTGCTGGGCGTGATTCTCCACGCCATCGCACGGATGATCTTCAAGGGGAGGAAGCACTCATGAGCCGGGTAATGATCTACAAACGCTTCGAGCGCTTCTGGCACTGGTGTCAGGCACTGCTGATCTTCACCCTGTTGATCACCGGGTTCGAGATCCACGGCAGCTATTCCTGGCTGGGATTTGGCGAGGCGGCCCGGATCCACACCCTGGTGGCCTGGGCCCTGATCGTATTGTGGCTGTTTGCCATCTTCTGGCACTTCACCACCGGCGAGTGGCGTCAGTACATACCCACCAGGGATGGCCTGTTCGCCGTCATCCACTATTACCTGATCGGTACGTTTACCGGTGCCGAGCATCCGTACCGAAAGACCACCAGGGCCAAGCATAACCCGCTGCAAAGGCTGGCCTACCTGTTCTTCAAGGTGGTGATCTCACCGGTGATCTGGGTGACCGGGCTGCTTTACCTGTTCTACAACGACTGGCCGGCAACCCTCGCCGGTGCCCTGGAACTGGAGTGGGTGGCGCTGGTACATACCGGGGCGGCCTTCGCCATGCTCGTGTTCATCATTGCCCACGTCTACATGACCACCATGGGCCACACCCTGACCAGCCATATCAAACCCATGGTCACCGGCTACGAAGACCTCAACGAGTAATCCCCGTCACCGGCGGCCACTCATTCTTCGATACAGATCGCCCGGCGCCTGACGGCCTGGGCGGTCTTCCCTGCCAGCACCGCAATCAATACGGTCAACAGCAGCAGCAACACGACACCCAAACCCTTGAAGAACGCCAGCTGGAGCTGGTGATACATCACAAAGGTGGCAATGGTGATCGCGGCCATGGGAAAAGAATACGCCCACCACGACAGGAAAAACTCCAACCGCAGGAAACGCCGCACCTGGGTCATCAGCATCAGGGTCAGGAATATTGCGCTGTAATACAGGATCCGGGCAAAGGCATCCACTTCACCGGTCAGCTGGATCCATGAAATGAACCCGACCGCCGGCGGCGCAATGAGGATAAACAGGGTAGGCAGCAACTTCGCCGGCAGCGGATGATGGAAAAACATCCGATAGAAAATGATGGTCAGCAGCACCAGCCAGAACACCAGGCCGATACTGAAGAAGAACCAGGAAACCTCGGGCGAGGCATGCTGAACCCCGGCAATAGGGACCAGGATGTTACCGACAATGGGGATGAACCAGGCCGGATTGATGTGGGCAACCTCAAAATGGGTGTGGTGCAACCACACTGACAGCACATACAGGGTAAAGGTCAGGTGCAGAAGGGTGCCCACAGCCCAGCATACGAGCGAGGCGCTGTCACTGTAGGGCAATACCGCAATGCTGATCAGGATCAGGCCGATGGAAATGGTCGGGAAGAAGTTGAGCTTAACCGGATGACCAAACTCGGCCCTGACACTGTCCGGATACTTCACCGCCTTGGCCAGGTAGAAACCCGCGAGCACCAGAAAGATGGTGATGGTCAGGCCGAGCAATACCGGGCTGGGTTTGACCGGCATGGCGAAGAGCGTTTCAGCCCGGTGCCAGGCAATGGTAAAGCCGGTCATGCCCATGACCACGGCAAACCAGGAAATCGGAAAATTCTGCAAACGGGACGGCTGGATCTCGGTCATTGCCTCTCTGCTCTCCCTGTTCTGTGAAAAGTGCGCCGGCACAAGGTACCGGCGCACCGTTTCAAGGCTCAGAAAGTGAACGTGCGCATCGCGGGGTTCAGCATCTGGCCAGCCATTTCCGGCGGCATCGCAACGCCGACACCCTCGATCAGGTCGTCCTGGGTGTATTCACTGTTCGGCAGGTAGAGGGCACAGACCTTGGCGCTACCACCGTTTTTCAGAAGCCCGCGCAGCATCTGGCCCGGGGTCACGTTCTTCGGCTTCAGCGGCTCGGCCTCGTAGGATTTGAGGGCCAGGTCACCGGCCTGGTCACACAGCAGGACATTCACCTTGGCACCCTGTTGCGCCATGGTATTGGACAACACCATGGCCATACCCTGGGTCTGCAGGGAATCACTGGAAAGAATCACCAGAACCTCTTCAACGGATTTCTGGTGATTGTCGGCCTGTGCTGCGAACGGCACACAGGCCAGCAGGGCCGTCAGGCCCAGTACCTTGAGTTTGCGGATCATGGTTATTGCCTCCTTGACGGGTTTAACGATCGTCTCGCACTTTCAATATAGGCGGGACACCCCGGTTGCTCAGTGACAAAGTCACTTTCAGGCCGAAAATAGTGAAAAAAGCCGGGCCCGAAGGCCCGGCAAGGGGTTGCGAAACCGCAGGATGGGTCAATCCCAGGCTGCGCCTTCCAGCGCATCAAGCGGGATCTTCAGGTACCGGCGGCCATTGCTCTCCGGTTCCGGCAACCGGCCGCCGCGGGTGTTGACCTGCAGGGCATGCAGGATCAGCTTGGGCATGGGCAGCTCCCTGTCACGCTGGTTTCTCAATGCCACGTACGCATCTTCGCTGGTGCCCGCCAGATGCTTGTTCGCCTCCTTCTGCTCGCGAACCGTACTTTCCCACTGAGGTTCGCGGCCACCGGGCATGTAGTCGTGACCGGTGAACAGACGGGTTGCATCCGGCAGCGCCAGGATTTCCTGGATCGAATCCCAGAGCTGGTGGGCATCACCCCCCGGGAAATCCGCCCGGGCCGTGCCAAAATCCGGCTGGAACAGGGTGTCATGGACGAAGGCCGCATCACCGATCACGTAGGTCACCGATGCCAGCGTGTGCCCGGGCGAGAACAGAACCCGGCCCTTGAGCTCACCGATGCCGAACTCGTCGCCGGCACGGAACAGGTGATCCCATTGGCGCCCGTCCGCCGGGAAATCCGGCCAGTTGTAGATGCCCTTCCAGAGCTCCTGCACGTCGGTCACGTAAGCACCGATCGCGGTGGGTGCCCCGGTCTTGCCCTTGAGGTACTGCGCCGCCGAGAAGTGATCGGCATGGGGATGGGTATCGAGGATCCACTGCACCTCAAAACCCTGCTCCCGGACGTAGTCGAGCAGCTCGTCGGCATGGTGCGTCGCGGTTGCGCCGGATTTTTCATCGTAATCCAGCACCGGATCGACAATCGCACACTGGCGGGTTGCCGGATCACTGACCACGTACTGGACACTGAAGGTACGCGGGTCAAAGAACCCCGCAACATCCGGGGAAGCAGAACCTTGGGAAGCGGACAATCTGAAGGTTTTCATGGAACCCTCCTCTCGGTTGATAAGTAGATTGCTTCTTTTGGTTATTAGGATATTGCTATTGGATATGCCAAATCAAATAGCCTCAGTATATTTTGTGTTTTCAAAAAACCTATCACAGTTTCATTTGTTGATAGCCCATACCTAATTAAAGCCGTCATGTGCCCCGGGCGTGATATGTATATTCGATATAACGTTATATCTTTGGGTTTGCTAGAATTTGATCAATATCAACTGCGGCCTGGCAGTTGCTCTAACAATGACAAACAGAGAGGTTAAAGGCATGAGCTTGAATGCAGTCCCAAGGGAGTCTGATAAGAAACACATGGTCGTGATTGTCGGGGGCGGTGCCGCCGGTATATCGGTCGCGTCCAGCCTGCACAAGCGGGACCGCTCCCTCGATATCGCGGTAGTGGAACCCTCATCCACCCATCATTATCAGCCCGGCTGGACCATGGTTGGCGGCGGCGTCTTTCGTCCCGAGGTGACCTCCAAACCCATGAAAGACGTCATGCCTTCGTTTGTCAGCTGGTACCAGCAAAAGGTTACTGCCCTGGACCCGGACCACAACAGCATCCAGCTGGCGGACGGATCCTGGATGACCTACGAAACCCTGGTGCTTGCGCCGGGTCTGGAACTGAACTGGGGCGCCATCGAAGGCCTGGAGGAAACGCTCGGGCAAAACGGAGTGACCTCCAACTACCGGGAGGGGATGGCGAGCTACACCTGGGAAACCGTGCAGCGGCTCAAGAGCGGCCGGGCCCTGTTCAGCCAGCCACCCATGCCGATCAAGTGTGCCGGCGCCCCCCAGAAAGCCATGTACCTTTCATCGGACCACTGGCTCAGGCAGGGCGTTCTGAAAAACATCGATATCCAGTTCCACAATGCTGGCGCGGTGTTGTTCGGCGTTCCCGATTACGTGCCGGCGCTGGAGTCCTACATCAAGAAATACGGCATCGATGTCAATTTCCAGAGCACCCTGGTGGCTGTGAACGGTCCGGCCAGGAAAGCAACATTCCGTAAGACCGATGCCGAGGGCAACGTCCGGGATGACGAGGTCGGTTTCGATATGCTGCACGCGGTGCCGCCACAGCGGGCGCCGGAATTTGTCCGGGAATCCCCCCTGGCCAATGAAGGCGGCTGGCTGGACCTGGAAGACGACACCCTGCGCCACAAACGTTTCACCAATATCTTCGGCCTTGGGGATGTCAGCGGGACCGGCAATGCCAAGACCGCCGCGGCAGTACGCAAACAGGCACCGGTGGTGGCGGAAAACCTCCTGGCAACCGTGCGTAATCAACCCTTAAAGGCCGCCTATCTTGGCTATGGTTCGTGCCCGCTGACGGTCGAGAATGGCCGTATTGTGCTGGCGGAGTTCGGCTATGGTGGCAAGCTGCAGCCCAGTTTCCCGAAGTGGCTCAACGATGGTACCAAGGCAACGCGGGCGGCGTGGTGGTTGAAGGCCAAGCAGCTGCCGGGCCTCTACTGGCACGGCATGCTGAAGGGTCATGAATGGCTGGCGAAGCCCGCACCCCGGGGGTGAGGGCCAAGGCTCAGTAGGCCCCGCGGATAAGATCAATCCCGGGGTTCAGGACGTCACGCCAGGCCTTGCCCAGCTCCGGCGTGTAATCGGGGTCATGCTGACGAACCGCTTTCAGCAGGGCCTCGAGCCACAGCGTGTACCACTCCGGCTTGATGTCGTAGTGGTTGCGGTTGTGACTCTCACCCAGGGCGCGCAGCTTGCGATCTGACATACCGCGGGCGTGCAGGATCAATTGCATGATGCCGTTGCGGAGCAGGTGTCGCTGGGCCTCCATGTCGGTTTTCAGGAAGCGGTTGCGGATGGTGTCCGAACTGGACATGAAAAAATCGTAGAAATCGACGAAAAAATCATCCTTGCGGCAACAACGTCCGTAGCTTTGGAAGACCAGATCCGTGTTGTTCATTTGCGCTCAGTGTCCTTGTCAGATAGGGAGAATTCCTGATAGGGAGCGGCATTCTATAGAGTAAGGAAAGGTTTTGTATAGCGACATACCGCCACAATCCCGCATTGCGGCAAAATGACGCTCAATTGAATCAACCAGTTATGGGTTGCTGACAAACCACCAGCCTGGGAGTAGATTCCGCACCTGCGGGCGAGTAAAACGATCGTCGATCAGCCAGATCACGCCCCGGTCCTCCGGCGTCCGGATTACCCGGCCGGCGGCCTGGGCCACTTTCCGCAGTCCGGGTATCAGGTAGGTGTAGTCATAGCCTGCACCGAAGCGCTCCTGAAGACGCTCCTTGAGTATCTCGTGCCAGGGATCAAACGGTGGCAGCCCGAGAGTCGCCACAAACGCCCCGATCAGCTGGTCACCGGGCAGGTCGATCCCCTCACTGAACACCCCGCCGAGTACCGCAAACGCCACGCTGGGCTCCGGTTGCCGGAACTCCGCCAGGAAGGTCTCCCGCTCAGCCTGGCTCATGCCCGGCGCCTGGCAGCGCTGGGGGATGTCCAGTGCCTGTTCGGCGAGGGTTTCGCTGACGGCCCGGAGGTATTGGAAACTGCTGAAAAACGCCAGGTAATGACCGGGCTGCTGCCGGAACTGATCGGCAATGATGTCGGCAATGGGCGCCCGCGACGCCTCCCGGTGCACATGTCGGGTACTGATACGGGGCGTAAAATGGACCTGCAACTGGTCGGCGCTGAAGGGGCTGGGCAGGGAGGTGAACGCGGTGCTCTCCGGCAGACCCAGCAGATCCCGGTAGTAGATACCAGGGCTCAGGGTGGCCGAGAACAGCAACACCGATCCGGCGGCGGCAAAGCGCTCACGCAGGAAATCCGCCGGGATCAGGTTCTGGATCGTGAGCATGGCCCGACCGCGGCCCGAGCGCCGGAACTCACACAGGGAGTGGTCACCAAAGCTGTCTGCGAGCTTCATGAACCCGACACTCTCGAACAGCAATTCCTGCAGTGCCAGGTCCGGCGGGTTGTCCGCCAGGTAGTCGGTCAGGCTGGAGACCAGCCCCTGCAGACTGCCGACCAGGCTGGGCGGCAAAGCCTCAAGAAACACCGGGGCTGCCGGATCCGCGTCCTGATCCCGGATCAGGCTTTGCCAGGCACGCGCGGTGCGATCGAGCGCTTTTTTCAGAACCTTCGGAGCGCTTTTCTTTATCCGCAACAGTCTCTGCTGTTCCAGCGTAACCGAGTACATGCCCCGGGCCCGGTCCACCAGGTTGTGGGCCTCGTCCACCAGAATCGACGCCTGCCACTGATTCTGGCGAACCAGGCCGTGGAGCAGGGCAGACTGGTCGAACATCCGGTTGACGTCGCTGATCACCAGGTCACTCCAGCGCGCCATCTCCTGGGCCAGGAAATAGGGGCAGATATCATGGCCCGCGGCGATACGCGCCAGTTCGGCCCGGGTCAGCACCCCGGATTGGGCCGCTTCGGCGCGGGCATCCGGCAGCCGGTCAAAGAAGCCTTTGGCCAGCGGACAGGATTCACCGTGGCAGGCCTTGTCCGGATGTTCGCAGGCATCGTCCTTCGCCACCAGCTCCAGCACCCTGAGCGACCAATCAACAGACTGGCCCTGGGCGCTCCTGAGTTTATCCACAGCGTCCAGGGCCAGCTGCCGGGCGGTGTTACGGCAGGTCAGGTAGAACAGGCGGTCCTGGTCGGCCCGGGCCATGGCCATCAGTGCCGGAAACAGCGTACCCAGGGTTTTCCCCAGGCCGGTGGGCGCCTCAAGCAACAGCGTACCCCCGGTCATGGCATTCTTGTAAACGGTTTCGGCCAGTTGCCGCTGGCGCGGCCGGAAGTCAGCGAAGGGAAAGTTCAGCCGGGCGAGGGTGGCATTGCGCCGGGCCCGGTGTTGTTCTTCCTGCTCGGCCCAGGCACGGAACCGCTGGCACAGGCCCTCAAGCTCCCGCCAGAGTTCATCGGCGCTGGCGGTTTCGGCAATCAGGCTCTCCTTGTCCCGGCCGGTGTCGTAATACACCAGCACCAACTCGATGTTTTTCAGCGCTTCCTGTTTGCAGAGCAGGGCGCCATAGGCTCGCAGCTGGGCCCGGTGCAGGGCCCGCTGGTGTTCCCGTACCCGGGCAAGGTCGCCCCGGTGGGTCTTGATTTCCTCCAACCGGCCACGGTGGGGATCGTAACCGTCCGCTCTGCCTGAAAGCTTTATTCCCAGGCACTCTCCGGTCAGTAAATACTCGCTTTTGTAGCCATAGCCCCGACGGGACTGGATGGCCTGGTGGCCGGCAATGCCTTCCTCGGAAGACGGGGCCGGGGTATACCGGAAGTCCAGGTCCCCGGCCCGGGCGGCGAACTCACACAGGGTCCGCACCGCCGCTTTCATTCACTGCTCCCGACGCCGGCATCGTCGTCCCAACGGACATAACAGACACTGGCGGGAATACCCTCCCGGGCAAAGAAATCCAGCCACCGGCGCTGGTGATCCTGCAGCCGGTCACCGGGGCCCTTCACCTCCACCATTTCGTAGCGTGGCTTATCCTCATGACGCTGCGGGTGGAACTGGATCAGGTCCGGGAAACCGCTGCGATGCTCTTTCACATTCAGCAGCAGGCGCCGGAACATGGCCTCCAGGTGCTCCGCCGGGATGCACGCCAGCGCAAGCTCAATCAGGGCTTCGGACAGCGCCGGCCAGATGACGAACGGATTGGCCACTCCCTGCTTGTCGTGCCAGGTGTCCAGGATGCGCTGTTGGTAACGGCCATCGCCGAGCATGACGAAGCAGGCCTCGAAATCGGACCGTCGGCGCGCCACGAAATCCTCCCGGGTCAGGTCGGCGGGGCCGGTATGAAAGGGGTGGAAAAAGGCACCGGGTACCGGCTTGAAGATCACCGGCCAGCACAACAGGCCGAACAGGCCATTGATCAGGGTGTTTTCCACATAGGCCACCGGGGCCTCGGGTTGGTTCAGGTGTTCCGCCGCTGCCCATTCCACAGAGCCAGCCACAGGCCGGGGTAGCGACACCTGCCACTCATTGATCGGTTGTGTGACCGCCGGAGCCGGTTTGGGCTCACCCACCTTCGGGGCCAGCCGTTTCAGTATCCGGTCCAGGCCCTGACGTTCAGCATCGCTCAATTCTTCGGTGTGCCAATGGCTGGCAATTTGCCAGGCTTCCTCGAACCGTTTCATCCGCTCCAGCAGCCGCAACTGCTTCAGCCGGGCCTCCCGGTGCTGGCTCCCGGCCCAGGCGGTCAGAGCCAAGTCCCGGTCGCCCTGACGCTCGGCCTGCCGACCCAGTTCCAGCAGCAGTCGATCCCGTCGACTGGCCAGCCAGGCGTTGTCCACAGGTTCCGGGACCTGTGGCCACACTTCCGACGCCAACCCCCCCTGGTCGAGCTGGTCCCGACAGGCCTGCATCGCCAGGTAGCAATCCACTTCCTCCCGCCGGGAAAAGGCCCGGGACTCCGCTGTAAGCGGGACCTGCTCGTAGTTCTGGTAACCCAGCTCCACCAGCACAAAATCGGACCAGCTCTGGCGCAGGTTGCCGAAGAACATCAGCCGGACCCGCTCAAACAGTGGCATGTGTTGCAACCGGATCACCCGGGCATCACCGGCGTCGAACCATTCCGCCATCGGCCGCTGGCCCGACAGGTACTCTGACAACACCGCTTTCATGGTGGCCTTCGGGACCGTCCGGCCGTGGCCAAGACTTTGTAATGCATCGGCAAAAGCAGGGCGCAGCTCTGGCAGGGTGAACAGGCGGAAGAGCTCGTCAAGGTCAAGCAGAGGATCCGCGTCGAGCCAGTCGCCCGACACCAGACGTGGCAGGATCTCAGGAACCGGCGAGCCCAGCTCCGGGTAAACCAGTTTGTCCGCCCGGAACAGTTCACCCGAGCGCATCACCAGCCGGGTCAGCAGGGCTTTCTGCGCGGTCTCAAGCTCCAGGAAGGTCTCCAGCCGGCAACATTCGGTGGCCGTCAGCAGATCGCCATGGTGATCCAGCACCCAGCGCACCACGGTTTCCATGTTTTCGAGATAATACAGCGGATTATCAAGGTCCGCGGTACGCGGCACAGAGGCGGGATCGAGCGTGGTCATAGGGCGAGCAGGGAAGTCACGGACAGCGGTCAGATCATGCAACTGTACGCCTGCTCACCCCTGACCTCAAATGCGCTTCAGATTCCCATATCGGACGGCTGCAACTGCACGCCGGCAACCCGCCAGTCACCATCAGTGCGCACCATCCGGTAGTAGGCATCCCAGCGCCTGCCATCCGGACCGGTCAGGCGCACCACCTGGATGTCAAAGCTTCCGTGGGGAACCAGCTCCACGAATTCGATGGTCGAGGCCCGATGCACAGCGGGATAGGCTTCCCGAACCATACTGAAGAACACACTGGCATCGCCGAACCTTCGTTTGATTCCATCGGACGCGAATGTCCAGGCGGCCTCCTGGTCGTCATTGGCAAAGGCTTCGATCTGCCTCAGGATAGTCTGTTCAATGGCCTCGTCCTGTTCCCCGGCGCTGGGCACGCCCGGCACAGCGATCACCAACACGACCAGGATCAGGAAAAAAGGTAACCGGACTTTTGTCCGGAGAGGTTTCCAGGCCATCTTTCTCACCTCCGCTTATGCGCACGCTCTCTCCAGATCATACGCTGCAGACCGGCAACAGATGATTAAAAAACAATCAGTCCGCAAAGCGAGCGCGACCGTAGCTGTCGCAGCCATTGGTCAGACTGATCAGGCATAATGAACGTCTGATTTTCCAGCCACATACGGTAACCTGTGGCATCAGGATTGAACCGATCGCCAACAAGGAGCCCCATGGCCGACCATTCCGTCATCCAGCCCGGCTTTCACGCCATCCATGCCAATCATCTGGAAGACCTGCGCCGCGCGGTGATTTTCCTGTGCCGGGAGAACCCGCTGCCGCCGCTGCAGAGCGAGACCTTCCTGGTCCAGAGTAACGGTATTGCCCAGTGGCTGAAGCTGGCCCTGGCCGAGAAACGCTCGGACGATGGCAGGGAGGGTGGCCTTGGCATAGCCGCTGGCATGGACTTCCTGTTTCCGGCCCGGTTTATCTGGCAGGCGTACCGGGCGGTGCTGCCGGATGGTGAAGTGCCGGAACAATCCCCATTCGACAAGCGCCGGCTGGTGTGGCGGCTGTATCGGTTGCTGCCGGATCTGGTGAACCAGGACAAGGCCTTCACACCCCTGGCCCGGTTCCTCGATGGTACCGACACGGATCTGCGCAACTTCCAGCTGGCCGAGAAGGTGGCGGACCTGTTCGACCAGTACCAGGTGTTCCGCGCCGACTGGCTCAGTGCCTGGGAGCAGGGCCGGGATGTGGTCATCACCGCCCGCAACGAGGAGAAATCCCTGGACCCGGAGACGCTCTGGCAACCTCTGCTCTGGCGCAAGCTGGTGGAGGATGTGGGACCGGACGCCCACACCAGCCGGTCCCGGATTCACACCCGGTTCATGGCCGAGGGCCAGCGCCTGGCATCCCCCGCCAATCCGGACCGGCTGCCCGAACGGATCGTGGTGTTCGGGGTCTCCTCGCTGCCGCGCCAGGCCCTGGAAGCCCTGTACGTGCTCAGCCGGTTCAGCCAGGTGGTGCTTTGCGTCCACAATCCCTGCCAGTATTACTGGGCCGATATTGTCAGTGACCGGGAACTGCTGAAGGCCGAGCGCAAACGGGGGATTGCCCACCCGGAACTGTCGAAGATTGCCGATCCGGACCAGCTGCACCAGCACGCCAACCCGTTGCTGGCGGCCTGGGGCAAGCAGGGGCGGGACTACATCCGTCTGCTGGACGAATTCGACAACCCCGAGGAATACCGGGACCGGTTCGAGACCCCGGACCAGAAAATCGACATTTTCTCCGCCCACGGCGAGCCCGGCGCACCGACCCTGCTGCACCAGCTGCAGAACGACATCTATAGTCTGACACCGCTGCAGGACATCCGCGCCGAGAACCGCCAACTCGACCTGACCCGGGACCACTCGCTGGTCTTCCACGACGCCCACAGCCCCCAGCGGGAAGTGGAAATTCTCCATGACCAGCTGCTGGCCGCGTTCAACGCCGATCCCGGCCTGCGCCCCCGGGACGTGATGGTCATGGTGCCGGACATCAATGTCTACGCGCCCCATATCCAGGCCGTGTTCGGCCGCTACCAGGCAGGGCAGAAACGCCACATCCCGTTCACCATCTCCGACCAGGGGCAGCGTCACCACGAGCCGGTGCTGATCGCCCTGGAAACCCTGATGTCCCTGCCCCGCAGCCGCTTTGGCGTCAGCGAGATCCTGAGCCTGCTGGAAGTGCCGGGTATCCGGGACCGCTTCGGCATCGACGAGAGCGAGATTCCCCTGGCCCGGCGCTGGGTGGAAGGCGCCAACATTCGCTGGGGCCTGCACGGGCAACACCGGCAAAGCCTGGAGCTGCCGGCGGAGCTGGAACGCAACACCTGGCAATCCGGCCTGCGCGCCATGCTGCTCGGTTACGGCATGGGCGAGGACGAGCCCTGGGCCGGCATCGAACCCTATGGTGAAATCGGCGGGCTGCAGGCAAGCCTGGCGGGACGGCTGGCGGAATTCGTGGAGCAACTCGAGGAGCTCTGGCAGGCCCTGCAGACGCCGCGCCCACCCGCCGAATGGGAAACCCTGTTCTCGCAGATGCTGGAGCGCTTTTTCCTCAGGGTCGAGGGCAACGACCTGTTGCTGCTCAACCGCTTCCGCCGCCAGCTGGAACAGTGGCTGGAGGATGCCCTGGCGGCCGGGCTGGATTCCCGGCCCCTGCCTTTGAACATCGTCAAGGATGTCCTGCTGGCCGGCCTGGATGAGGGTGGTCTGAACCAGCGCTTCCTCGCCGGCAAGGTCAACTTCGCCACCCTGATGCCGATGCGGGCGATCCCGTTTCGCAAGGTCTGCCTGCTGGGCATGAACGATGGCGATTACCCGCGCTCCCGGCCACCCGTGGACTTCGACCTGATGGCCAACGACTACCGCCCCGGAGACCGGTCCCGGCGCGAGGACGATCGCTACCTGTTCCTGGAAGCCCTGCTGTCAGCCCGGGAACAGCTCTATATCAGCTGGGTGGGGCGCAGCATCCGGGATGATTCGGAGCGTCCCCCTTCCGTTCTGGTGGGCCAGTTGCAGGATCACCTGGACAGCCTGTGGGCACTGCCGGGCGAGCCGGACGCATCGGTCACCGGCGCCCTGACCACCCGGCATCCGCTGCAGCCCTTCAGCCGGGACTATTTTCCCCGAAGCAACGGACTGGAAACCGGTCCCGAGAACCCGCCCCGACCTCTGGCAGAGGTGCTCCAGGCCCGCAGCCTGTTCACCTTCGAGCGGGAATGGCGCAGTGCCCACGGAGCCGTGGCGATAGAACCGGAGCGAAATCCGCTGCCATATCAGCAACCGGAGGAGCCGATCCGGCTCGCCGATCTGTCGAACTTCCTGAAAAAGCCCATCGACACCTTCTATCAGCGACGGCTGCAGGTGCATTTCGAGGAACTGGAGGACGACGACACCGATAACGAGAACTTTGATCTCAACGGCCTGGACCGGTGGCGACTGGACAGCGAACTGATCCGGGAAGGCGTCATCAAGGCGGTCAGCGAGGAAGACCTGCACGAACGGCTCGAGGCGACCCTCGATCGCATGGCACGCCGCGGCGACCTGGGCATGGGGGTCACCGAACACCGGTTGCGCACGGAACTGGCCGGACGCTTACCGGACCTGCACCAGCGCTACCGGGCCGCGCTGGCTGACTGGCCGGAGGCCCTCTCCGAACCCCTGAGTTTCGAGTATCAGTTCCGGAACGACACGGGCGCGGTCGAAGTAGTCGACCTGATCGACAACCTCCGCACCAACCCCGAAGGCCGGTTGTGCCGGCTGGTGGTGGCCGGTTCCAGCTTGCTGTCCGGCTCTGGCGGCAGCAAGAAGGTGCGCTACGCCAACCTGATGCGGGACTGGGTGATTCACCTGGCCGGCCAGCTCACCGACCAGCCTTTCGAAACCCTGATCCTGGCCCGGGAAGAGAAACGCACCTTCTCCTTGCCACAGATGGCTCCGGAACAGGCCAGGCACCACCTCGAGGCCATCCTGGCCCGCTGGATGGAAGCCACCACCCGCACCCTGCCAGTTCACTGCGACGCAGGCTTCGCCTGGATCACCAGCTACTACCAGAGCAAGAAATACCGCGGCGATGACGAGCGGGCCCGGAGCGAGGCCGAACAGGCCTATACGACCGCCCTGGAACGGGACACCGGTTACCTGCGAGGTGCCTTCGACAGCCCCGAGGCGTTGCTCGCCAGCGGTGAATTCGAGGCCTTGCTGCACCAGTTGTACGTGCCACTCTGGGAAGCAGAGCAGGGCACCTCGGCCGCCGAACAGATCGAGGGAGAGACATGAGTACCGAGATGACCAACCGCAATCCCAACCTCGACCCGCTGACCCTGCCCCTGAACGGCAGCACCCTGATCGAGGCCAGTGCCGGCACCGGCAAGACCTTCACCATCGCCATCCTGTACGTGCGGCTGGTGCTGGGCCATGGCCAGAACGACGACAGCCCGCTGGCCCAGGGCATGCTGCCACCGAACCTGCTGGTGGTGACCTTCACCGACGCCGCCACCAAGGAGCTCCGGGACCGGATCCGCATCCGCCTGACCCAGGCGGCCGAGGTGTTTTCCGACAGTGCCGACGCCAGCGAGCCCCCGGCGGAAACCAGACTCCTGTATGAGCTCAGAGACAGCAGCTACCCCGACCCGGCCAGCTGGCCGGAGTGCCGGAAAAAACTGCTGCTGGCGGCGGAATGGATGGACGAGGCAGCGGTCTCCACCATCCACGGCTGGTGCAACCGGATGCTCAGCGAACACGCCTTCGACAGTGGCAGCCTGTTCCGGCTGACCCTGGAAACCGACCAGAGCGAACTGCTCGACAACGTGGTCCGGGACTACTGGCGCACTTTCATCTACCCCCTGCCCCCCGTGCTGATGGATGAGGCCCTGGGCCACTGGAAAACCCCGGAGGCCCTGCGCGGGGCCATTCGCAACCTGATTCCCGAGGCAGGCCAGCTGGGGGCGCCGGCCGGCGATGTCCATGAGGTGATCGACTCGGTGGTGAGCGGGCGCCTGGCCCGCGCCGGCGAACTGAAAGCGTATCCCTGGGCCGAGTGGCAGGGCGAGGTGGCGGCCCTGCTCAACGAACTGAACAAGAGCAAGCGCCTGCATGGCGGCAGCAAGAACGCCATGGTCAAAATCTGGGATACCCTGCTGGCCTGGACGGAATCGGACGAACCGGTTCCGGATGGCCTCGACAAGGCCGGGTTCCGCAACCAGACCCCGGAAGGCCTGGCGCACATCCTCAAGGGCGAGGACCCGGCGCCACATCATCCGGCGTTCGACGCCATCGATGAACTGATCGAGTTCAGCCAGAACCAGCCCAGCGCCCGGGCGGATATCCTCAGGCACGCCAGCGTCTGGGTCGCGCAACGGCTGGAATCGGAAAAACAGCAGCGCTCGGAGATGGGGTTCGACGACCTGCTCACCCGCCTGGACGATGCCCTGCACGGCCCCCGGGGCGATCAGCTGGCTGCCACCATCCGCCGGCAGTTCCCGGTGGCGCTGATCGACGAATTCCAGGATACCGACCCGGTCCAGTACCGGATCTTCAACCGCATCTACCGGGTGGCAGACAACGACCCGGACACCTGCCTGCTGATGATCGGCGACCCCAAGCAGGCCATCTACGGGTTCCGTGGCGCGGACATCTACACCTACCTGGAAGCCCGCGAGGGTGCCCGGGACCGCACCTGGACCCTGGGCCGCAACTTCCGCTCTTCCAAGAGCATGGTGGCGGCGGTGAACCGGGTATTTGAACACGCCGACCAGCACAGCCGGGACGGCGCCTTCCTGTTCGGCAAGGGCGACAGTACGCCACTGCCGTTCCAGGGTGTTGACGCCAACGGCACCAAACGGCAATGGCGCATTGACGGCGGGGATCAACCCAGCCTCAGTTTCTGGACTCTCGACAGTGAAGACGAGGACCGCAACGGCAACCGCAAGCCCCTGGCCAAGGGCGCGGCCACTGCCGAGGTGGCCGAAACCTGTGCCAGTGAAGTCGCCCGCCTGCTGACTCTGGGGCAACAGGGCAGGGCCGGCTTTGCGCTGCCGGATGATCCGGCGGCCCTTCAGCCGGTCCGTCCGGCTGATATCGCCATCCTGGTCAACAACCGCAACGAGGCGGCGGCGGTGCGTGATGCCCTCGGCCAGCGCCGGATCAAGAGCGTGTACCTGTCCGACCGGGATTCGGTGCTGACCTCCACCGAGGCCAGCGAGGTACTGACCTGGCTGCGGGCCTTTGCCGAACCCCGGCAACTGGCCCTGACCCGGGCGGCCCTGGCCACCCCGACCCTGGGCCAGTCCTGGCAGAGCCTGGACCGGCTGCTCACTGATGAAATTGCCCTGGAGCGGGAAATCGAACGGTTCATGGGCTATCACAACCAGTGGCGCACCCAGGGCGTGCTGCCCATGCTGCGCAGCTTCCTGATGGATTTCGAGGTACCGGCGCGACTGCTGCAGCGGCCCGATGGCGAACGCCGACTGACCGATATCCTGCATATCGCCGAGCTGCTGCAACAGGACAGCCTGCAGCTGGATGGCGAACACGCCCTGGTGCATCATTACGCCCGGATCCTCCGGGCAGCGGACGAAGAGGACGAATACCGCACCCTGCGCCTGGAAAGCGACGCCGGCCTGGTCAAGGTCATTACCGTGCATAAGTCCAAGGGCCTGGAATATCCGCTGGTGTTCCTGCCGTTCGGGACTGCCTTCCGGGCCCAGAACGACAAGCAGGCCTATGTCCGTTACCACGATGACCAGGGCCGGCTGGTCACCGTGTTCGATCCCGAGCCCGAGGCGGTCGCCCGGGCCGACCGGGAACGGCTCGGCGAAGATATCCGCAAGCTCTACGTGGCCCTGACCCGGGCCCGGTATGCCACCTGGGTGGGGGTCGCCGCCATCGACAACTGGGCCCAGAGTGGCCTGGGCTATCTGCTCGGTGGCGAAGGCCGGGAACAGTACCCCCTGGCCGACAGCCTGGGTCCGCTGGCCCGGGACGAGGACATGATCAAGGTCATGCCACTGCCCGAAGCCGATACCGCCTGCTATACCGAGGAGGCACCGCAAGCCCTGGGGCCGGCTCTGGAAGCCACCCGGGAAGCCCGGGAAGACTGGTGGATTGCCAGTTACTCCTCGATTGAATACACCGGCCTGGCCGGCACCGGCATCGTGTTCAGCGGGGAAGTGGAAGACGCCGAAACCCAGAACCTGCTGGAAGAATCCGCCCAGGGTATGGGGGAGGAGGGGCCGGCAGCTCCCGCCGACCATTCCCTCCACCAGTTTCCGAAAGGGGCAGGCCCGGGCACCTTCCTCCACGAACTGCTGGAATGGTGCTGCCAGCAGGGCTTTACCCGGGTTGTGGATAACCCGGACCGGCTGCGGGAGTATCTGGTTCGCCGCTGCACCACCCGGGGCTGGAGTGACTGGACCGACACCCTGGAGCACTGGCTGCTAAGCCTGCTCCGCACGCCCTTACGCCTGGACCGCAATGGCGGCACCCGCGCCGCCCTGATGGAGTTGCGTACCGTCCGCCCGGAACTGGAATTCTGGTTCGAGAGCTGCAACGTGGCCACCGGTACCCTGGACAGCCTGGTGCGCCGGCACACCCTCGAGGGTGCGGACCGGGTCCAGGTGGATAACCGACGGTTCAACGGCATGCTCAAGGGGTTCATTGACCTTGTCTTCGAACACGGGGGCCGCTACTACGTGCTCGACTACAAATCCAACGCACTGGGCAACGATGACAGCGCCTACACCGATCAGGCGATGGGCCAGGCCATCCTGGACAAACGTTACGACCTGCAATACGTGCTCTACCTGCTGGCCCTGCACCGCCTGTTGAAGGCCAGACTGCCCGATTACGACTACGACCGGCACATCGGCGGTGCGGTTTACCTGTTCCTGCGGGGAATCCACGCACCCGGGGCCGGGGCCTTCACCGACAAACCGCCCCGGGCACTGATCGAACAGCTCGATGCCCTGTTCGATGGTGATAACGGGCGCCGGGAGGATGCCGCATGAACCTGAATGAACTGGACACACTGCTGGCGCAATGGCGCGAGGCCGAATGGATCCGCCCCCTGGACGTGGCCTTTGCACGCCTGATCCGGCAACTTTGTGAGGAGCAGGGCGAAAACCCGGAGCCGCTGCTGTTGTTGCTGGCCGCGCTGGCCTCGCACCAGGTCGGGCGGGGGCATGTCTGTGTCGATCTGATGACCTTGCTGGCGGACGCCGGTAACACTCTGGCCTTGCCACCGGAAGACACCGTTACCGGCCTCCCCGCCGGAGGCCCGGGACCATGCCCGACACCGGCCGAGGTCCTGGCCAACGCCTCACTTCAGGCCTGCCTGTCGGCGTTGGCCAATACCCAGGCCGTAAGTGATGGCTCACTCACTACCCCTCTGGTGCTGAACGACACCCGCCTTTACCTGCGGCGTTTCTGGCGCTACGAACAGCGGATTGCCCAGGGCATCAGCACTCGCCTGGCCCTGACCTCTTCGCTCGATGATCCCGGCTCCGCCGCCTCCCAAACCCTGGCCGCAACGCTGCAGACCCTGTTCCGGCCCGCGGATGAAGTGGACCACCAGAAACTGGCCTGCGCCCTGGCCGCGCGCAAGCGTTTTGCCGTGATCACCGGCGGGCCCGGTACCGGCAAGACCACCACGGTGGTGAACCTGCTGGCAGCCTTGCAGGCGGTCGCGGGAGAGGACCCTGCCCGTGCCGGCAGGAAGTTCCGCATTCGCCTGGCCGCGCCCACCGGCAAGGCGGCGGCACGCCTGAATGAATCCATTGGCGGTGCGGTCAGTCGCCTGCCCCTGGACCAGCTGCCCGGCCGGGTCCGGCTTGAGGATATCCCGACCCGGGTCACCACCCTGCACCGGTTGCTGGGCAGCCGTCCGGATACCCGGAAATTCCGGCATAACCGGGACAATCCGCTGGTGGTGGACATCCTGGTGATCGACGAAGCCTCCATGGTCGATGTTGACCTTATGGCCTCGGTGTTCGAGGCCCTGCCGGAGCATGCCCAACTGATTCTGCTCGGCGACAAGGACCAGCTCGCCTCGGTGGATGCCGGTGCGGTGCTGGGCGAATTGTGCCAGCGGGCCCGTCAGGCCCACTACCAACCCGATACGGCGCAGTGGCTGGAAACCGTGACAGGGCAAACCGTGCCGGAGAACCTGCTGGATTCGCAGGGGCAGGCCCTCGACCAGGCCGTGGCCATGCTGCGCAAAAGTTACCGCTTTACCGAAGGCAGCGGTATCCGTCAGCTGGCAGAAGCGGTCAATACCAACACCCTGGATGCCGCGATGCTCGAACACTGTCGCCGGGCCCACTTCGACGATGTAATCTGGCTAAACGGCGCCGATGCCACCCCCGATCCGGAAGCAACGCTGGAGCGCATCTGCCATCACGCCATCTCCGGCAGTCCCGAAGCATTCCGCAACGGTGGTCGGGGCAGGGTACTGCACGGTGAGGAACTGCCGGCACCGGTAGGCTATCGCCATTACCTCGAACTGATGGCCAACCACGATCTGAGGATGGACAGCCCCCTCGCGGACTGGGATGAGCTGGCCCGCAAGGTGCTGGCCGCCTTTGGTGACTTCCAGCTTCTGTGTGCCTTGCGCCAGGGGCCGTGGGGTGTGGAAGGTCTGAATGAGCGCATTGCCCGACACCTGCTGGCGGAAAAGCTGATTCCCCGGGCAGAAGGCTGGTATGCCGGGCGGCCGGTGCTGGTCACCGGGAACGATTACAACCTCGGCCTGATGAACGGGGATATCGGCATTACCTTCAGCGTGCCCTGGGACCGGGCCGAGAATGGGGAGCCCCGACCGGCGCTGCGAGTGGCCTTTCCCAGCAGCGACGGTTCCGACGGCATCCGCTGGATTTCCCCGAGCCGCCTGCAACAACTGGAAACGGTCTATGCCATGACCGTTCACAAATCCCAGGGCTCGGAATTCAATCACACCTGCCTGGTGCTGCCCGACCGGATGAGTCCGGTGCTGACCCGGGAACTGGTGTACACCGGGATCACCCGGGCCCGGAACTGGTTCAGCCTGGTCACCGGTGATGCCAGCGTCTTCAGGACCAGCACCAGCCAACAGGTGGCGCGGGCCTCCGGCCTGGCCGAGGCGCTTACCGCATCTGCAGGGCAGGTTGAGTCGTATATGAATGAGTCCTCAACTATAGTCTGACAAGACCCCGAAAGCTCCAGGCAATCAGCTCAATGACCAACAGATCCTCAATGGACCGCAGCACCTACCTGGGCCAGGATGAGGCCGCCCGACTCAAGACCATTCTCGAGGGCACCCGGGCCGGCACCTGGGAATGGAACGTCCAGACCGGTGAGACGGTGTTCAACGAACGATGGGCCCGGATCATTGGCTACACGCTGGAAGAGTTGCAACCGATCTCAATCGAGACCTGGCTGAGATACGCCCATCCTGACGATCTGGAGAGATCCGAGCAGCGGCTTCAGGCCCACTTCCGGGGGGAGACGGATTACTACGAATGCGAAGCCCGCATGCGCCACCGGGACGGCCACTGGGTCTGGGTGCGGGACTATGGGCGTCTGGTCAGCCGGACCGCCGACGGCGATCCGGAATGGATGAGTGGCACCCACATCGACATCAGCGCCGCCAAGCAATATCAGCAACAGCTCGAGGCAGTGCAGGCCGAGCAGCTCGAGACCATCGAACGACTGGAAAAGATGGCGGCCACAATCCCCGGGGTGATCTACCAGTTCGAGATGCAACCGGACGGCTTCATGAGTTTTCCCTACGCCAGTGCCGGGATCGAGCGAATCTATGGCGTCCGGCCGGACCAGGTTCGACAGGATGCCTCCCTGGTTTTTGACAAGATACATCCGGACGATTTTCCCCATGTCCGTGACACCATCGAAGCGTCACGGGCCAGTGGCGAGGACTGGAGCTGTGAATACCGGGTCGTGGTCAATGGCGAAGTCCGCTGGGTCTTCGGCCAGTCACGACCGGAGTTTCGGGACAACGGCAGCATCCTCTGGCACGGCGCCATTCTCGACATCAGCGCCCAGAAGGCGCTGGAGGAAAAGCTGCGACAGATTGCCACCACCGACGAACTGACCGGGGCTGCCAATCGCCGCCAGTTCATGGAGCTGTTATCCCGCGAATATCAGCGTTACCGCCGCAACGGCCCGCCCTACGCGGTCATCCTGTTCGATTTCGACTGGTTCAAGCAGGTCAATGACCGGTTCGGCCACAACGCCGGTGACATGGTTTTAAAAGAGACCACCGGTCTGGTCCAGGACAGCCTGCGCGCCACCGATACCTTTGCCCGCATTGGCGGCGAGGAATTCGCCATCCTGCTACCCGACAGTGACGAGGACAGCGCCCGCCACCTGGCGGAACGGTTGCGTCACAGCCTCTCAAAACACTCGTTCACCGGCCCGGTGGGTGGGATTCGCGGCTCCATCACCTGTGGTATTGCGGTTTCCTGCGAGCACGACAACGACGCCAAGAACATCATGCTCAGGGCAGACACTGCGCTCTATGCCGGCAAGGCCGCGGGGCGAAATCGGGTGGTGGTGTATGACCGCAGCCTGACCCAGACACCCCGTCACGCCGACGACTGATCCTGGTGTTGCTGCCGCCAGAGCCGGGCGTAATGCCCGTTCCGGGCAAGCAGATCATTGTGATGGCCACTCTCGACAATCCGGCCGGCCTCCATCACCAGAATGGTATCGGCATCCCGAATGGTGGACAGCCGATGGGCGATGACCAGCGTCGTCCGCTGCCGGCTGACCTCCCGCAAAGCTCCCAGGATTGCCTGCTCCGACAGGGAATCCAGTGACGATGTGGCCTCATCCAGGATCAGCAGGGGCGGATTCTTGAGGATCACCCGGGCGATGGCCACCCGCTGCTTCTCGCCCCCTGACAGTTTCAGACCCCTCTCGCCGACACGGGTGTCATAGCCTTCAGGCAGGCTGTGGATAAAATCTTCCAGATGGGCCATCCGGGCCGCTCGATGCACCTCTTCTTCGGTTGCCTCGGGTCGGCCATAGGCGAGATTCCGGTACAGGGTATCGTTGAACAGCACCGTATCCTGGGGCACCACTCCGATGGCCGCCCGAAGACTGTCCTGGGTGACCTCCCGGATATCCTGACCATCGATCCGGATACTACCGCTGTCCACATCGAAAAAGCGGAACAGCAACCTGGCGAGGGTGGATTTGCCGGCACCACTGGCACCCACAACCGCGACGGTATGCCCCGCGGGAATGGAAAAGTCCACGTCCCTGAGGATCGGCCGATCGGCCCGGTAGCCGAAGTAAACGTGTTCGAAGCGGACCTCGCCTTTATCCACAGCCAGGACCGGGGCATCCGGTTTGTCCACAATCGCCGGCCGGTCCCCGAGCAGTTTGAACAGGCGCTCCAAATTCACCAGTGCCTGGCGGATTTCCCGGTACACGAATCCCAGGGCGTTGAGGGGGATAAACAGCTGGATCAGGTAGGCGTTGATCATGGTGAAATCACCCAGGGTAATCTCCCCGGCGGCCACCTCCCGCACCGCCATTGCCATGATCACGATCAGCGCCAGACCAATGATGAAAGCCTGGCCACCGTTGAGGGTTGCCAGCGACAGCCGGTTTTTCAGGCGGGCCGCTTCCCAGTCCTCCAGGTCCCGGTCGTACAGCTCCGCTTCGTAGCGCTCATTGTTGAAGTACTTCACCGTCTCGTAGTTGAGCAGACTGTCCACAGCCCGTGAGTTGGACTGGTTGTCCCGGGCATTGGCCTCCCGCACAAACTTCGTGCGCCATTCGGTAACCTTGATGGAAAACACGACATAGACCACCACCGCCACCAGGACTGCCAGCACATAGCTGACGTTGAACACCACCAGCAGGATACCGGCGACCAGCAGAATCTCCAGCAGGGTGGGGACGATGTTGAACAGCGTAAAACGCAGCAGGAAACTGATGCCGTTGGTACCGCGCTCGATGTCCCGGGCCAGGCCACCGGTCTTGCGGTCCAGGTGAAAAGCCAGTTCCCGTTGATGCAGATGACGGAATACCCGCAGGGACACCCGGCGCATGGCGCGCTCCGCCACCCGGGCAAAGACCGCGTCCCGGAGCTCGCTGAACAACGTGCTGCCAAACCGGAGGGCACCATAGGCAATCACCAGTACTACCGGGATCCACAGCACCATCTCCGCGCCCCGATTCTGGTCCAGGTAATCGACGATGTACTTGAGGCCGACTGGCGTGGCCACCGTGGCCAGTTTCGCCAGCACCAGCAACGATAACGCCAGGAGATCGGA
>JAAZVL010000032.1 GCA_018623515.1 Marinobacter sp.
GGTTATTTTGCCCAGCACCAGCTGGAGTCCCTGGACCTGGATGCCAGCCCCTTCCTGCACCTCCAGCGGCTGACGCCCAAAGCGTCGGAGCAGAGTATCCGTAACTTCCTGGGCGGTTTCGATTTCCACGGTGACGAGGCGCTGAGCCCGATCCGGTCGTTCTCCGGTGGTGAAAAGGCCCGGGTGGCCCTGGCCGTGATTGCCTGGCAGAGACCCAATCTGTTGCTGCTCGACGAGCCGACCAACCACCTTGACCTGGAAATGCGGCAGTCGTTGACCATGGCCCTGCAGAATTTCGAGGGTGCCATTGTGGTGGTCTCCCACGACCGGCACCTGCTGCGCAACACCGTCGACAACTTCTGGCTGGTCAATGGCGGTCGGGTTGCCGAGTATGACGGTGATCTGGAGGATTATGAACGCTGGCTGGCTGACCGTCGCAAGGAGCGGGAAGAAGGCGAGGCACCGCGGCGGGAGACGACCGGGGCAACGACGGCCCGGGCTGCCAATGGCGTGGGTGAAAGCGCCGACGACCGAAAGGCCCGCAAGCGCATGGAAGCAGAGATCCGCAAGAAGCTCAGCCCGTACCGGAAACAGCAGGCGAGTCTTGAGAACGAGATGGAGCAGCTTCAGCAGACGCTGGTGCAGCTGGAGCAGGATCTGTCGGATCCAGGCCTCTACGAGGAAGCGGGAAAGGTCAGGCTGAATGAATTGCTCGCCAGCCAGGCCGACGCCAGCCGGCGCCTGGAAGAGGTCGAGGCGCAGTGGCTGGAGGTCAGCGAAACCGTAGAGACTCTGGAAGGGGAGCTGGCTGGTTAATCCAGATTGATCTTCAGTGTGAAGTCCTGCCGGGCCAGGTAGTCCCGTTCGTTCTTGAGGTCGGCCAGAGTCAGTGGCCGGTCATCCAGCCAGCCGTCGGGAAAGCTGACCGTCAGCTTGTCGTTACCCGGTTCCAGCCGGAAGTCCGGCGGTGGCTCCATGTTTCTCGGGTGCTGCAGTAGCACGGCCAGTCGCACCAGAACGCATAGTCGGCGCAGCCGCGCGGTATCCTCCGGATCGAGCCCCTCGAAGATGGCGGGTGCGAACTTGCGGCGATGGCCCCGTACCAGTGTCGCCAGATCGCGCTGGAACTGCTGGCTGAAGCCGGGCAGGTCCGAGTACCGCAGCAGATAGGCTCCGTGCTTGTGATACTGGCTGTGGGAAATGGTCAGCCCGATCTCGTGCAGCCGGCAGGCCCAGCGGAGTACTTCCTCGTCCGTGGCCGTGCGCAGGCCCCACTGGTCAGCGACTTGCTCCCAGGCCGCCACGGCGGTCGCCTCCACGGCGGCACCGTGGGCCTGATCCACGTGATAGCGTTCCTGCAGTGCCGAGATAGTGCGCTCGCGCACGTCCTCGTGCTGGATCCGCCCGACAATGTCGTACAGCAGGCCTTCCCTCAGGGCACCGTCGGCAAAGGTCATGTCCTCGATACCCAGGGACTGGAAGGCGCCCATCAGAATGGCAAAACCACCGGGGAAAATGCTCTGTCGGTCCGAGCGCACGCCCAGGTCGCCGAGCTTGTCGGTCTTGCCCATGTCCACCAGCCGCTTGCGCAACTCCAGCATCCCGGCCCGGGTAATGGTGCCGTCGGTGATCTTCAGGGTCGCCAGTACGCTGGCAATTGCCTTGATGGTGCCGGAGGAGCCGACCGCACTCTGCCAGCCCACATTCCGGTAATGCTGGCGGATATTCAGCAATTCCTGTTCGGCGTGGGTCACCGCCCGATCCATCTGGCGCCGGGTGATCTTGCCATCGGGGAAGTAGCGGTTACGGAAAGAAACGCAGCCCATGTGAAGGCTTTCCAGCTCCTGGGGCTCGAATCGCTGTCCAATGATGAACTCGGTGCTACCGCCTCCGATATCGATCACCAGCCGCCGGCCGATGTCGTCGGACAGGGTATGGGAGACGCCCAGGTAGATCAGGCGGGCCTCCTCCCGGCCGGCAATGATCTCGACCGGGTAGCCCAGGACTTCCTCGGCACGGTTCATGAACTGGTGGGCGTTGCGGGCCACCCGCAGGGCATTGGTGCCCACCACCTGGACGGCCTCCGGGGGCATTCCCTGCAGTCGCTGGGCAAACCGGCTGAGGCACTCCAGTGCGCGCGCCTGGGCTTCTTCGGTGAGGCGGTTGTACTGGTCCAGGCCGGCGCCCAATTGCACCTTCTCGCCCATTTTCTCCAGAGTACGGATTTCTCCGTGTACCAGCCGGGCCACGACCATGTGGAAACTGTTGGAGCCCATGTCAATGGCTGCCAGCATCTCCGGCCCTTGTGCAGCGTTTTCGGCGTTGTCTTCGGCCGTCACGTCGTCAGAAATCCTTGTGAGATGAACTTGCGGGGTACTATAAGCCATCTGTCTCCAGCCTGTCAGTAACGGAACGGGCTGGCCAATTGAGGCATATCAGCCTAATGGCAATGAATAGTGTGGGATCTACTGCTTCACATAGGGATGATCAATCGCGTAAAGTATTGCGTAACTTAAGCAGGTTGAATGGCTGATTTCCAGCAGCCTTCATGTACAGTCAACAGCACCCTTGCCGGCTCGCGCAACCGCGCGGTACAGCTACTGGCGGTGCCTGAATCAGGAAAAGGTAATGAGCGGAAATATCGTAAATGTCACTGACGCTTCTTTCGAGCAGGATGTACTGAAGTCCGACGTTCCCGTACTGGTGGACTACTGGGCAGAGTGGTGTGGCCCCTGCAAGATGATCGCGCCGGTCCTCGAAGAAATTGCCGACGAGTACGAAGGCAAGCTGAAGGTCTGCAAACTGAACATCGACGAAAACGAGCAGACTCCGCCCAAGTTCAACATCCGGGGTATCCCGACCCTGATGCTGTTCAAGAACGGCAACGTTGACGCAACCAAGGTTGGCGCCCTCTCCAAATCCCAGCTGGCCGCCTTCCTCGACAGCAACCTCTGATCCGGCTGCTTTACAAGAAACCGCCCCTGAACACGGTTCACGGGCGGTTTTTTTTGCCTTGATTAGTTCACGCCCCGGGAAATCAATCCCAGGCCTGCGACCGGTCCCGGTCTGAAGCTTTCTGCTCCACCCAGTGCTCGCTGTCCCCGGTAATCTCCTTCTTCCAGAACGGTGCCGAGGTCTTCAGCGCGTCCATGATGAATTCGCAGGCGGCGAAAGCATCCCCCCGGTGGGCACTGCAAACCCCCACAAAGACGATCTGATCACACAGGTCAAGCCGTCCGACCCGGTGAATTACCCGGGCCTTGCGGACATCCCAGCGCTCGGAGGCCTGATCAATCAATCCCTGGATCACCTGCTCGGTCATTCCCGGGTAGTGCTCCAGGTACAGCCCCGTCACCCCCTGAAGATCGCCGCTGTCCCGTACCAGCCCGGTAAAGGTGGCAATAGCTCCGGTTCCGGCGCCGCTGGCCCGCAACGCCTGGTACTCCGCTGCCGGATCAAAATCGTCAGTCTGGACCGAAATCATCTCAACCTCCGGTTACCGGCGGGAAAAAGGCCACTTCGTCCCCGGCCTTCACCGGAGTCGATGGTTTGGCCATCGCCTGGTTGACCGCGATCATGACCGGCTGGTCGCCCTGCAGCTGGGCCCAGGGGCCGCCCCTGGCAGCCAGTTCGGCGAGAATGTCACCGGTGGTCAGGTCCGGCGATGCCGCCATCTCCAGGCTTTCGGTGTCCAGTTCTTCGCGCAGGCGCGCGAAAAACCGCACAGTCAATGTTTCAGTGTTCATAATCAGCTCATCAGCTCCGCAAATGAGTAATAGGTCAGCTCGTCCCCGGCTTTCACCGTGGTGTTTTCCGGAACCACGGCAAGCCCCTCTGCCCAGCAGGCGGAACTCAGTACACCGGAGCTCTGGTTCGGATAGGCAACAATCTGGAGCTCGTCCCCTGATACCTCTTTCCTGGCACGCACGAATTCTCGACGAATGGACGTGGATTCCACATCAAAGCCTGCCGGTAGTCGTTCACCCACAGGCCAGGTCTTGTGGCGTCCCTGGCATTTCCGGATATAAGGCATGCCGACAATGAGGAAGGTCACCAGAACGGTCGCGGGGTTGCCAGGCAGGCCCAGGATGGGGGTACCGTCAATAGCACCGAATGCCAGTGGCTTGCCCGGCTTGATGGCCAGCCGCCAGAGCGAAAGCTGGCCCTGATCCTCCAGCACCGCCCGGACATGGTCTTCCTCGCCCACCGACACGCCTCCGGTGGTGATTACCAGATCCGCCTCGGAGGCGGCGCGCTTGAGTGTTTCCTGCGTCGCTTCCCGGTCGTCTTTCAAGGTCTCGCAGAGGGTGACCTCGCAGCCGGCCTGGGCGAGCAGGCCGAGCAGGGTGAACCGGTTGGAGTTGTAGATCTGGCCGCCGGCGAGCGGCTGCCCCGGATCCACCAGTTCATCGCCGGTGTTAAGTACCGCCACTTTCATCCGGGCGAGCACCGACACCTCGCCAAAACCCATGGAGGCGATCAGCCCCATCTCCTGCGGACGAATCGGGGTGCCCCTGACCAGGGCCATGTCACCCTGTTTCAGATCCTGGCCCCGACCGCGGATGTTCTGGCCCCTGGTCACTTCGGCCTGAACCAGGATGCCGTCGTCGGTCACGTCCACCCGTTCCTGCATGACCACGGCATCGGCTCCCTCGGGGATCTCGGAGCCGGTGAAAATCCGGGCGGCAGTGCCTTCGGCGAGCGGGGTGGGGGCCTCTCCGGCGGCAATCCGGCCGGAAACCGGAATCGGTTGACCGGGTTTGAGGTCTGCCTGGCGAATTGCGTAACCATCCACCGCACTGTTATCAGCCGGCGGCACATCGGCCGGCACGTGCAGGTTTTCCGCCAGCACACGGCCCAGGCTCTCGGTGAGCGGTACGGTTTCCACCCAGGAAATCTCCGGTGCCCGATCCAGGATGTGGGCAATAGCGTCGTCGACGGAAGTCAGGTTCTGGCCTGCCATGAATCAGCTCCTGTTACTTGGTTGCCCGGTTACCGATGACCTGCTGCAAACGGGGGAACCCTTCGTTTGCCGGCTTGCGCAGGGTCAGGGCGGCAAAGTTGCAGGGCTGGTGGCGGCTGTCCAGCTGGCTCTTCAGGATGCCCTCCCAGCCGGTGCGGCAGGCGCTGGTGGAGCCGGGCAGGCAGAAGATCACCGTGTGATTGGCCAGACCGCCAAAAGCGCGGGACTGGATGGTCGAGGAACCGATTTCCTCGGCCGAGAGACGGCGGAATTCCTCGCCGAAACCCTCAATGGACTTGTCCAGCAGTGCCGCCACGGCTTCCGGTGTGCTGTCACGTTCGTGGAAACCGGTGCCGCCGGTGATGATCACCACGTGGACTTCCGGATCCGCGATCCAGGTCGACATGATTGCCCGGACCAGGTAGACGTCGTCCGGCAGGATACGGCGGGCAATCAGGTTGTGGCCTGCTTCCACGGCGCTGTCTTCAAGGTACTGGCCTGAGGTGTCCTGTTCCAGCCCGCGGGTGTCGGAGACGGTGAGGATGGCTATGTTCAGGGGTCTGAATTCGGAAGTGTTTTCGCTGCTCATGGCTGGGCTCCGCAATGTGAAAACTGTAGGTGATGGAATTTTCTCCAGTATCCGTATTGACGATAGATAATGGAAGGGGAGTAACCCCAGAGGGGGAGGTTTTCGGGCCGGTGTTACCCCCGTTTCATGGTAATTTGGTCTAATTTTGGTCAGTGCACTTGACATTCGCGTCCAAGGTGGCCGATGATCCTTCTTGCCCGGCGAACGGTTGTTCCCACTCTACTGGCTTCAGCAAACTATTCCGGAATCCACAACACCGGCTTGCTCCATCTGGCCAGCACCTGTTTCAGCTTTTATTTGTTCAATACGTTCAGGGGCACCCCTGTCATTCCAACACTCGTTTATTTCCATTCCTGAAAATCCAACAAACTATGAATCTTACTGAACTCAAGCAGAAATCCGTGCCCGAATTGCTCGAAATTGCGCAAGAAATGGGCCTCGATAACCTGGCTCGTTCGCGCAAACAGGATGTGATCTTCACCATCCTGAAAAAACATGCCAAAAGTGGCGAAGATATCTACGGCGACGGCGTACTGGAGATTCTGCAGGACGGTTTCGGCTTCCTCCGTTCCGCCGATGCCTCCTATCTGGCGGGACCGGATGATATCTATGTCTCCCCCAGCCAGATCCGTCGATTCAACCTGCGTACCGGTGACACCATTGCCGGCAAGATTCGCCCGCCCAAAGACGGCGAGCGTTACTTTGCCCTGCTGAAAGTCAATGAGATCAACTTTGACAAGCCGGACAACGCACGCAACAAGATTCTGTTCGAGAACCTCACGCCACTGTTTCCCCAGGAGCGTCTGGTCCTGGAAGCCGGTAACGGCAGTACCGAGGATCTGTCCTCCCGGGTTCTGGACCTGGTGGCTCCGATCGGCAAGGGGCAGCGTGGACTGATCGTTTCCCCGCCCAAGGCCGGTAAGACGTTGTTGATGCAGGGCATTGCCCAGTCGATCACCCGGAACAACCCGGAATGTCACCTGATGGTGCTGTTGATCGACGAGCGTCCGGAGGAAGTGACCGAGATGCAGCGCACCGTGCGCGGTGAAGTGGTGGCGTCGACCTTCGATGAGCCGCCGGCCCGTCACGTGCAGGTGGCCGAGATGGTGATCGAGAAGGCCAAGCGCCTGGTCGAGCACAAGAAGGATGTGGTGATCCTGCTGGATTCCATTACCCGTCTGGCCCGGGCCTACAACACGGTGATTCCGTCTTCCGGCAAGGTGCTGACCGGTGGTGTGGATGCCCATGCCCTGGAGAAGCCGAAGCGGTTCTTCGGTGCCGCCCGGAATGTGGAAGAGGGCGGCAGCCTGACCATCCTGGCAACCGCCCTGGTGAACACCGGTTCCAAGATGGACGAGGTGATCTACGAGGAGTTCAAGGGCACCGGTAACATGGAGGTGCACCTGGATCGTCGTATCGCCGAGAAGCGGGTTTATCCGGCCATCAATATCCGCAGTTCCGGCACGCGCCGCGAGGATCTGCTGATGTCCGAGGCGGATATCCAGCGTATCTGGATCCTGCGAAAGCTGCTGCATTCCATGGACGACGATACCGCGGCCATCGAGTTCCTGCTGGACAAGCTCAAGGACACGAAGACCAACGAAGAGTTCTTCCAGTCCATGAAGCGCCGCTAACCAGCTTCTGCGCTTGGGCCTGCGGGGGCGGGCAGTACCGGGGATGGCCTCCCCGGACACGCCGTGAATACGTCCCTGTAGGCTTGGTCTTGCCATCCCTGGCAAGACACAGTCCGGGGAGGCCATCCCCGCCACTGCCGATCAGACACTGTGCGCGCACTTTCTTGATTCCCCGCCTCGTGTTGGCGCTGCACCGGCAGTCCAGGCGACGAGACACTCCGTACCTATAGGCCCATAAAGAACGGAGCACACGATGAAATACAACGACCTGCGTGATTTCATTCATCAGCTGGAGAAGCTGGGTGAGCTGAAACGGATCAGCGTGGAGGTCGATCCCCACCTTGAGATGACCGAGATCTGCGACCGCACCCTGCGGGCAGGTGGGCCGGCGTTGTTGTTCGAAAATCCCAAGGGTTATGACATGCCGGTGCTGGCCAACCTGTTCGGAACTCCGAAGCGGGTGGCGCTGGGGATGGGGCAGGACAATGTCACGGCGTTGCGGGAGATCGGCAAGTTGCTGGCCTTCCTGAAGGAGCCGGATCCCCCCAAGGGCTTCAAGGACGCGATCGAGAAGTTGCCGATCTTCAAGCAGGTGATGCGGATGAGTCCGAAGGTGCTCCGTTCGGCGCCCTGTCAGGAGGTGGTCATCGACAAGGATCAGGTGGATCTGTATCAGATCCCGGTTCAGCACTGCTGGCCCGGGGATGCCGGTCCGCTGGTGACCTGGCCGTTGGTGATTACCCGGGGGCCCTATAAGGAACGGCAGAATCTGGGGATTTACCGGCAACAGGTGATCGGCCGGAACAGGTTGATCATGCGCTGGCTCAGTCATCGCGGTGGTGCGCTGGATTTCCGGGAGTTCCAGAAGGCCAATCCGGGCAAGCCTTACCCGGTGGCGGTGGCGCTCGGGGCCGATCCGGCCACGATTCTCGGGGCGGTGACGCCGGTGCCGGATACCCTGTCGGAATACGCCTTTGCCGGGTTGCTCCGTGGCTCCCGGACGGAGCTGGTGAAAGCAGCGTTGAGTGACTTGCAGGTGCCGGCCAGTGCCGAGATCGTGCTGGAAGGGTTTATCTACCCCGACGATATGGCGCCGGAGGGGCCGTTTGGTGACCACACCGGCTATTACAACGAGGTGGACCAGTTCCCGGTATTTACCGTGGAGCGGATCACCCACCGCCGCGATCCGATCTATCACAGCACTTACACCGGCCGACCGCCCGATGAGCCCGCGATCCTGGGCGTGGCCCTGAACGAGGTGTTCATTCCGATCCTGCAGAAGCAGTTTCCGGAGATCGTGGATTTCTATCTGCCGCCGGAGGGCTGTTCCTACCGGCTTGCCGTAGTAACCATGAAGAAGCAGTATCCTGGCCATGCCAAGCGGGTGATGATGGGCGTATGGTCGTTTTTGCGGCAGTTTATGTATACCAAGTTCGTTATTGTCACCGATGACGATGTGAATGCGCGCGACTGGGAAGATGTGATCTGGGCGATTACTACCCGGATGGACCCGGTACGGGATACCACCATGGTGGAGAACACGCCCATCGATTACCTTGATTTCGCCTCGCCGGTGTCGGGTCTTGGCTCGAAGATGGGGATGGATGCCACCAACAAGTGGCCCGGTGAAACCGACCGGGAGTGGGGCGAGCCCATTGCCATGACCGATGAGGTCAAGCAGCGGGTGGACGATATCTGGGACAGCCTTGGAATTGAAATTCCGGGGTCCCGCCCTGATTGAGAAGGACAGCCATTTGCATCGGGTTGTGCTGAGACCTTCGGGATTGCGTTATTCGGTGGATCCCGGCGCGGATCTGCTCGGTGCCGCGGCCGAAGCAGGTATTGCCGTTCCGGCTGCCTGTCGCAACGGGGTGTGTGAGATTTGTGAGGCCCGGTTACTGTCCGGCAACGCCCTGAATACCCGAAATCAACGTGAAATTTCGATTGGCGAGCGTTTGATGATGTGTCGAACCCATGCGCTCGCTGACCTGGAACTGGAGATAACCGCCGTTATGGCAGCAGGAAACAATCAGCCCCGCAAGGTGCAGGCAAAGGTGGTGGATGTCCGGTCCATCAGCCATGATGTTTACCGGGTGGAACTGGAGATTACCCGCCGCCGGGAGCTGTCTTTCCATGCCGGGCAATACCTGTCGGTGAACCTGCCGGATGCGGACCCCTGTTATTTTTCCATCGCCAGCAGCCCCTCCGAGCAAAACATCGAACTGCATATTCAGGCCTCTCCGGACTGGGTCTCGGCGCAGAAGGTGATTGATGCCCTGACCTCCGGCCAGGATGTGACCCTGGAGCTGCCCCATGGCAAGGCCTGCCTGGCGTCAGCGCCGGAGAAGCCGGTGTTGCTGGTGGCCGCGGGGACAGGCTTTGCCCAGATGAAGAGCCTGGTGGATTACCTGCGCGAGACGAACTTCAATCACCCCATCAAACTGTACTGGGGGGTTCGCAAGCATGAGGATATGTACCTGCGCACCCTGGCCCAGCAGTGGGAGCGGGACTGGCCGCCGTTCACCTTCCTGCCGGTGGTGGGTGATGATGAAGACAACGACTGGGGTGGTCATCACGATCAGCTGGTACGCGCCGTGCTGGCGTCTGGCATGGACTGGAAGAACGTGGAGGTTCACGCCAGCGGGTCGCCCACTATGGTCTATACACTGATGGATGCGCTGATCGAGGCAGGCTTGCCACAGGCGGCGTTTTTCTCCGATGTATTGGAGTATGCCCCCAGGTGAAAATGGGGTCAGAAGAAAGCTTTCTTCTGACCCCGGCCTGGCGCTATCCCCGAGCCAGCGGTCGGGCATGAAACCGGGGTCAGATGAAAGCCTTCATCTGACCCCTTCTTGGATCCAACCCCCGAGTTTCGTCAGGCTCTTGGCATCGGCAGTTCCGGCAACCCGTTATCCTGGGCCAGCCCCTGCATCATCAGCTTGATGCTCAGCTCTTCCTCGCCCATGTGGGCGTTCAGCCGGCTCAACTCTGCCAGGGCCTCGCGGCTGCGGCGCAGGCGCAGGCTGGTTTCGAAATACTCCCTTGCCTTACCCCAGAGTTCGTTGCGCAGGCTCAGGCGGCCCAGGGCCAGCAGAAGTTCGGGATTGTTGGGGCGGTCCTTGAGCCATTGCTCGGCGATCAACAGCTGCTCATCCGTTTTCTGCCCCTCGATGCGGCCGTAGAGGTTGATGAGCTCGTCACTCCAGTGGTTCCGCAGCACCTTGCGCAGCAGGGTCTCGGCCTGGGCCTCGTCGCCCAGTTGGGCCAGGAGGCGGGCGTAATCCCGGATGGTGTATTCATCCCGGCGCAGGAATCCGGGCAGCTCGTCCCACAGGCGGGTCAGGGGCTCCAGCGACGCTTCCGGATCCTGCTTGCGTGCCCGTTCGCATTCCTCGGCTGCCTGCTCCAGCAGGTTGTGCCAGACCTCCCGTTCCAGTTCGTGGAACTCCGTTTCCGGCAGGACATCCCGCTTGCGCAGTTCCGGCAGCAGCCTGGACAGCTCCCGCCAGTCCTCGAGCCTCAGGTAGGTGTTCTTCAGCAATTTCAGCACGAACGGATGGTGCGGTGACTGCTTGCGCAGCCGCACCAGGGTGGCAAGTGCCTGCTCCAGGCGGTTGCCCGCCAGTTGCAACTGGGCCTGGGTGATCCCTACGGCGAGATCCGAGCCCGGTGTGCTCTCGAAGGCCTGGCGAAGAAGGTCATCCACGGCATCGTGATCGCCGGATTCAAAGGCCGCCTGGGCGGCAGCCAGGTAGTTGATCAGCGGCGTATCCGCCTTATCGGCAGCAGAGGTCAGCAGCTTCCGGGCCCTGGGCCAGTTACCCTCGGCCAGTGCCAGCAAGCCCTGGGTTGTGCGGCGTCGGGCACGGCGCTCGTTTCCACGCGCGATCCAGCCCGCCACTACGCCGGTACCCTGGCGGAAACGCCGGACCAGGTTGATGGTCACCACCGTCAGCACCACCAGCGCCACGAACAACGCCAGGCCCACCCAGAAATTGGTTTCCACCAGGTAGTGGCCCAGGCTGACCCGGATGTAGCCCAGGTCATATTGCAGACCCAGCGCCAGGCCGGTGCCGATCAGCAGGGCGATCAGGATAATCAGCAGGAGGCGGATCATGATTCCGTGCCTCCGGTGTTGGCATTGGACTCCTCGCCGTCATCGTTGCTGCCATTGGCATCGAGCCGGCCGGCCAGGCGTTGTTTGAGAAGATCGAGGGATTTGCTGATGTCCGGCAGTTCCGGATCAACGTTTCGGGTGGCCAGCTCCGCGAGGGTATCTGACAGGGCTTTTACCCGGGGATTTTCCGGGTTGTACCAGTCACCGATCGCCGTTCGCGCCTTGGCGAGGGCACGCTCATACAGGGCCTGATTGCCGCGGAGAACCGCCATTTCGGCTTCTTCCAGCATCAGCTGGAGGTTGAGCCGGGCATAGGCACTCTGGTCCGGTGACAGCAGTGGTTTGACCGGCTCATCCAGCCTGCGCACCACCACGACCCGTGCGAGGGTGTCGGTGAACTGGTTCCAGGCCTGGGCGAGCAGGCTCGGACCGCCCTCGGTGGCCTCCAGTGTGGCGCCGCCGTCACCACCCACGAATCCGGGCGCAGATTCATGGATCAGGGCCTGATCGGTGAGCTGGTTGACGCTGTCGATGCCGGCTTCCAGGGTGAGGTACAGGCCGGTACGGTCCACGTTCTCAATGCCTTTGAGGGCAAGAAGTTCCCGGGCCAGCTGCTGGCGCACGGGGTAGACGCCGATATCGTCGGATTCGGCCAGCACCTCGTCGGCGGCCTGCAAGGCGGAAATGGCGCCGCCAATGTCCTTCTCGATCTGTAGGCGCTGGTTGGCAATACGAAGCAGGTATTCCGCCTCGGCCAGCAGCCAGTCGGTGCGTGTGCGGTTACCTGCCTCCAGCAATTCCCGGGCGTTGTGGTCGATCTGGCGTTGCTGGGTGGCAATCAGTTCGCGCTGGGCGGCCAGTTTTTCCTCCAGGGACTGAAGTCTCTGGGCCTGTTGGCTGCCCCGGTCGCCATACAGGTCCTCAAGCTGACGGGTGTCCTGCTGAAGGTCCTGAAGGGTCTGGAGGGTGGCCTGATGGGTTTGCCACTGTTGCCAGCTCCAAAGCGCCAGGGCTATGGCGACTACCAGTGCAACAATCGCGAGTAACCACAGCGGCCAGAGTTTCTGGCGGCTGGGTTGTTCCCGGGGAATGGGAGCGGGCAGTTGATCGGTTGTTTCAGTCACGGGCGTCCTTACGTTTTATTTGCGGCGCCACCGTTTCTGCCATAAAGCTGTGCTGCAACAGTGGCCACGATGTCATTATCGGCAAGACTTCCTGGTACACACGGGGTTTCGAAACCCGACTCCCGCGCCGCGTGGGCCACGCGTTCGGCGGGAACGATCAGTAACCTATCGTATAGATTATGGCCGCTCTTCGCACATAGTGCGATGAGATTGTTCAAGGTTTCCCCGGACAGTGCCACGATCACTTCCGGCGCGAACTCGCCGAGGGCAAGGTTTAGTTCGTCCTGAGAATAGTCCGGACAGAACCTTCGGTACAGGGGCAGCACGGTGACCCTTGCGCCCCTGGATTCCAGTGTCTGGCGAATCAGTTCACGACCGTCCTCGCCGCGGGCAAGCAACACCCGCTCTTCATCCGGCCGGCTCAGGGAAGGAAGTTCAAGCAGCGCTTCGCTGGTCCAGCCATTGGCTGGCCGGCGCACCGACAGGCCGTGACCGGCCAGCACCGCCGCGGTGCCGGCCCCGACCGCATACCAGCGGATGCCCATGGGAATCTGCGGCCACCAGTTGTCGATCTCCTCCAGCAGCCGACGGGCGGCATAGGGGCTGACGGCGATAACGTGGGTGAACTGGTCCAGATCCAGGATCGTGGTGCGCTTTTCCGGCGTTTCCGGCAGCGGCTCGCGGTCGATCAGGGGCAGGATCCGGACCTCGGCGCCGGCCGATTCGAAGGCCCGCGCCAGGCGTCCGGCTTCCGGTTCCGGCCGGCAGATCAGGATCCGCCGGCCGGTCAGGTCAGGCGGATCAACGCGGGGTGTGACCATAGATTTCCGCCAGCACCTTGTCTGCGCCCATGGCCAGCAGGTCTTCGGCAAGTTCCCGGCCCAGGCGTTCGCCCTCGCTCCGGGGTGCCCGGCCTTCCACCCGGAAGATCTGCTCGCCGTTCACTGCGCCCACCAGGCCGCGCAGCCACAGGGTGTCATCGTCTTCCAGCAGTGCGTACGCGGCGATGGGGACCTGGCAGCCACCCTCAAGGCGCCGGTTCAGCGCCCGCTCGGCGCTAACCCGGTCCCACGTGTCGGTGTGGTTCAACGGTGCAATCAGCTCCAGCAGTTCGGTGTCATCGACCCGGCATTCGATGCCGAGGGCGCCCTGGCCGACGGCGGGCAGCGATACCGTGTCCGGCAGGCAGTAGCGGATGCGGTTGTGGAAACCCAGGCGCTTGAGGCCGGAGCTGGCCAGTACGATGGCGTCGTACTCCTCGGCATCGAGCTTCGCCAGCCGGGTGTTCACATTGCCCCGCAGGACCTTGATCTTAAGGTCCGGGCGGTAGGCGCGCAGCTGGGCTTCCCGGCGCAGGCTGGCGGTGCCGACCACAGCACCCTCCGGGAGGGAATCCACGGTCTCGTACTTGTTGCTGACGAAGGCATCGGTGGGATCCTCCCGCTCGCAGATGGCCACCAGATCCAGGCCTTCCGGAAACTCCATGGGGACGTCCTTCATGGAGTGCACGGCCAGGTCGGCCCGGCCATCGAGCATGGCTTCCTCCAGTTCCTTCACGAACAGGCCCTTGCCACCGATTTTTGCCAGCGGCACGTCCAGGATCTTGTCGCCCTGGGTCTTGATCTTGACCAGCTCAACGCTGACGTTGTCGTGCAGACGCTCAAGTTCAGCCTTGATGTGTTCTGCCTGCCAGAGCGCGAGGGCACTGCTGCGGGTTGCGATGCGAAGGGTACGTTTGGACATGGCACTCACTGTCGGTTGGGAAAATGTCCGCCAAGGTTAACGCGTGACGGCAGAAATGTCCCGTGGGGAAAACGCAGTCAGCCGGGCTGGTGCTCCTGCAGCCACTGGCGCACGTCGGTGGCATGGCGTCGGCTCACCGCCAGGCGCTCGGGCCGGTCCCGGAGGATGATCCGGTTCTGGCCTTCGGCGGTGCGCTCCAGTGCCTTGACGAAGCGCACGCCCACCAGGGTATTGCGGTGAACTCTCAATAACTGGTCGGGATAGCTCGCTTCCAGTTCCTTGAGGGTATAGTCGGACACCGTCTCGCCTCCCAGGTGATGGATGGTGACGTATTTCTGGTCCGCCTCGCAGTAGAGGATGTCCGCCAGGTCGATCAACTCCGTGCCTCGGTGGGTCCGGACCGCCAGCTGGTCGTTCCGGCGGTTAGTGCTGCCGGCCAGTTGCTGGTGCTGGACCCGGTTGACCCGCCCGACCCGCTCCAGGGCCTCGGCCAGGGCTTCCTTGCGCACCGGCTTGAGCAGGTAGGCGGCGGCCTGCACATCAAAGGCCTGGATGGCGTAGTGATCGTAGGCCGTGCAGAAAATCAGGGCAGGCGGGTGTTCCAGCTGACTCAGCCGTGCTGCTGCCTCCATGCCGTCCATACCCGGCATGCGGATATCCAGCAACAGGATGTCCGGCTCCAGCTCGGCGACCTGTTGCAGGGTGCTGTCGCCGTCGGCGGCTTCGCCACAGATGCGGTAGCCGGGCAGGGCGTCGACCAGTCGCCGGAGGCGGTCCCTGGCCAGGGGTTCGTCATCGGCAATCAGGATGTTCAGGCTTTGGTTCCCGTTTGCGGTCATGGCGTCGGATTTGCTCATTGGCTGTCGTCAATTACTGTTGGCTGGCCTTTCGACGGGGCAGGCGCAGGGTCACGGTGTAGGTTTCATGCTGCTGGCTGTGCTTGAGCACCGCCGGTTCGCCGAACAGTGCCTGCAGTCGTGACTGGATGTTGGCCAGTGCCATGCGGTTGCCCCGGTGACGTCGCTGGTCCTGTTCCGGTTTCGGATTCTGCACCATCAGGTAGACAAACTCACCCCGGGCAGAGATTTCTATCCGGACGATGCCCCCTTCCGGCCGTGGCTGGATGCCATGGTAAATGGCGTTTTCGATCAGCGGTTGCAGGGTGAGGGGGGGAATGGCCTGATGCTCCAGACCCGGGCTGATGATCCAGTCCACCTGCAGTCGCTCCCCCAGGCGCAGGCTCTCGATGGCGAGATAGCGCTGGCAGAGCTCCAGTTCGCGCGCCAGCGGGATCAGCTGGTCGGCGGTGCGCAGGCTGGCCCGGAACAGCTCGGAAAGATCCAGCACGGCCTCTTCGGCCTGTTCGGGCCGGGTGGCGATCAGGCTGGCGATGGTGTTCATGCTGTTGAACAGGAAGTGTGGCTGGATCCGCGCCTGCAGGGCTGCCAACCGGGCGCCCATCTCGGCTTCCCGCTGGGTCTGCCACTGGTGCTGCAGGTAGAAATAACGCAGCACCATGAGCACGATCAGCAATGCCACCAGCAGCTTTTTGGCAATGCCCTGCCACTTGGTAACGCCGGGCTCCGGGTGCAGGACCCGGTCGGCAAACAGGCTGAATGCCAGGACGTCTGCCAGCACGATGGCAACGATGAGAAGGGTCGCGCGGGTAACCGTCATCCGCGCCAGGCGGCTGCGAAGCAGGCAGATCAGGGCGGCGCTGGTCAGCGTGGTCCACTGCACGAACAGGGACAGCAGGCCGAAATAGTTCCAGTCGATCCAGCCGGTCTCGGTCTGCACGATCGACAGCACCAGCACGAACAGTTCACTGGTGACCAGAAGCAGGAATACCGCCCGGACCCGGCACAGGTCCGGGACGAAGAAATCATGACTGCTCACACTTTTGTCGCCGTTCAGGGGTGTCTCCTTTGCACCGGTCAGAATGCTATAATCCCGCCACATCAAATGTACCCGTTGCCCGCAGATGATGCCGGGCCGTCAGCAGGAAAGATAGACCATGACGGATCAGAAAAAGTCTGACCAGACCACATCCTCCGAAAAACCCTGGGGCGGGCGCTTCAGCGAGCCCACCGATGCCTTTGTCGAGCGCTTCACCGCGTCCGTGGGTTTTGACCAGCGCCTGTATCACCATGACATCACCGGCTCCATTGCCCACGCGACCATGCTGGCGGAAGTGGGCGTGCTGACTGCCGAAGAGCGGGACCAGATCGTTGAAGGGCTGAAGGGCGTGAAGGCCGACATCGAGGCTGGCACGTTCGAGTGGTCCGTGAGCCTCGAAGACGTGCATATGAACGTCGAGGCACGGCTGACCGACCGCATAGGCATCACCGGCAAGAAACTGCACACCGGTCGCAGCCGGAATGACCAGGTGGCTACCGATATCCGCCTGTATCTGCGGGACGAGATCGATGTCATTGCCGAGGAACTGAAGCGCCTGCAGACCGGTCTCCTGGACCTGGCCGAGCGTGAGGCCGACACCATCATGCCCGGCTTCACCCACCTGCAGACCGCCCAGCCGGTGACTTTCGGTCATCACCTGCTGGCCTGGTACGAGATGCTGGTCCGCGATGCCGAGCGCCTGCAGGATTGCCGCAAACGGGTTAACATAATGCCCCTGGGCGCGGCCGCCCTGGCCGGCACCACCTATCCCATCGACCGGGATATGACCGCCCGGCTGCTGGGCTTTGACCGGCCCACCGAGAACAGCCTGGATTCGGTCAGTGACCGGGACTTTGCCATCGAGTTCTGCAGTTTCGCAGCATTGCTGATGACCCACATGTCCCGGTTCAGCGAGGAGCTGGTGCTGTGGACTTCCGCCCAGTTCGATTTCATTGATCTGCCGGATCGCTTCTGCACCGGTTCGTCCATCATGCCCCAGAAGAAGAACCCGGATGTGCCGGAGCTGGTGCGTGGCAAGACGGGCCGGGTCAATGGTCACCTGATCAGCCTGCTGACCCTGATGAAGAGCCAGCCGCTGGCCTACAACAAGGACAATCAGGAAGACAAGGAACCGCTGTTCGATACCGTCGACACGGTCAAGGGCTGTCTTAAGGCCTACGCCGACATGATTCCGGCGATCCGTTCCAAGGCCGACAACATGCGGGTGGCGGCCAAGCGTGGTTTCTCCACGGCCACCGATCTGGCGGATTACCTGGTCAAGAAAGGCGTGCCTTTCCGGGATGCCCACGAGATCGTTGGCAAGTCGGTGGCATTTGGTGTGGCCGAAGGACGGGATCTGTCCGACATGACCCTGGAGGAACTGCGGCAGTTCTCGGATGTAATCGGCGAGGATGTTTTTGACGTGCTCACCCTCGAAGGCTCGGTTCAGGCCCGCAACCACCTGGGTGGTACCGCACCGGAGCAGGTGCGTGCAGCCGTCGCCCGGGCCCGGAAACAGCTGGGCTGAGCAGGATCTCCGGCGCCCGGGTCAGCCGCCCGGGTGACCCGATGAGAGGCCCACCACCGCCGGCGTCAGGTCTTCCAGAGGCCGGGGATCCTCCAGATGGGAGCCCTGGCCGAAATGGATGCCGAGCGTCCTGACTCTCCGCAAGGTGCGGTCGCTTTCGATGTGCGTGGCCACCGTGGTTTTCCCCGCCGCTTCAGCGATCCGGTGCAAGGCTTCCACCATGACCTGTTGTACCGGGTCCTCTTCCAGCTTTTCCATCATCCGTCTATCCAGTTTGATGATGTCCACGGGCAGCTTTGCCGCCAGGCTGTAACTTTCCACCGAAGCCCCCGCGCCTTCCAGCGCTACCCGGCAGCCAATCTTGTGCAGGGCGTCGCACAGGATGGTGACGTCGTCCGGATACTGGGTGGCGTGTTCCTCACGGATTTCCAGGCAAAAGTACTCCGGCGAGAACGGGGAGTTGGCCAGTTCGGCTTCCAGGAAGTCCGGGAAGGTGTCATCGAGCACGCTGGTGATGGACAGGTTGAAGCCGCAATACTTGATGCGGGGTTCCAGGAGTTCGTGTTGCGACAGCCAGTCGAGGGTCTGCCGGATCACCTGGCGGTCCAGCCGCTTGGCCAGGTCAAAGCGCTCGGTGACCGGAAGGAACTGGTCCGGCTGCAGCTGGCTCTGGCCGTCCCGGAGCGCGGGGATGCGACACAGGATCTCGATATGGTCACCCCAGGTGGCGCTGGCGACCGGCTTCAGGGCCTGGTATTCGAGCAGCAGCCGGTCGTTGTCCAGGGCCTCCCGGATCTGGTCGAGCCGTTTGGCAATCAGATCCTCGTCCATGCTGGAGGCCATGGCCCGGGCGGTGTGAATCCGGTTGCGGCCGGAGGTCTTGGCGGTGTGGCACAGGTCCGAGGCCTGGGTCAGCAGTTTCTCGGGATCGTTCGGGAAGTCGTTCTCGATCACCAGCAGCCCGCCACTGACGGTGGTCTGCAGCTTGCTGCCCTGCCATTCGAAGACAAAGCCGCGCACCAGTTCCCGGATATCGTCCGCAATCTTACGGGCCCGGGGCTCCGGGCAGTTCTCGATCAGGAGGACGAAGGTATCCCCGGATAGCCGGGCCAGGGCATCCCGTTGCCGTATCCGCACCCCCAGGTTGCCGGCCAACTCCCTCAGGTAACGGTCGCAGGTACCACTGCCGGCGGTTTCGTTAAAGCGGTTGAAGTCGTCCAGGTCGAGGTACAGCAGGCTGTCGATGCTGTCCCGGTGGGTTTTCTGTTCCAGGGTCCGTAACAGACGGGCAAAGAATTCCCGACGATTCATCAGACCGGTGACCGGGTCACGGCGGATCCGGTCACCGGCGTCGTTCTGGCTGATCCGGGTGTGGGTGTTACGGCCCACGTGAACGGCACCGAGGATATCGCCATGGGCGTTGGTCAGGCGCTGGTAGTGAAATTCATGGACGGGCAGTTCCCGATTCTGATGGGCCAGGGGCATCTCCACCACAAAACTGCCCCGTTCGAAGGCCCTCTGCCAGAGCCGCTCGATCAGGCGGCGCTCGTTGGGGTGATCCCGGAGCAGGTCCCTGAGGTTGTCACCGGCAGCCGGTGTTCTTCCGAAGGTCTGGGCAAACTGGCTGGCGTAGGACTGGTTGCAGTGCAGGAGTGTCAGCCGGGTGTCTACCGCTGCCACCAGATCGGGGGTTGCCTGTCCGGCCGCTTCCATCAGCCGATGGCAATGGTCGAGGGCTTTTTCCTGTTCCATGATCGCGGTCCGATCCACCAGGGTGCCGACCAGGCGATGGATACGCCCACCCTTGCGCAGAGCCCGGCCGTCCAGGGCCATGCGGCGTTGTTTCTGCCGTGCTGTCAGCACAGTCAGTTCCAGGGAGAATGGCTGACCGGTGCGGATACAACGGCGGAACAGGGCACGGACCCGGGACTGCCCCGCCTGGCAATAAAACAACGCCTGGTCTGGTGTGATTTCCAGGCCCGGGCGCAGCTCCAGCAGCTGGTAGATGCCCTCGCTCCAGGTCATCTCGTTGCTGGCAATATCGAGTTCCCAGAGTCCGAACCGGGCAAGGTCCTCGGCGGATTTCAGAAGGCAGGGGTCCACGCGGGCAGCGTCGGCCAGGGCGATGGTGGCCCGCGCCGCCTGGTCCGAATCGTGGACGGCCTGCTTGAGGCTGAGTTGCGCGGTAAAGAAGAAACCGTCCCGGTGCCGGAAGGTCACCAGGATCTGCTGGCCGTCCTCGATCTGATGGCGGTTCACCGGCGCAAACGGGTCGTCCTGGCGGGAAGCCAGGATGCGATGGACAGGGTGCCCCACCAGTTCCCCGGCCTCATACCCCAGGACCGCCTCGGATTGATGGTCGACCTGGACTACGGTGCCTTCGTCGTCGATTCTCAGCAGGGTCTGGCGGCCATCCTGTGGCATCTGGTCTGGCCGGTAGCGGCGGATCACGAATTCTTTCACGTGCGAATAGCCTCGGGTGTCAGACAGTGGCTCCATGATACTGATACCGTCGTGGAAAAGAACCTCCCGGTCCGCTGCGGTGTCTCGCCCGCTGCCATGGGTGTCAGGTATACTGCGCCAAAGCAACTTTCAGGGGGCGCCCATGCCGTTTCGACTTTTTGCGATCTTCAGCCTCGCGTTTGCTCTGTTGCTGGCCGGCTGTGGCCAGAAAGGCCCGTTGTACCGTGATCAGGGCGGAGCGATGGCCGGCGAGGCGGCCCAGGTGATGACCGACGGTCAGGCCGACGAAGACCGCGAGCAGAACGACGACTGAGCAACCGCGCACCCGATTAACGAATCAGGACACCCATGGACCACTTCAACTACCGTAACGGCGAACTCTACGCCGAAGACGTTCCTGTCTCCGAAATCGCCGAGCGTTTCGGTACACCTGCCTATATCTACTCCCGGGCCACCCTCGAGCGCCATTACCGGGCCTATGACGATGCCCTCGAGGGACGTCCGCATCTGGTGTGCTACGCGGTCAAGGCCAACAGCAATCTGGCGGTGCTGAACGTGCTGGCCCGGATGGGTGCCGGCTTCGATATCGTATCGGCGGGTGAGCTTGAGCGGGTGCTCCGGGCCGGCGGTGATGCCGGCAAGGTGGTGTTTTCCGGTGTTGGCAAGCAGGAGTGGGAAATGAAACGTGCCCTGGAAGCGGGGGTGCGTTGCTTCAACGTGGAATCGGATACCGAGCTGGACCGTCTGAACCAGGTGGCCGGCGAGCTGGGGGTGAAGGCTCCGATCTCCCTGCGGGTCAACCCCGATGTCGATGCCGGGACCCATCCCTATATCTCCACCGGCCTGAAAGAGAACAAGTTCGGGATCGATATTGCCGAGGCGCCGCAGGTTTATGCCCGGGCCGCGGCCCTGCCGAACCTGGAGATCCATGGTGTGGATTGTCATATCGGGTCACAGCTGACTTCGGTATCACCGTTCCTGGATGCCCTGGATCGGGTGCTGGCACTGATTGATAGTCTGGCGGAGAGGGGCATCCGCATTCGGCACCTGGACATGGGGGGCGGTCTGGGGGTGACCTATGATCAGGAGCAGCCGCCCCAGCCATCGGATTACGTGAAGGCGCTGGCGCAACGCCTCGGTGATCGCAGCCTGGAGCTGATCCTGGAACCCGGGCGCTCCATTGCCGCCAACGCCGGGATCCTGGTCACCCGGGTCGAATTCCTGAAGTGCACCGAACACCGTAATTTCGCCATCATCGATGCCGCCATGAACGACCTGATCCGTCCGGCCCTGTACAGTGCCTGGCAGTCCATCATCCCGGTCCGGCCGCACCAGGACGGCGAAGAGAAGGCCTGGGACCTGGTGGGTCCGGTCTGCGAGACCGGGGACTTCCTGGGCAAGGACCGGCACCTGCGGTTGCAGGCGGGCGACTTGCTGGCGGTTCGCTCCGCTGGCGCCTATGGTTTTGTGATGAGCTCCAATTACAACACCCGCAACCGTCCCCCGGAACTGATGGTGGACGGTGACCAGGTCCACGTGGTGCGCCGCCGGGAAACCCTGGAGGACCAGCTCGCCCCTGAAAGTTGCCTGCCGGAATGACCAGGGAGCAGGAGATGAGTCAGCAGCGACGAGGGCAGGGCCCGACCCTCCGGTTCACCAAGATGCATGGCCTGGGCAACGATTTCATGGTGGTGGATGCCATCAGCCAGCCGTTCCGGCTGCGCCCGGAGATGATCCGGGAGCTGGCCGACCGGAACTTCGGCATCGGCTTCGATCAGCTGCTGGTGGTGGAGCCGCCCGGCCTGCCGGACGTGGATTTCCGTTACCGGATTTTCAACGCGGACGGATCGGAAGTGGAGCAGTGTGGCAACGGTGCCCGCTGCTTCGCCCGGTTCGTGCGGGATCAGCGCCTGACCAACAAGAAAGTCATCCGGGTCCAGACCGCCAAGGGTGTGATCGAGCTCAGGGTCGCAAAGGATGGCATGGTCATGGTCAACATGGGCGTGCCCGAACTCAATCCGCCGGCGATCCCTTTTGCCGCCGACCGTCGCAAGGAAGTTTACACCGTGGATGTGGATGGCCAGACCGTCGAGCTCAGCGCGGTCTCCATGGGCAATCCCCATGGTGTCCTGCTGGTGGATGACGTTGATACGGCGCCAGTCGAAACCCTGGGGCCCATGCTGGAGCGCCACCCCCGGTTTCCTGCCCGGGCCAACATCGGATTCCTGCAGATCCTCGATCGGGGCCATGCCCGTTTGCGGGTGTTTGAGCGGGGCTCCGGTGAGACTCTGGCCTGCGGCAGCGGCGCCTGCGCCGCCGTGGTCGCCGGCAATATCCGCGGCTTGCTCGACCAGCGGGTGGAGGTGGAGCTGCGCGGCGGCAAGCTGGTCATCGAATGGCCGGGGGAAGGGGCGCCTGTTATGATGGAAGGCCCTGCGACCACCGTGTTTGAAGGGCAGTTGCGTCTGCCCGCTGACAACCATACCCGCCGCCGCAAGAGCGGTCGTTCCAACAGACAACGTTCCTGACAGCCCGGGAGAACACGATGACAGAACAGACGGTCCGCAAGAAGGCTGAAGACCTCACGCCGGAACAGGTGGCCGATTACCTGAGGGCCAATCCTGACTTCTTTGTTGACCAGGACGAGCTGTTGCGCAGCCTGACCCTGCCCCATGACAGCGGGCGCGCCATCTCCCTGGTGGAGCGGCAGGTGCATCTGTTCCGTGAACAGCGCGACACCCTGCGCCGGGAACTGGTTGAGTTGGTCTCCATTGCCCGCCATAACGACCGTCTGTTCGAGAAAAGCAAACGGTTGCTGATGCAGGTGATCGAGGCCCGCACCCTCAACGATATGGCAGCGGCCATCGATGACAGCATTCGGGGCGATTTCGGCCTGGATGCCGCCTCGGTCCTGCTGTTTACCGACCAGGCCCTGCCGGAGGCCTCCCAGGGTGCGTTGCACGTGGTTGGCCCGGAATTGGCCCGGGAAAGGCTGGGGATGCTGCTGGACGGCGAGCGCGCGGTGTGCGGACAGTTCCGGGAGAGTGAACGGGAATTCCTGTTCCCGGACCGGGAAGAGCCGATTGCCTCCGTTGCCCTGGTGCCCCTGCGTCATGAAGAGCTGGTGGGCGTGTTTGCCGTCGGCAGCTGTCAGCCCGGCTATTTCGATCAGAGCATGGGATCCCTGTTCCTGAGTTACATCAGCGACACGCTGAGCCGGTTGCTGCCCCCCATGATCCATCGCCATACCGGCGGTGCGCCGGTAACTGAAATCACCGCGGAGTCCCGATAGCGTGTCAGCGGGGGCTGTCGCCACGATGCTGCCCGATTCCCTGCGGGAACCGCTGTCCCGGTTTGTTCGCCACCTCGCCTCCGAAAAGCGCCTTTCACCGCGTACCTGTGACAGTTATGAGCGGGATCTGAATCGCCTCGGGCTCTGGCTGGCGGAGTCCGGCCGTGACCAGTGGCGGTTGCTGCTCAGCCACGATTTACGCCGTTACGTGGCGGTCCTCAGCCGGCAAGGGTTGGGCGGCCGCAGCATCGCGCGTCACCTTTCGGCCATCCGCCGGTTCTATAACTTCCTGTTGCGTGAGCGGCTGGTGACGGACAACCCGGCCGTGGATGTCCGCGCCCCCAAGAGCGGTCGTCGTTTGCCTCGGGTGGCCGACGTGGACCAGCTTGGCCAGTTGCTCGACGCCAGTCCCGACGACCCGCTCGAGGTGCGGGACCTGTGCATGTTCGAGTTGATGTACTCCTCCGGTCTGCGGCTCTCGGAACTGGCGGAGCTCAACCTTGAATCCCTGGACCTGCGTGCCGGGGAAGTGCGCGTGATCGGTAAAGGCAACAAGGAGCGGGTTTTGCCGGTGGGACGTAAGGCTGTGGACGCCATCCGGGCCTGGTTGTCGGTGCGTCCGGAGCTGGCGCCGGAGGGTGAGAAGGCAGTTTTTGTCAGCCGGCGGGGTGATCGGCTCAGTCGGCGCAGTATCCAGTCTCGGCTGGGGCGCTGGGGCATTACCCGGGGCGCTGACCAGAAACTGCATCCGCACCTGTTACGGCATTCCTTCGCCAGTCATATGCTGGAGTCCAGTGGCGATCTGAGGGCAGTCCAGGAACTGCTGGGCCACGCCGATATCGCCACGACACAGGTGTACACCCATCTCGACTTCCAGCACCTGGCGCGGGTCTACGACCAGAGCCACCCCCGGGCCCGGCGCAACAAATCCGGACCTGGTTCCGACGATCAGTGACGCATCATCGCGTCCAGCTCGTCGATGATTTCAGCCCAGTCACTGTCCTCTTCCAGCCCTTCTTCCAGGAA
>JAAZVL010000139.1 GCA_018623515.1 Marinobacter sp.
GATCCTGTCGAAGATGGGCATCTCAACCATCACATCCTATCGCGGTGCCCAGCTGTTCGAGGCCATCGGTCTGGCGGACGACGTCGTGGATCTGTGCTTCAAGGGTGTGCCGAGTCGAATCCAGGGTGCCGGTTTCATCGATTTCCAGGAAGACCAGGAGAAGCTGGCATCCGTTGCCTGGAAGGCCCGCAAGCCGATTTCCCAGGGTGGTCTGCTCAAATATGTGCATGGCCAGGAATACCACGCCTTCAACCCGGATGTGGTCGGTAAGCTGCAGGAAGCCGTGACCAGTGGTGATTACGGTCATTACAAGGAGTATGCCGGCCTGGTTAACGAGCGCCCGGTGGCAACCCTCAGGGACCTGCTGGTTTTCCGCAAGGATCTCAAGCCGATTGATATTTCCGAGGTCGAGCCGGTGGAGAGCATCTTCCCGCGCTTTGATTCTGCGGCGATGTCCCTTGGGGCCCTCTCTCCGGAAGCGCACGAAGCCCTGGCAGTCGCGATGAACACCCTGGGCGGGCGCTCCAACTCCGGTGAGGGTGGTGAAGACCCCGCCCGTTACGGCACCGAGAAGCGCTCCAAGATCAAGCAGGTGGCGTCTGGTCGTTTCGGTGTAACTGCCGAGTACCTGCGCAGTGCCGATGTCATGCAAATCAAGGTCGCCCAGGGCGCCAAGCCCGGTGAGGGGGGGCAGCTGCCGGGTGGTAAGGTCAACGACCTGATTGCACGCTTGCGGTATTCCGTGCCCGGCGTGACCCTGATTTCACCGCCGCCGCACCACGACATCTACTCCATTGAGGACCTGGCGCAGCTGATCTTTGACCTCAAGCAGGTTAACCCGCAGGCGCTGGTTTCCGTGAAGCTGGTGTCCGAGCCGGGCGTCGGCACCATCGCGGCGGGTGTGGCCAAGGCTTACGCCGACCTGATCACCGTCTCTGGTTATGACGGTGGCACCGCAGCCAGTCCGCTGACGTCCATCCGGTATGCCGGCTCCCCCTGGGAGCTGGGCCTGACTGAAACCCAGCAGGCACTGCGCGCCAACGACCTGCGCGGCAAGATCCGCCTGCAGACCGATGGAGGTATCAAGACCGGCCTGGATGTGGTCAAGGGTGCCATTCTCGGTGCCGAGAGCTTCGGCTTTGGTACCACACCGATGGTGGCGCTGGGCTGCAAGTACTTGCGTATCTGTCACCTGAACAACTGTGCCACCGGTGTCGCCACCCAGAACGATCACCTGCGCGAAGAGCATTTCAAGGGCACGGTGGAAATGGCGATGAACTTCTTCCGCTTTGTCGCGGAAGAAACCCGGGAATGGATGGCCAAACTGGGCGTTCGTAGCCTGGAAGAGCTGGTCGGGCGTGTCGACCTGCTGGAGCGTCTGCCGGGTGATACCGAGCGCCAGAAAAAGCTGGATCTGACCCGCCTGCTGGAGAACAACAACATACCGGCGGACAAGCCCCAGACCTGTCAGGTGGAACGGAACGAGCCGTTTGACCGCGGCACCCTCGCCGAGCAGATGGTCAAGGACACAGCGGCAGCCATCGAGAACAAGTCCGGTGGGGCCTGGTCCTACAGGGTCACCAACTGTGACCGTTCCATTGGCGCCCGTCTGTCCGGTGAGATTGCCGAGCGGCACGGCAACCAGGGTATGGTGGATGCCCCGATTACCCTGGATCTGACGGGTACTGCGGGTCAGAGCTTCGGTGTCTGGAACGTCGGGGGCCTCAACCTGATCCTTGAAGGTGATGCCAATGACTACGTGGGCAAGGGCATGACCGGCGGCAAACTGGTCATCAAGCCGCCCCGTAACAGCGGTTTCAAGAGCCAGGAAACCTCCATCATGGGCAACACCTGTCTGTACGGTGCCACCGGTGGCAAGCTGTTTGCGGCGGGCACGGCGGGTGAGCGTTTCGCAGTCCGTAACTCCGGTGCCCATGCGGTGGTTGAAGGTGCCGGTGATCACTGCTGTGAATACATGACCGGCGGCCTGGTAACGGTACTGGGTAACACCGGGCATAACTTCGGTGCCGGCATGACCGGTGGCTTTGCCTACGTAATGGACCTGCACAACACCTTCGTGGACAAATACAATCACGAACTGGTTGAGATCCAGCGTATTTCCAGTGAGGACATGGAGTCCTACCGCAACCACCTGCGCGGTGTCATCCGAGAGCACATCGCGGAGACCGGCAGCGAGTGGGCGGAGCACATTCTTGAGAATTTCGACGACTACATCGGCCGTTTCTGGCTGGTTAAGCCCAAGGCCGCCAATCTGCGCAGTCTGCTGGCCAGCACCCGGGCGCGTCCGGAATAACAACCGCCCGGTTCGAAGAGGTTTGGGGGTGCGCGGCGGGGCCGCCGCCCCGGTCGAAATTGAGCTGATGAGAGCATCATGATGAAAGAACGACTGAGTAACGACTTCCAGTTTGTCGAAGTTGGGCGGATCGACCCCAAGAAGGTTCCGGCCAAAAAGCGGAAGAAAGAGTTTGGTGAAATCTACCACCCGTTCACCGCAGATAATGCCGCGACCCAGGCTCATCGCTGTCTGGAGTGCGGTAACCCCTACTGTGAATGGAAGTGTCCGGTACACAACTACATCCCCAACTGGCTAAAGCTGGTTTCCGAGGGCAACATCATGAAGGCGGTGGAGTTGTGCCACCAGACCAACTCGCTGCCGGAAGTCTGCGGCCGGGTGTGCCCGCAGGATCGCCTGTGCGAGGGTGCCTGTACTCTTAACGACGGTTTCGGGGCGGTGACCATCGGTTCCGTAGAGAAATACATCACCGATACCGCCTTTGCCCTCGGCTGGAAGCCCGATATGTCCCGGGTGAAGTGGACCGACAAGAAGGTTGCGGTGATCGGCGCGGGTCCTGCCGGACTCGGTTGCGCGGACATCCTCGTCCGTAACGGCGTCAAGCCGGTCGTGTTCGATCGCTACCCGGAAATCGGCGGCCTGCTGACGTTCGGCATTCCCGAGTTCAAGCTCGAGAAGTCCGTGATGTCCCGCCGTCGGGAAGTCTTCCAGGAAATGGGCGTGGAATTCCGCCTGTCCACCGAGGTGGGTAAGGACGTGCAGCTCAAGGACATCATCGAGGAATTCGATGCCGTATTCATGGGCATGGGCACCTACACCTACATGAAGGGGGGGTTCCCGGGCGAGAACCTGCCGGGCGTTTATGATGCCCTGCCGTTCCTGGTCTCCAACGTGAACCGCCGCCTTGGTTTCGAGAAGGATCCGGCGGACTTCATCGATATGAAGGGCAAGCGGGTTGTCGTGCTCGGTGGTGGCGACACCGCCATGGACTGTAACCGTACCTCCATCCGTCAACAGGCGGAAAGCGTGACCTGTGCCTATCGCCGGGACGAGGCCAACATGCCCGGCTCCCGCCGCGAGGTGGCCAACGCCAAGGAAGAGGGTGTGAAGTTCCTCTTTAACCGTCAGCCCATTGCGATCATTGGTGAAGATCGTGTGGAAGGCGTGAAGGTGGTCCAGACCCAGCTCGGTGAGCCGGACGAGAATGGCCGTCGCCGCCCGGAAGTGGTTCCCGGTAGTGAGGAAGTCATTCCGGCTGACGCTGTCCTCGTCGCCTTTGGCTTCCGCCCCAGCCCGGCGGACTGGTTCGATGAGCAGAAGATCGATACCGACGATTCCGGTCGCGTGACTGCACCGGAAGAGGCAGAGTTTGCCTTCCAGACCAGCAACCCGAAGATCTTCGCCGGCGGCGACATGGTCCGGGGTTCCGACCTGGTGGTCACCGCCATCTGGGAAGGCCGCCAGGCGGCCGAAGGTATCCTCGACTACCTGGATGTCTGAGGTGTTCATCCGGGCCAGCTAGCCCGGGGTCACACTCCAGGGGTCTGAAGAAAACCTTCTTCTGACCCCGAGTTAGCGATAAACCCCCGAAGCCGGAGTCCAGGACGGGGTCAGATGAAAGCTTTCATCTGACCCCTTTTTCATACCTTCCCAATTCCCCCAAACCGCGTATCATTGCACCCCAGAAAATTCGTTTCCCAGGCCAGGAGTTACCATGACCGAGCTGAAAAATGACCGTTTCCTGCGTGCCCTGATGCGCCAGCCCGTAGACCGTACCCCGGTATGGATGATGCGCCAGGCCGGCCGCTATCTGCCGGAGTACCGCGCCACCCGGGCCAAGGCCGGTGATTTTCTCAGTCTGTGCAAGAACACCGAACTGGCCTGCGAGGTCACGCTGCAGCCCCTGGAGCGCTTCCCGCTGGATGCCGCCATCCTGTTCTCCGACATCCTGACCATTCCGGATGCACTCGGGCTCGGCCTGTATTTCGAGACCGGTGAAGGGCCCAAGTTCAAGCACACCATCCGCTCTGCGGCAGACGTGGACGCCCTGCCGTCGATGAACGCAGAGGTGGATCTGGACTATGTCATGAACGCGGTGTCCACCATTCGCTCCGCCCTCGGTGGCCGGGTACCGCTGATCGGTTTCTCCGGTAGCCCGTGGACCCTGGCCACCTACATGATCGAAGGAGGCTCATCGAAGGACTTCCGTGAAGCCAAGAAGCTGATGTATGCCCAGCCGGAGGTGATGCATCGCCTGCTGGATCATCTGGCGAATGCCGTGATTGACTACCTCAACGGCCAGATCAAGGCGGGTGCCCAGGCGGTGCAGATCTTCGACACCTGGGGTGGCGTGCTGAGCAGCTGGGCCTACGAGGAGTTCTCGCTCCGCTACATGAAGAAGATCGTCGACGGTCTGATTCGCGAAAACGACGGCCGGCGCGTGCCGGTGATCCTGTTTACCAAGAACGGTGGTCAGTGGCTGGAAACCATTGCCGATTCCGGCTGCGACGCCGTGGGTCTGGACTGGACCACCGATATCGGCAACGCCAGAGCCCGTATTGGTGACCGCGTCGCCCTGCAGGGCAATATGGATCCGGCCATGCTCTACGCCCCGAAAGAGCGCATCCGCCAGGAAGTGGCCGACATCCTGCGCCGCTACGGATCCGGAACCGGCCATATCTTCAACCTCGGCCATGGCATCACGCCGGATGTGGACCCGGAGCATGCGGGTGCCTTTATCGAGGCGGTTGTCGAGCTGAGCCCGGAATATCACCGGTAAGGGTCGTTTGCCTGTTCCTTGAATAAGGGGTCAGATGAAAGCTTTCATCTGACCCCGGGTTCCCCCTTCACAACTGGCGGGATCACCGTGTCGGGACTATGGTCATATAAAAAACGACAACAGGAGTAACCGCTTGTCCGCACACGCCCCCGACAAACGCCGATTCCAGCGCATTGAATTCGACGCCCCCTGTGAACTGCACTGGCAGGATAACTTCTGGCGAACCGAGGTTCTGGATATATCCATGAAGGGAGTGCTGGTGAGACGGCCGGACGGCTGGTCAGCGCCCCTCGGGCAACCCTGCGAGGTCGTGATCCATTTGGACGACCACTCGACGGCGATTGTGATGGCGGTGGAGTTGAAGCACGTGGATGAGGCGCGGCTGGGATTCAGTTGCCAGTACATCGACCTTGAGAGTGCCACCCATCTCAAGCGGTTGGTGGAACTGAACCTCGGCGATCCGGCTCTCTTGCAACGGGAATTCGCGAGGTTGGTCGATAGATGAAAACGGGGTCAGATGTAACTCAGGGGTCTGATGAAAACCTTCATCTGACCCCCATCTTAACCCCTAAAACTCCTCCAACGCCGCCAGCGCATCGCTCAACTTCGCCACCGGAACCACCTTCATCCCCTCAACCGGCTTACGCGGCACATTCGCCTTGGGCACCAGCGCCCGGGTAAAACCATGCTTGGCCGCCTCGTAGATCCGCTCCTGCCCACTGGGCACCGGGCGAATCTCACCGGACAGCCCGACCTCCCCGAAGATCACCAGATCCTGGGGCAGGGCACGGTCGCGGAAGGAGGAGACGATGGCCGCCAGCAGCGCCAGATCGGCACTGGTCTCGTTCACCTTGACGCCGCCCACCACGTTGACGAACACATCCTGATCCGACACGTGCAGGCCGCCGTGACGATGCAGTACGGCCAGCAACATGGCGAGACGGTTCTGGTCCAGACCAACGGCCACCCGCCGCGGATAGCCGCCCTGGGCCATATCCACCAGCGCCTGGATTTCCACCAGCATCGGTCGCGTGCCTTCCCAGACCACCATGACCACGCTTCCGGGGGCCGCTTCCTCGCCCCGGTTCAGGAAGATGGCGCTCGGATTCTTCACCTCTTTGAGGCCTTGTTCCAGCATGGCGAACACGCCCAGCTCGTTCACTGCGCCGAAACGGTTCTTGATACCGCGCAGGGTGCGATACCGGCTGTCGCTGGAACCCTCCAGCAGGATCGAGCAGTCAATCATGTGCTCCAGCACCTTCGGGCCGGCCAGGCTGCCGTCCTTGGTGACGTGACCGACCAGGAACAGGATGGTGCCGGTCTGCTTGGCGAAGCGGGTCAGGAAAGCGGCGCTCTCCCGGACCTGGGATACCGAGCCCGGAGCCGATTCGATGTCGGCCACGTGCATCACCTGGATACTGTCCACCACCAGGATCTTCGGCTTTTCCGCCTCGGCAATCTGCATGACCCGTTCGACACTGGTTTCGGACAACATTTTCAGGTCCCGGGTCGGCAGACCCAGGCGCTTGGCACGCATGGCCACCTGTTGCAGCGATTCCTCACCGGTGACATAGAGTGCCGGAACACTCTCGGCCAAATGGCACACGGCCTGAAGCAGCAGGGTACTCTTGCCTGCGCCCGGATGGCCGCCCATCAACACCGCTGAACCCTCCACCAGGCCGCCGCCGAGCACCCGGTCGAATTCCTGCATGCCGGAGCTGATTCGAGGCTGCTCGGCCAGGCTGACATCGTCCAGGCTCTGGACCTCCGACAGGCTGCCGGCAAAGCCCTCGAAGCGTGCGCCGCGGGTGCCCTTGGCATTGCTGCTGATGCCGCGCACTTCGCTAATGGTGTTCCAGGCCTGGCAGGCAGTGCACTGGCCCTGCCACTTGGAGTAATCGGCGCCGCACTCGGTGCAGACAAAGGCGGTTTTTGCTTTGGCCATTACGCCAACTTCTTATACTTCATCCGCTTGGGCTGCATCGCAGAATCGCCCTTGCGCTTCTTGAAGTCCTCGTCGTACTCGCTGAAGTTGCCTTCGAAGTAGACCACCTCACCATCATCCTCGAATGCCAGGATGTGGGTGGCCACCCGGTCCAGGAACCAGCGGTCGTGCGAGATCACCAGCGCGGAGCCAGGGAAATTCAGCAGGGCTTCTTCCAGCGCGCGCAGGGTTTCCACGTCCAGGTCGTTAGTGGGCTCGTCCAGCAGCAGTACGTTGCCGCCCTGTTTCAGCAGTTTGGCCAGGTGCAGGCGGTTACGCTCACCACCGGACAGGTCGCCGACCCGCTTCTGCTGATCGCTGCCCTTGAAGTTGAAGCGGCCGACATAGGCGCGGGACGGGGTCTCGTAGTTGCCGACCTTGATGATGTCCTGGCCGTCGGA
>JAAZVL010000140.1 GCA_018623515.1 Marinobacter sp.
ATAACCTTCATCATATCGTGGTGGTCGGCGGCGGCGCCGGCGGTCTGGAGCTGGTCACCAGCCTCGGCAACAAGCTGGGCAAGAAGCGCAAGGCCCGGATTACCCTGGTCGATGCCGGCCTGACCCATGTCTGGAAACCCCTGCTGCACGAAGTCGCCTCCGGCTCCCTGGACGCCAGCGCCAACGAGATCAACTACCGCGCCCACGCCCGGAAACACCATTACGAATTCCAGCTCGGGCGCATGAGCGGGCTCGACCGCAAGGCCAAAGAGCTGGTCATTGCCTCGTTTCATGACGAGGAGGGCCGGGAAGTGGTGCCAGCCCGCACCATCAGCTACGACACCCTGGTGATCGCCGTCGGCAGCACCGCCAACGATTTTGGCACCTCCGGTGCCCAGGAGCATTGCCTGTTCCTGGACAGCCTGAAACAGGCTCGCAGGTTCCACAACCTGATGCTGAATGCCTTTCTGCGCAAGAACCACGAAGCCCTCCAGGGCCATGAACACACCCTCAACATCAGCATCATCGGCGCCGGGGCCACCGGGGTGGAGCTGGCCGCCGAGCTCCGACTGGCGTCCCGGGAGCTGCCGGTCTACGGCATGAACCATCTGCAGCCCTCGGATGTCTCGATCTCGGTGATCGAGGCGGCCGACCGGATTCTGCCCGCCCTGCCCGGCAGGCTTTCGGCAGCGGCGACCCGGGAACTGGAACGCCAGCATGTGAAAGTGCTGACCGGCCAACCGGTGAGCGAAGTCCGGGAAGACAGCATCATCATGAAGGACGGCACCGAATTGCCCTCGGAAATGACCATCTGGGCCGCTGGAATCAAGGCGCCCGCGTTTCTGGCGGAACTGGACGGACTGGAGGTCAACCGGGGCAATCAGCTGGTGGTGGAACAGACTCTGCAAACCACCCAGGATGTGGACGTGTTCGCCCTGGGCGATTGCGCCGCCTGCCCACAACCGGATTCCGAGCGGCCGGTGCCACCCCGGGCCCAGGCCGCGCACCAGCAGGCCGATGCCCTGTTCAAGACCCTGTGCAACCGCCTGCAAGGCAAGGCCGACGTACCCTTCGTTTACAACGATCATGGCTCACTGATCAATTTCAGCCGCTACACCACCGTGGGCAACCTGATGGGCAACCTGTCCGGGCGCAGCATGTACATCGAGGGTAAGGTGGCGAGACTGTTCTATGTCTCCCTGTACCGCATGCACCAGGTGGCCCTGCACGGGTTTGTACGCACAGGCATTATCTGGCTGATGGATAAAATCAGCCGTGCCATGCACCCGCGTCTGAAACTACACTGAAGGGGAAACCGGCCCGGGAAAGCTGGTGGAGCGGGTGAAGGGAATCGAACCCTCGTATGCAGCTTGGGAAGCTGCCGTTCTGCCATTGAACTACACCCGCATTAGCGTTGGCCGCGAGTGAAATATAAGCGGCCGGCCCGCTTTTGGGCAAGTCTTGTGTCTGGAGATTGAATGGATCCCACCCTCACCCTAGTCGGAGCCCTGATGCTGGTGATCAGCATCGTGCTCAGCCCGCTGTCGAGCCGCGTCGGCATGCCGGTGCTGCTGATCTTCCTGGTGGTGGGGATGATGATGGGCGAGGACGGCCCCGGTGGCATCGAGTTCGACAATTTCGAACTGGCCTTCCTGATCGCCAACCTGGCCCTGGGAGTGATCCTGCTAGATGGCGGCATGCGCACGCGGGCGGAAACCTTCCGGGTAGGGCTACGTCCGGCGCTGGTGCTGGCCACCCTCGGCGTCTTCATGACCGCCGCCGGATCGGCGGTGGTCGCCCGCTGGGTGTTTGATCTGGAATGGCTGACCGCGCTGCTGATCGGCGCCATCATTTCCTCCACCGACGCCGCGGCGGTGTTCTCGCTGCTTCAGGGCCGGGGGTTACACCTGAACGAACGGGTCAGCGCCACCCTGGAAATCGAGTCCGGAAGTAACGACCCCATGGCCATTTTCCTGACCCTGTTGCTGGTCACCCTGATCGGCAACGAGGGGGCGGGGGCCACCTGGTCCGCATTGGTAATGCTGATCAAGCAATTCGGTATCGGCGGTGTTGCCGGCCTGCTGGGGGGCTTTGCGGTGGTGGAGCTAGCCAACCGCATCCGTCTGACCCCGTCCCTGTACCCGCTTCTGGTGGCCGCTGCCGGAATCTCCGTGTTCTCTGCTACCAACGCTCTGGGCGGCTCCGGTTTCCTCGCCATTTATCTGACCGGCGTGGTGATCGGCAATCGGCCTGTGCGGATGATGCCGATGATTCTCCAGGTACACGACGGCCTGGCCTGGCTCGCCCAGTTGTGCCTGTTCCTGATGTTGGGCCTGCTGGTGTCACCGTCGGAACTGCTGCCCCTGGCCGGCAGTGGTCTGATCCTGGCGCTGGCACTGATCTTTGTCATCCGACCGGCCACCGTCTTTGCCACTCTTTGGCCGTTCGGCTTCAAACGTCGCGAGCTCGGCTTTATCGGCTGGGTCGGTCTGCGAGGCGCAGTGCCGATCGTACTTGCCCTGTTTCCGATCATCGCCGGTTTGCCGGAAGCTCAACAGGTCTTCCATGCCGCGTTCTTCATTGTGCTGGTATCACTGATCGTGCAAGGCACGACCATGGCACCACTGGCCCGGAAATTGCGGCTGGAAGTGCCCGCCGATGACGATCCGTACCGGCGCCTGCCACTGGACGCCCCCGCCGCCGGTGATCACGAACTGATGCTGTTTCCCTTACGTGGCAAGAACTGGGAAACGCCCCGCCGACTGGGCCAACTGAGATTTCCGGCCAATACCGCGGTGGCCGGCGTGTTCCGGAACCGCGTGTGCCTGCAGCCGAAGGCGGATCTGGAAGTCGCCAGTGGCGACATGGTGGCCATGTTTGCCACTCCCGGCGTACTGCCGGAGCTGGGCAAGGCGCTTAGCGGCCGCCATGCTCCGGAATACCTGGCAGAACGGGCCTTCTTCGGGGACTTCGTACTGAACGGGGACGCCTTGCTCGGGGACGTGGAGCAGGTGTATGGCATCGAGTTCGATGAACTGTCACCGGACATCAGCCTGGCGGAGTGCTTCTCCCGGCGGACCAAAGGGCATCCGGTTGTGGGCGACACCGTGATTCTGGGCCCTGTCACCCTGGTGGCACGGGCCACAGAAGCTGACCGGGTCACCAAGGTGGGGATGAAAATGGACAGTTCACAAAACAGATGACCGGCGAAAGGGATGGCTATAAAACTTAACAAAACCCCTTAACAGCCTCACCCTGAGCTATGATATAAACGGCAATGCAGAAAAATTAATATTTGGTAAGTCAGGGTTATGGGTTTGCTTCGAAACGTCTGCCGTTGTCTGTTCATGGTGATGGTGCTGGTGTCAGGGACTGCCAGTGCCTCGGAATTGCTTGCGAAAGCCGACGTTCGCATGCCTGAACCGCAACAATTCAATCCGGAACGCTTCGACATCAGCCAGGTACTGGTGAAAAAAGCCGAACGCCGACTGTATCTGATGGACGGCGAAGACGTTATCCGGAGCTATCGCGTCTCGCTTGGCGACAACCCGGAAGGTCACAAGCTCTACGAGGGTGACGAGCGCACGCCGGAGGGTGAATACGTTCTGGACTGGCGCAACGACCAGAGCGATTTCTACAAATCCATCCATATTTCCTACCCCAGCCCCAGGGACCGCGAGCTTGCCGAGGCCTGGGGACTCGACCCCGGTGGCAGCATCATGATCCACGGCCTGCCCAACGAAGCCGGTGACATGGCCTTCGCCTACGTCGGTCTGGATTGGACTGACGGCTGTATTGCCGTGACCAACGAAGCCATGGACGAGATCTGGCAACTGGTCTCCAATGGAACCCCGATCCGTATCCTTCCGTGAATAGTGCATGACACCACGATTAAGTTGTTGTCATAGGCTAAGAAATTTTGCGTATCCTTAGTTAACATTTTGTCTCGGAGTGTTTTACACTGTTTAACGACTCCGGTGGAAAAGCCTTCCATCGGACCCGGTTTTACAGGAAGTGGTCTATACTCACTTCCGAGACTCAGGACATAAAACGACCAATAAGGGGATTTACTATGCGTAAACTGATGATCGCTGGGTTTGCAATGGCTACTGCTCTGACTGCCGGCTGTGCCAGCAACCAGGCTGCCATCGACGAGGCCAATGCTACTGCAACTTCTGCCGAGCAGACCGCTGAGAACGCACTGAACACTGCCAACAGCGCTGCCGCTGACGCACGCACTGCGCAGCAGACTGCAGAAGAAGCCCTGGCCGCTGCCCGTGCTGCCCAGCAAGCTGCAGACGAAGCCAATGAGCGTGCCAAGCGCATGCTGCAGAGCGCCAGCCAGAAGTAATAGGCTCGCTCTAGCTGAAAAAGGCCGGGAATCCCGGCCTTTTTTTGTGCCTGAAGCTCCGGCCCGACACGGGCTCTCGGGGCGAGGACGGGGTCAGAAGAACGCGTTCTTCTGACCCCATTTTCATGTCCAACGATCAGATCAGCCCTGCTCCCCCGACTGCGGCGTCTTCGCCTGCTTCTCCATGAAGGTCTTCATCAGATCCAGAGGCAACGGGAACACAATGGTGGATGCATTGCTGCTGCTCATGTCGGCCAGCGTCTGCAGATAACGCAACTGCATGGCCCCGGACTCGGTGGACATCACGCTGGCGGCCTCCACCAGTTTCTTCGAGGCCTGCAGCTCACCCTCGGCATGAATCACCTTGGCCCGGCGCTCACGCTCCGCTTCGGCCTGGCGGGCAATGGCGCGGATCATGGACTCGTTCAGGTCCACATGCTTGATTTCAACATTGGCCACCTTGATGCCCCATTCCTCAGTCTGGGCATCGATGATCTCCTGGATATCGGCATTGAGCTTGTCCCGCTCGGACAGCATCTCGTCCAGGTCGTGTTTACCAAGCACCGAACGCAGGGTGGTCTGGGCCAGCTGACTGGTGGCCGAGTTGAAATCCTCCACCCGGATGATGGCCCGCTCCGGATCCACCACACGGAAGTAGAGCACGGCATTCACCCGCACGGTCACGTTGTCCTTGGAAATCACGTCCTGGCTGGGCACATCCAGGACAATGACCCGCAGGTCCACCCTGACGATCTGCTGGATGCCGGGAATGACAATGATCAGCCCCGGTCCCTTGACGCCCTGAAAGCGCCCCAGGAAGAACACCACGCCACGCTCATACTCGGGCAGGATCTTGATCGCCGATCCGAGGATCAGCAGTAACACCACGGTCGGTGCGAGATAGGGAATCAGATCACCAATCATACGGCCTCCTTGTTTGCCGTGAACTGTTGAACGCCCGGGGTCAGCTTTCCTCCTCGAGGACCTCGACGCTCACTGTCAAACCTTCGATGCCGGTCACCCGCACACGGTCACCGGCGGTCACCGGCTGCTCGCTGCGGGCATTCCAGCGCTCGCCACTGATCCTTACATGACCATTGTAGTGCTCGTGACCGCGGGTGAAGTCATCCAGGGCTTCGCCCTGCTCGTGGGTGATCTGCTCCGAGCCGCTGACCGGGTGTTTCCGTCGCAGGCCGATGAAGCGGGTGACCGTCCAGAGTATGAAGCCCGCCGCCACGATCGCGGTACCGCCGATGGTGGGTAATGAGATATCCCGGTGGCTGCCATCCATCAGGATCACCGAACCGGCGACGAAGGCAACGATGCCTCCGACCCCGAGGATGCCGAAACTCGGCATAAAGGCCTCGCCGACGATAAAGGCAAGCCCCAACATGATCAGCGCCAGGCCAGCGTAATTCACCGACAACACCTGGAAGGCAAAAAGCGCGAGAATCAGGCTGATGGCGCCAATGACGCCGGGAACGATGGCACCGGGGTTGGCCAGCTCGAAGATGATGCCGTAGAACCCGATGATCATCAGGAAATAGGCCACGTTCGGATCGGTAATCACCGAGAGCAGGTTGGTGCGCCAGTCCGGTTCCGCACGCACCAGCTCCAGATCGGCGGTACTCAGGGTAAAGTCGCCAGAAGCCATCCGGACTGTCCGGCCATCGATCTGACGCAACAGATCCCGCAGATTGGGCGCCACCACGTCGATCACATTGCGCTCCAGAGCCTCGGACGCGCCCAGGTTGACTGCCTCCCGCACAGCCTGTTCGGCCCAGTCCGCATTGCGGCCATGGCGTTCCGCCAGACCCCGGATATAGCTGACCGCATCCTCGAGGACCTTGCGCTCCATGGCGGTGTCGCCCCGGCGCTTGTCGTCTTCCTGTTCATCGGCCGTCCCCTCAGACTGGGGCGCCGGTTCGGATTCCTGTGGTTCGGCGGGAGGTTCCGCCGGTTCGGTACCGGGGATTCCACCCATCTGGACCGGTGTCGCCGAACCAAGGTTGGTGGCCGGCGCCATGGCGGCAATGTGACTGCCATAGAGGATGTAAGTGCCGGCACTGGCTGCCCTGGCACCCTGGGGGGAGACATAGGTTGCCACCGGCACCTCGGAGGCCAGGATGGTCTTGATGATCTCCCGCATGGAGTCCATCAGACCGCCCGGCGTATCCATCTCGATGACGACCAGACCCATGCCCTCGGACTCCGCGCGGCGGATTCCACGGGTCACATAGTCCATGGTCGCCGGGCCAATGGCCCCTTGCACGGTCAGGACCAGGGCACGGTCCGGAGTGCTCTGGGCCAATAACTGATGAGAAAGGGAGATTCCGGCGAGCAAAGCCCCGAGAAGGAAGATTGCCGCAAACAGACTGACTCGCCGGGATTTTCCGGCTCTGATGGTTTGCTTTCCTTGCATGGCACGTCCTCCGTTCAGCGATCAGAAGTAGAGTTTCTGCTCCGGCTCACTCCCTGTTTCAGAGGATGTCTCCCCGGCACTCTCATCCGTGGCAACCTGGGTGAGCTGTTCACCAATCATGGTGGGAATCCCGTCGGCCTGGTCCACCGCCAGCTCGATGGCCCGGCGATTTACCTCCACCGCCGGGTTCTGCTCACGGAACGCCTCGACCTCGGCAAACACCCGCTGCCAGAGCTCGTCCCGGTCTTCCCGGGGATAGTCCTCCCCCGGACGGTGAACCTCGAGCCACACCTCACCTCCGGATATACCGATCTTGACCGGATCGCGGATCACCTGGACCGGTGTTCCCTTGTCCACCTGGTAGATAAACCGCGAGATATCCTCGTTGTACATCCGGAAACAACCATGGCTGACCGGCATTCCGACTCCGAAACGTTTGTTGGTGCCATGGATCAGGTAGCCTTTCTCGCTCAGTAACAAGGCGTGGGTGCCCAACGGATTGCCGGGGCCGGGCGGGATCATCTTGGGCAGATATTCACCGTTGGCCTCGTATTCGGCACGAATACTGGCCGGCGGGTACCAGGCCGGTGACTCCAGGGGCATGGTCACCTCCGCATTGGTCAGGGGCGAAGGGTTTTCCTCGGTACCTACCCCGACCGGATAGACCTGCACTTCGCCATCTTTGGTGA
>JAAZVL010000141.1 GCA_018623515.1 Marinobacter sp.
TCCATCCACATCCACCAGCAGGTGATGGTGGCCGGTGGACTCGCGTTCCACACCCGCCGGTGCCACTCCCATCCCCTCCAGACCGAACCTTACTGTCACCGGCGAACTCACGGTTTGCCCATCCGTTGGCGTTACAAAATACACGGCGGCCCCTTCAGGTGCAGGTGTCGCGGCATGGGCCCCGGTAACCATTGCGGCAGCAAGTGCCGAACCGAGGAAGAAACGCTGTGTCCTGTTGATCATGCTCATGACTCACTCCTTGAATAACGAGGCTGTTGTTCAATAATAGAACACATTTCAGACTCTCGCCGAGCCTCGACAATGGTTGTCCTATTCGTCCTCGAGCTGACCACTCAGGTAGAGCGTAACCGCCTTCTCGGGGTCCTCCTCGCTCGTCACCAAACACTTTATGCCTTTCTGGCCCAGGCGTTGCCTGAGCCCCTGCCCCATCCCTCCAGCTATCAGGAGATCAACATCATCCAGGGGATGGAGTGCGTCCGGCGGAGTTTCACGGAACGACTGCTCCTTTGGAAGCTCGAGCATCTCCTTACTGAGTATCTGGCCGTTCTCAATCTTGAAGATATAGAACTTTCGGCATCGCCCGGCGTGTTGAGTAATGGTCTTACGATTTTGACTCGTGACGGCTATTTTCATCTCTACCTCCAACGGTCCCGGGAGCGGCACGCAACCGGGCCTTATTGGCCTCGCCAGCCCTTTCTCCAGCCCTCTAGGCGCGGCCGTGGGCCTGGGATTGCAGTTGCTCGGTGTCTACCCGAACGAAAATCGAATCGGCAGTCACCGTGAGGACGTCGCCGGCCCAGATCTCGCAGATCACCCGGCTCTTGCGGCCCACCTCGCCTTCCACTCGGGCTTTGAGGGTCAACTCCACGCCCATGGGCGTGGGCTTGATGTAAGTGAGATTGAGCTTGCCGGTAACGCAATCAATGCGCGGCAGGCTGCCCGGCTCGCGGCCCTCGGCACGATAGTGATAGGCCATGACGGTCCAGTTGGAATGGCAATCCACCAGCATGGCCAGCAAACCGCCGTAAACGAGCTCTGGCCAACCGGTGAATTTCGGGTCCGGAGTGAAAGTGGCCACCACGTGAATGCCGTCCTCGTCCCAATGGCTCTTCAGTTGCAGACCCTCAGGGTGGGCACTTCCGCAGCCATAGCAAACCCCATCCGGGGCGGCCAGGTCCTGCAGCGCAAACGAAACATCGCTCATTATGCGAGACTCCTTCAAACAATAATTTTTCACGACGGCAGGAAAAGCCGCCACAGCAGCTGCGGAATCATACCCAAAAAAACGTGGCGACGGCGCCAGAAGGGCTGCGACTAAATAGCGCGGCCGGCCAGCCCGATTACATGCAATATCACTTATTCAACCTGGCTTCCCTGATTCCAGACACCCCAAAACACCATAACGGCAACCACCACCATTGCCACCGAGAGCGATGACAGGGCTATGGCGATGAGGCCTTCTTGGACTGCCGACCCTTCGAAGCCCGCAGCAGCTATGGGCATCATGGATACGCCTGCACCAATAAACCCGGCAAACAGCGTGGCCCGCCGGGAAGCAAAGCGCGACTGAAAAACGTTACCGTGCAACACTCCGGTTAGCTATGGATATCGATACCTGGAGTACTATCTCCGAAATAGGTCTTGATGACGAATCGGCAGCAGAGCTGCGAAGCTGAGGCATATCCAATCCTCTTGTCGCAGTTTTGTCAGGGCAACCGCTGAAGCACTTTCTCATACCCATTCGAATGTACGCAGTTTCCATTCCACAAGATCAGGATATGGACACCAAAGATGCCCTGGTTTTACCGGCTACTGAATGGCGGTCAGGAGTGAAATCTTTGAAAACATGGAAGTGGGGTCGGATGAAAGCTTTCATCTGACCCCGGAGGCAATGCCGACCTTGGGCTGGGCTTGAAAATGAAGGTAAGGTAAACCCTTTCGGCCGGAGACATTCACGCAATGGACACAGCGCTTCTGGTTTGGGGGCTGATCTTCAGCGCCATCGGCATCGGTTATTTCGTCTACGGGCGGAGGCAGTCGAATATGGCCGTCCGCTGGTGCGGACTGGCGCTGATTCTCTATCCATACCTCGTGACCGATGCCTTCACCATGGTGGCGGTGGGCATCGGGATTATGTTGATTCCCCGGTTCATTGAGCTCTGAGCCACCCAAAAGCCCGAGACAAGACGTCTGATCTGCTCATTTGAACAGGGAGTTGAGACGGCACTCGCCGTGATCCTCAGTTGCGTTCCTTCAAGACCGAATAGATGCTGCGAACGGCGGCAACGTCTGACGCGTCAGATTCGATCAGGTCCTCCAGCAATTCCAGAACCCGCTTCTCATCATTACTTCGAAGACTCGGCCAGAACACATAGGGAATGACATCCGGATTCCGGATATAAAAAAGCGCGGCTTCCTCCGGTCTTGCGATATCGCCGCGAAGACCGACGGTAAATCGCTGCCCTTCGCTGTCCACAAGGGTAACCACCAGCGATTTTTCAGACTCCACTTCTCGGACTTCACCAACGGTGATAGGAGCCTCAAGATCAGGGACGGAAGTGATGTAGTACTGAACACCGAGAAACCCCAGAAGAATGACTAGCAGTGCCGCCAGGGCGATTGATTTCATCATGAAAAAGCCTTAAATCCTCAATGATGATGCCCACCCGGCCCATGTACGTGACCGTGCGCAATCTCCTCAGGATCGGCGGCGCGGACTTCAAGGATTTCGATATCGAAGGTCAGGGTTCTCCCCGCCATCGGATGGTTGGTGTCGACATCGGCAAACTTGTGACCGACCTTGGCGACAACCACGTGGCGCGGGCCCTGCTCGGTTTGCACCTGGGCGATCATGCCCGGCTTCCAGCGTTTGGCGCCCATCAAATGCTTGATCGGCACGCGCTGAATGGCGTCGGCCTTGCGCGGACCATAGGCTTTATCCGGAGTAACGGTAACACTGAAGCTTTCGCCAGCCTCGCGACCTTCCAGGGCCTCTTCCAGGCCTCGGATAATGCCACCGTGGCCATGCAGGTAGGCGTTCGGCTCACCGCCACGGGAGCTTTCAACAAAGTTGCCTTGTTCATCACTGACGCTGTAGTGGAACAGGACCACCTGATTCTTTTCGATTGGCATAGGGTTCTCCGGGACGGTTCAAGATATGCCATTATAACCAGCAGCCGTTTTATTCTCAGCTAATCACCAAAGCACCGGGTAGCGGCAGTGACCTTGCCACCCGATGGAGGAGTTAATACCCGATGACCAACGACCTGCCCTACTCCCAGGCCTGTGAGAACAACAAGGCGCCGATCCTGGAGAAGTTGCAGGCCATATTTACCGGGCCGGGCAAGGTCCTGGAAATCGGAACACTCACCGGGCAGCACGCCGTGCATTTCGCCCAGGCCATGCCCCACCTGCAGTGGCAACCGAGTGACCACCCCGAGGCGGTTCATCTGTGTCGTCGCCGGCTGGAGCAGGCCGCCCTGCCCAATATCCTGCCCGCTGTGGAGTTGGACGTCAGCGATGCCAACTGGCCGGTCGAAACCTTCAAATGGGCCTTCTCCGCCAATACTGCCCACATCATGTCCTGGCGCGAAGTCGAGCAGATGTTCCGTGGTATCGGTGAGCGCCTGCAGAAGGACGGAGCCTTCTGCCTGTACGGCCCTTTCAACGACCAGGGCGAATACACGAGTGACAGCAACCGTCGATTTGATCAGCACCTGAGAGCCCAGGCACCTCACATGGGCATCCGGGACCTGGTCGACCTCCGTGCCCTGGCGGAATCGGCCGGGATGACGCTTGCTGAAAATCACGCCATGCCGGCCAATAACCGGCTACTGGTGTTTCGGCCCAAACCCTGAGATGCCCCGCTTTCAGTGCAGCGACATCAGTTTGTCTGCAACCTCAACCAGACTATCGCCCGTGACGTCAGCCGGCAGAAAGACATCGCCGGGCTGGTATTCAAGGCGCGAACACCATCCTGCCATTGCACCGGCCCGTTTCGCACCGTGACAATCCCAGGCATGGACGGCGACCAGTGCCAGGCGCTCAATGGGCGTCCCCAAACGCTTTGCGGCGAAACGATAGATTTCCGGATGAGGCTTCCAGATCCCCGCGTCCTGCGAAGTGACGACGTGGTCAACAAATCCGGATAGCCCAGCACCCTCCAGGAAACGGCGTGTTTTGTCGGGGTTGTTGACGGTGAGGCAGCCAACGGACACGCCTGCCTCAGAGATTTTCTTCAGTGCCGGCGCGGCATCGTCGAAGGTGGGGAGCGTGGCAAACCCTTCGATCACATATTCAATATCACGTTCACTGAGCGTGTATTTCGTTTCCGTACGGAGTGATTCCCGGGCAAGAGCTTCGAAGGGGGCCGTATCACCGGCAAGGGTCAATGCCATGGCATCGCGTTGAAAGCGCAGGAACCAGGGCTGAAGGACGATCGCTGGCTGGCCAACCTCTTCCAGCCGGGCCGCCAGCGGATCCAGATCAATCAATGTCTCCAGGACATCAAATAAAACTACGTTCGGTCGGTCAGCCATATCCAGAGCCTCCCTATGCCGGTGTAGGTTCATAGGAGTGTAGTTCAGGTTATTTCTGTATGCTGATTTGTGGACTTATGGAAAACCGGGCCATCCAAACCAGGTCTTACGCCTCATTCGCCTTACGATAACTGCCCTGATAATCAAAAATCCGTTCCTGCACCTGCCAATAGTGCTTCTGCTTGCGGGCGATGACGAAATCCGGGGCCGACAACAACGCCTGCATCTCAAGCACCTCCTCCGCCTCCTTGAACCTTTTCGGCGCCTGGCCATTCGCAAAACGGCGCCCGAACAGCCTATTAAAGACGGTACGCTGTGCCGGCTTTCCGAAATCAAACGACTCGCTGAGCTCTTCCCCATCCTCGCCGTGATAGGTGATCCTCAGCTTGTTGCCATCAACGCTTAGCGTGATCCCGGCGCAACGGATCACCATGGCATCCTTGAGTTTCAGCGCATCTCTCAGCTGATCGTCCGGGTCAATGATCGCTTTGTGGCACTGCTGGCAGTTACGGGCCGCAATATCATTCTCGCCACCGCAGTGTGGGCACTCCTTGAAACGGAAACGGTAATCGCACTGTTCAGGGCGCTCTTTGTGCCCGGCAGGTTCATCCGCTTCTGCAGGCTCCAACAGCCCCTGACAACGGCGCCCGTAGTGCTCGATGACACGGCCGTCAACGTCTGTCTTGCCCCAGAAGATATTGGCAAAACCGCAGCCCGGGCAGAATACCTGCACCGGCTCGCTGTCGGGGTTCGGTTTCGGCTCCCCCACCTCCGGGTGATGCAGGTTCACATGGTTGCCTGCGTAATCGATCACCAGGCAATCCTGCTTGTCCTCGTCCAGACGAAGGCCCCGGCCCACTATCTGCTGATACAGGCTGACCGACTGGGTAGGACGAAGAATGGCAATAAAGTCCACATGGGGCGCATCAAAGCCCGTGGTGAGCACGGACACATTTACCAGATACTTCAACTGCCGCTGTTTGAAGCGCTGGATCAGCAGCGCCCGTTCATTCGAATCGGTCGCGCCGGTCACCAGGGCGGTTTCGTGCTCCGGCAGATAGCCGGTGATCTCCCTTGCATGGTTCACCGTGGCCGCAAAAATCATCACGCCCTGGCGCTCGGCGGCCAGCTCCACCACCTGCTCGATGATGGCCCGGGTCACCCGCTTATGTTTGCTCAGCAGCTGATTGACGTCCCTCTCGGCGTACTCGCCAAAGCGATCCTGGGCCAACGCGGAGAAATCGTATTGCGCCACCGCCGCGTTCACCAGCTCGGGTTTGGTGAGATAGCCCCGATTGATCATGTAGCTCAGCGGCAATTCGTAAATGCAGTGCTGGAAGGGCTTATCCTCTTCACTGCGGACAAAGCCCCGGTAGTGATAGCGATAGATCCAGCCCATCGCCAGACGATAGGGTGTGGCGGTCAGCCCAAGTACCTTGAGGGCGTCATTCTGCTGCCGCAGCAGCTCGATGATCCGCTGATACTGACTGGTTGCCTCACCGCTGACCCGATGGCACTCATCGATGATCACCAAAGAGTATTCATCCCGGAATTGATCCAGATTCGCCGAGACGGATTGCACACTGGCAAAGGTCACCTGATGGTGGCTTTCCTTGCGTTTCAGCCCGGCAGAAAAGATGCCGCCCGTTAAGCCATAACTCTGGTACTTGGCGTGGTTCTGCTCCACCAGCTCTTTAACGTGGGTCAGCACCAGAATCTTGCGTCGGGCAAGGCGGGCCAGCTCGGCAATGACCAGGCTTTTGCCGGCGCCGGTGGGCAGGACAATGACGGCGGACTCATCGGATTTGCGGAAATGATTCAGCGTGGCATCGACGGCTTCCTGCTGGTAGGGCCGAAGTTTGAAGGGTGCGTTCATTTTGCAGGGCTTGACCCTTTTCAGGATGAAAACGCGGCCATAGTAGCAAATGAGTTGCCGTTAGCGGACAGGGGCCTCCATCAGGAGGCCTTTTTCATAACCGGTGCCAGCCATTTGCGCTTGGCCTTCTCCACCAGATCCCGGGCATCGTGATTCCAGGGGTGGAAATCGGGGCTGTAGTACTTGAAGTAGGACGGCAACAGCTTGCGGAAAACGCCAGGCTTGCCCCACATATAATTGAGTCCGCCCAGCCAGGACTTCAGATTGAACAGCTGGCCGTCTTCTTTCATCAGCTGAACCAGGTGAATCCCGCTGAACAGCGGGAACATCACACTCACCGCCATCATTTCCGTCACCCGCACAAACTCGCTGCCGCCAATGCTCTTGTAGACATCAAAAGCCACGGCCTTGTGCTCGGATTCCTCAATCGCGTGCCAGGCCCAAATGGGCGCCATACGCGGGTCCATTTCCTCCAGGGCGTTGTATTTCAGGAGAAACTCTTCGGCCAACAGGGCGGTGAAATGTTCCACGGCCACCGTGTGGGCCAGCTGACGCTCCGGGCTGAAGTGCTTACGCATCCAGTTCATCAGGCCCTGAATCTCCCGCTCCAGGCGGTCGAGATTGATACCGCGATCCTGCATATGGCCGTTGAGGGCCTTGTGTTCCTTCGAGTGGTGCGCCTCCTGGCCAATGAAGCCACGCACTGCCGCTTTCAGTTCGGGGTCGGTAATCTGTTTCTGGTAGTGGCGTACCGAATCGATAAAGAAACGCTCACCGGGCGGAAAGCTGGAAGACAGAGCAGCCAACAGAAGCGTTTTGGCCGGATCATTGTCCCACCAGTACTTGGGCACGTCGTCGGCCAGATCGAAATCCGGCTGCCGGACTTCGGGGATCATACCCTTGGGAGTGGTAGATCGACCTGCATGCCGCGCTGAAATCGGATGAACATCGGCTTTGGTTTTCCTGACAATCATTGTGAGCCCCCGGGA
>JAAZVL010000033.1 GCA_018623515.1 Marinobacter sp.
ACAGGGTGCGCAGCAGGGTCTCACTCTGCTGGCTGATGTCGTTCATGTCCTGCCGTGGCGATTCGAAACTTGCCGGCATCGCTTCACCGGTGGATTCTGCCGCTTCCCGGGCTTCGGCGAGCTTGCGTTCGGCCTCGCGTTCCTCGAGGCGCCGTACCAGGGCCATGCGCCGTTCCCGGACGGTCAGACCGCGCAACCCGAGATAATGCAGCAGAATGACAAAGGCGACCCAGCAGATGCTCATGAACATCAGGCCTTCAAGTCGAACGGCACTGTAGTGGTACCCCCAGCCAGATAGCACGGCCAACAGGGGCGGTACCGCAATGGCCACGGCATGCAGCATCTTCAGCGCCCGGCGACTTGACTGATCCCGGCGCACCGCCGACATGAACTGGTGACCAAACCAGGCCAGTGCCAGTGAGGCGATGGCGAAGAGCGCGCGGCCCAGGCTATCGCTGTAGGCTGACCCTTCGGGAATGGCCATGGTCGGCATGATGATCACGATCGGTGTCAGTATCCACAGCAGAAGCGGAATCTGCCTGCGAAGTGCCCGGAGGGTGTTGGAATTCCAATGAAAGTGTCGTTCACCCAGACCATCGGGATAGGCAACGGTATACACGCTCCGCAATAGCAGCATGGTGAAGGCAGCATTGGAGAAACCCCGGGACAAGGCGTGCAGGAACTCGTTACCCTCGTCGAGCAGCAATGAAACCAGTCCCAGTATCCCCACTGCCGGTAGCGCCCGGAGCAGACTCAGCAGGCTCGCATAAAGAGTCAGGTTCCAGTGGTCCTTCCCGACATTGCCCACGTCTTCCCCGGTTTTGACCAGCGCCCTGCGGAAGGCATTGCGACGCGCCGAGAGGATGATCAGCACGATTACAAGTGCCGTGATCGCCAGCCAGTCCTCATTGAAGGAAGCTTTTACCGCCTCGCGCAGCCCCGACCAGCCCGGGTTTGATACCAGCCAGCTGACACTCTGGAACAGCTTTCCAAATGTTTCCGTGTTGATGGTGTTGGTGCTGGGGAGCCAGAACAGGCGCTGCTGCAGCAGTTCCTTGTAAGCCTCGAGGCGATCCTGGATCTGCGTGACGGTGCTGTAATAGTCGTTCAGTACCTCGATGTGTTCGGTGACCGCACCGTGCAACTGACGCAGGAGGCGGGCGCGGCGCACCTCCAACTGGCCCCGGATGTCGTCGGTGGGATTGATTACCGCTTCGAACTCCTCAAGGCGCAGCTGTTCCTCCCGCGCTGCGGAGAGTTGGGCGCTGATGCCCTGGGTAAGCCCCGCTGCGATGGTCTGGCTCCGCAGCCGTTCGAGGCGCTGGCGAAGCAGATTGGCGTATTGGTTGGTCAGGTTCAGCCCGGCGCGTTCCAGCCGCAGCTGGAAACTTTCGTACTCGTTGTCCAGGCGCTTGAGCAACGACTCGGCAAATTCCAGTCGTTCCTGGCTGGTGCCCAACGCCTGCTGGCGCGTGTTCAGGGCTTCTTCCAGTTTCTGGATCTGCTGGCGGATGTCCTCGGTCTCGGGTGCCGGTAACTGGCTTTCCAGCGGCTCTTCCAGTGCCTCGATTTCCGGCTTTACCGGAGTGGGAGAGGGTTCGGGCTCTTGCTCCTCTTCGCCGGCAGCCTCCTCATCCTTTGCTTTTTCCTCGCCGTTCTCGCCTTCCTCCTCTTGCACGGGGGGCTGCTGCTCGGTCTGGGTCTGTACCGGGGGAAGCAGGTCGTCCAGGGCAGCGGTAACCTGTTGGGCGGCAGACCCGCTGGTCCACAAGGCCAGAGCGCACAGCACCGGAAGAAGAAAGCGACTATTCATCGATGAAAAGAGTCCCGCACGAGTTTCCGATAGTGTAGCCAGAATACAGGGCGGGGAGTGAGAATAACGGCGTTACGGTCGTGTAAATGGCCGAGCGTTAACGCCGCATGATGTAGCGGTGGGAGCTTACTCGCCGGTTTCTCCGGAGGCTTCGGCATTCAGCAACTGCGGCTTCTTCAGGGCCTTCTGGAACAGGTCCTTCTCTTCGGCGATGGCCATGGCGCATTGTTCTGCCAAATCCTCGCCCAGCCCCTCGACCTTGCGCTCCAGGAACATCTGGATGTTCTCTGCCAGTTCCAGGATCTTGTCGCGGGCATCCGCCTCGGCTTTGGATTGAAAAAGCATCGTGTCGGGATTCTTGAGCGCCATTTCCAGGCCATCCTTATCCGAGTAGTAGAGTGCTTGTACTGCCATGAGGTTTCCTCGCAGTCTTTTGGGGTCTGTATGTTTGTACAGTGGTGGATGGTACACGAGTGTTGGCGGATTGGGGAGTCAAATAGAAGTTCCACGGAGAATGGAGAGCCTCGAGATACAGTCAGTAACGAAAAATACCGATCTTTTTACATTGAACCTCCGTTCAGTTTTTTAAATGCAGGTATAGTTCCGATACCAAAAAATACAAGACAAATCAGAGGATTGTATCAATGAAAAGGAGAGCAACCCTGCTCGCGGGCTTAATCCTGTGTATTGCCAGCTTCCCACTGACGGCGGAAACGATACGGCTGGGTTTCAATTATCCGGAATCCGGGCGGTATAAGAACCTTGGCTTGCAGCAAAGGCTCGCCGCCTTTCTGGCAGTGAATGAAATCAACGAGGCGGGCGGCATCCTCGGCAAGGAGGTAGAGCTGGTCATACGCAATACGGCCGGTGAGCCCGAACGGGGCGCCGCCAACACGGAAGAGCTGATCCGTAAGGAAAACGTGGACATGATTTTCGGGGGTGCTTCCAGTGCCGTGACCATTGCCTCGGGCAAGGTGGCGAAAAAACTGGGCCGTCTGTATTTCGGAACCACCACCTCCGCCAATGCCACCACTGGCAGCGAAGGGCATGACCACATGTTCCGTGAGTACCCCAATGCCTGGATGACGGCGAATGCGCTCGGCCACTACCTGACTGAAAACTTTGGCGATGCCAATTATTTCTACGTGACCGCCGATTACACCTGGGGCCATTCCTCGGAGGCGTCGCTTCGCGCGTTCACCAATACCACCGACACCGAGAAGCACCCTCATGCCCTGACTCCCTTCCCGAGGGCACTGATCCGGGATTTCAGGGAGGCTCTGGAAGCTGCAGAAGCAAGCGATGCGGATGTGGTGGTGCTGGTTCTGTACGGCGACGACCTGGTTCGGGCGCTTCAGGTAGCTTATGAAATGGGCCTCAAAGACAAGGTCCAGATCGTCCTGCCCAACGTCACACTGGGTATCGCCCAGGCTGTCGGTGCCACTATCCTGGAAGGCGTCATCTCCACCACCCCCTGGGAGTGGATGATTCCTTACCAGCTGGATTTTCCCCGTGGCCAGGAGTTTGTCGAGGCGTTTACCGAGGAATATGGCGTAAGGCCCACCTCAACGGCAGCCACCGCCTATGGCATCGTCTATGAGTACAAGAGCGCCGTTGAACGCGCCGGCACCACCGACACCCAGGCGCTGATCAAAGCTCTCGAAGGGCATGAATACACCCTGCTGAAGGACCGCCAGCAGTGGCGCGCGTTCGATCACCAGAATCTGCAGACAGTCTATGTGGTACGCAGTAAGCCCCGGAATCAGGTTTTGAGCGACGAACTGCGCAGTGACTTCTTCGAGGTGGTGGGATCACTTGAGGGAGGAAAAGCCGCTCAGACACTGGAACAGTGGCAGGCTGAGCGGGCGGAGGCTGGTAAGCCCCCGTATTTGTGATAGGTGATAACGCCGGCAGCTACCCGGGAATCCCTTGATTCATACCCAAAAAGTGCTGGTTGAGCTGACCCTCAAGCTCACGATTGAAGTGCTCTGCGGATTTCATGTGCTCGTGCATCAGCTGACGGGCACTGTCCGCATCACGGGCACTAAGGGCCTCCAGCAGTTTCTGGTGGTATTTGAGGTTGGCGCACGAGAACTCACGTTGCTCGGGTAAAGCGGACTTCTTGAAGATCACCATATCCCGGATCATGTCGTTCAAAAAACGGCCGATGAATGCCAGCATGGCATTGCCACACCGCTGCGCCAGCAGTACGTGAAAATCGAGTTCTGCGATTCGTTGATCTATTCGTTCCTCAAATGTTTCGGGTGCCACTTCGCAGCGTTTCACCAAGGCGCCAAGTGCCTTCAAATCGGCTTCGGTCAAGCGGGGTGTGGCTAGTGCAGCAATCTCCGGTTCCACGAGTGTTCTCAAGGCATAGATTTCCGGGCCGGAAGGTTGCTCGAAATGTAGAAAATTTCTCAATAGCTCGCTGGCTTTCTCGTAGGGCACGCGCTCAAGGATAGCGCCCCCGTTCGGGCCGGTCCGAATTGAGACAAGGCCTTGAACTTCCAAAGATTTCAGAGCCTCCCGAACCGTCCCCTTGGAGCACTGGAACTGTTCCATCAACTCCCGCTCATTCGGAAGGCGTTCTCCCGGTTGCATCCGGTTGAGTGCAACCCAACGCTTGACCGACTCGACAATCTGATCTGATCGCTTTACCCGCTTGGGGATCCGTAGGCTCTTGTCGTTCATCAGTTTTCGTGTCTCCGATCAAAGGGGCATTCTGCCACAGGGTATATTCTTTTACGACTTGGTTGAATTAATCTATTTATTAGTATAAATAGTATCATTGAATTCTGGCCAGTCGAAAGCCGTGGTTGGTAATCGAAAAGTCATTCTTACGTTGGAGATTAGCTATGTCACATTCATCAGGTTTTAACTGGGAAGACCCGCTGCTGTTGGCCCAGCAACTCAGCACCGAAGAACGTCAGATCAGTGAAGCTGCTCGCGCCTATTGCCAGCAGGAGTTGCAGCCACGCGTGCTGACCGCGTATCGCGAGGAGCGTTTCGATCGCGAAATATTCACTGAAATGGGTGAGTTGGGGCTGCTGGGGGCTACTGTGGCTGAGGAATACGGCGGAGCCGGTCTGAATCACGTGGCCTACGGTCTGATTGCACGGGAAGTGGAGCGGGTAGATTCGGGCTATCGGTCAGCCATGAGTGTGCAGTCATCCCTGGTGATGTATCCGATCGAAGCCTATGGCTCCGAAGAGCAGAAGAAAAAGTTCCTGCCGAAGCTGGCGACTGGTGAAATGGTGGGTTGTTTCGGCCTGACCGAGCCGGACCACGGCTCTGATCCTGGCTCAATGAATACCCGGGCAAAGAAAGTGGACGGTGGTTATCTTCTCACCGGTCAGAAGATGTGGATTACCAATAGTCCGATTGCTGATATTGCGGTGGTCTGGGCCAAGTCAGAAGCGCATGAGGGCAAAATTCGCGGGTTTATCGTTGAGCGGGGTGCAGACGGTTTCTCCACTCCCAAAATCGAAGGCAAGTTGAGTCTGCGCGCATCCATTACCGGTGAGATCGTGCTTGATGAAGCATTTGTGCCCGAAGAGAACCTGCTGCCTAACGTCAGCGGCCTGAAGGGACCGTTTGGCTGTCTGAACAAGGCACGTTATGGCATCGCCTGGGGCTCTATGGGGGCGGCGGAATTCTGCTGGCATGCGGCACGTCAGTACACCCTGGATCGGAAACAGTTTGGCCGCCCGCTGGCTGCCAACCAGTTGATCCAGCTCAAGCTTGCCAACATGCAGACAGAAATCAGCCTCGGCCTGCAGGCTGCGCTGCAGGTGGGTCGCCTGATGGATAGCGGCAACTGGGCGCCCGAGATGGTCTCGCTGATCAAACGTAACAACTGCGGCAAGGCCCTCGATGTCGCACGCATGGCTCGGGACATGCACGGCGGTAACGGCATCGCCGACGAATACGGGGTTATGCGGCACATGGTCAACCTGGAGACAGTGAACACCTACGAAGGTACTCACGACGTGCATGCGCTTATTCTGGGCCGTGCGCAGACCGGCATCCAGGCGTTTTTCTGAACATACGCCAAGTGAGATAGCGGGACATTTGTCCCGCTCGGGAGAATCGTGATGGCAAAACCCTTAGAGGGCATCCGCATTATTGATCTCTCCCGTATCCTGGCCGGTCCATGGTGCAGCCAGCATCTGGCCGATCTTGGTGCGGAAGTGATCAAAGTCGAGCATCCGGAAAGGGGGGATGACACCCGAGGATGGGGGCCGCCCTACCTGAACGGCACCCATGAGGCCGCTTATTACCTGTCAGCCAATCGAGGCAAACGCTCGATCGCAGTCGATATAGCTCAACCTGAGGGACAGGCCCTGATCCGGGAACTGGTTGCCACCAGTGATGTGGTATTGGAAAACTTCAAGGTTGGTGGCCTGAAACGTTACGGGCTGGACTATGAGAGCCTTAAACAGGTCAAGCCGGACCTCGTATATTGTTCGATTACCGGGTTTGGTCAGAATGGCCCTTACGCCAAGCGCGCAGGCTACGACTTCCTCCTGCAGGGTATGGGGGGGCTGATGGATATAACCGGAAAGCCGGATGACGAGCCCGGCGGAGGCCCCATGAAAGTGGGGGTGGCGGTGGTTGATCTGTTCACCGGCATGTACGCCGCAACCTCTATTCTTTCCGCCCTTCTGGGTCGGGACCGGACTGGCGAAGGAACATGGATAGATCTTGCCTTGATGGATGTGCAGGTCAGCATGCTGGCGAATCAGGCGCTCAATTATCTTACCTCCGGGAAGTCCCCGGAGAGGCTGGGCAACTCTCATCCCAATATCGTGCCCTATCAGGCCTTTGCGACTGCGGATGGGCATATCATCCTGGCAGTGGGTAATGACAGCCAGTTCCAACGGTTCTGTGAGGTGGCCGGGGTTCCGTTGTTGGCCTCGGATGAGCGTTTTGCGACCAATCGGAGCAGGGTACAGAACCGGGCGGTGCTGATTCCGCAAATTGAGCGCTTGATCCGTGCGCATCCTTCTCAATTCTGGTTAAACGCGCTCGAGCGGCAAGGCGTGCCCTGTGGTCCGATCAACAGCGTTGAGCAGGTGTTCGCAGACCCCCAGGTACAGCATCGGGGGATGCGGATGCACATGATGCACGCAGAGGCCGGCGAGATGAGCCTGGTGAGCAATCCGGTTCGTTTCAATGATGCCCCCCTGAACGCGGACCAACCCCCGCCCAAGCTGGGCGAGCACACCCAGAGCGTGCTGTCGCAACTGTTTCCTGATCGTGAAGACTATCTGGATAACCTTCGCAAGAAGGGGGTTATTCGGTAAGCCAGGTTTCCTGAAGTACTGCGATCAAGTGATCGCAGTAAAAAAACTTCTCTCATGACGAGAGCGGTTTCGGCGATGCCGGGGTCTTTTTGATTGTTCGCTGACCTGCACGATTTGATGGAACGGCTCAATCCGATGTGCCACGGGTTCCGGCCAGCATCAGGTTCGACCTGCTGCCCGCCCTGGTCATTACCTCAAGCTTGAACTCTGCTTCTTTCTCAAACCGCTTCGCCAATGCTGTGGGTACGTCTGCCGCAGTAGGTATTTCAGCCTTTAGCGGATCAGTGGGTGTGCCGTTTATGTGCAACTCGAAGTGCAGGTGGGGGCCGGTGCTTCGTCCGGTGTTGCCGGAGAGCGCAATTTTATGGCCCCGCTGTACCTTTTGTCCTTTTCTGACCAGAATCCTGTCCAGGTGCAGGTAGCGGGTCTTGTAGGCGTTGCCGTGATCGATGTCGATGTACTTGCCGGCATAGGGGTGGTTGCCGATGCGCTGCACGATGCCGTCGCCGGTGCTGAGAATCGGTGTTCCCCTTGGTGTTGCAAGGTCCACGCCGTTATGGGGTGCTTTTCTTCCAGTGACCGGATGGATCCGGTTGCGGCTGAAGGGGGAACTCACGCGATACGGGGTGTTGGTTGGCCAGCGTCTGAAAGCCGGCAACACGCTTTTGCCATTCAGGTCGTAGTAGTTGCCGTCTTCAAATCTGAAGGCAGTATGGGTATCGGAACCCAGTTGCAATGATACGGCCTCCAGTCTGTTTTTTCCGGTACTCTCGTTGCCCGCCATTTCCTGGCCAATGATCACGGAAAACCTGTCACCGGCTCGCAGGTCGCGACGAAAATTCACCTGATGCTCAAGGAGCTGACTCACAGAGGCGATCTGGCTTTCGGTCAGACCCGCACGCAGGGCAGAGGCATAGAAGCTTCCTTCGATGGTGCCTCTCAGTACCTCGGATACCCAGCGGGTTTCAGACTCGGTTTGCCGATATTCAAAGGTGGCATCATCGGTTCTGGTAAAGAAAATGGTTCGGGCTGCATCAATTTCGAGGGCCATCTCGGTCAGCAGCCCGGTTGCATTAAAGCTCAGCCGGACTTCAGTCCCGGGCTGAAGGGTTGCCAGGGCCAGATATTCCGCATCGGCTTCCATGATCTTGCGGAGGTCGGACATGGATGCACCAAGGGACGTGAAAATGGTGCTCAGGGTATCCCCCGGTTGAACCCGATGGCGAACAGTGGTGCGTCCTGCGCCCGGACCGGGCTGCGTCTTGGTTTCTTCCCCGGGCGTCATGGTGCCAAAAGAGCCTTCCAGGGGATCGGGAACTCCGGCCAGTGGTGCTTCGGTAAGCGGATGGATTCGGGCGGATGAGCTCCGGCTGGACCAAAGGCTGACCACCAGCAACAGAAACGAGGTGATGACGAGTAGCATCATGTGACGTGGTCTGAGAGCTTTACGTTCAGCCATGGTCTGGTGTTCTCCAACGAATCACGAATCAACGCTCCGCCAGATACTGGCGGCACGTTGATTGGGTGGGGTACAGTGGTTGGGGTAGTGCTATACCCCGGTCTGATCGGTGATTCTAGAGGAGTGTAATCGTCAATTCTCGGGTAGGGACATTAGGTCGCACCCGGCTATGCCAGACAGATGCGATAACGGGTGACGCCTGCGTCTTCCTCCCGAATCCATTCAATCCGGTGGCCGGTGATCTCACACAGCGCCTGTAGATCTTTTCGGCCACTGGGATCATCGGCCAGGAACTCGACCTGGGTCCCGCTGGGCAAGCCCTTGGTGCGTTTTTTGAAGCGCAAGATTGGTAGAGGGCATACCAGACCGACCGCATCGATCTGGTATACCTCGGACTCATCAGTCAAGACGCACACTCTCACTACTGGCTTGTTCGGCTGCGGACCAGCCGAACTGGTTCAGAACGACCGGCGCGAGAGAGGCAATCACCAGGGCTGCGACAAATGCGGAAATCATGACCTTCATGATGATCCTCCTTTGCCTTGCTTGGCTTCGACCTCGGCCACCCAGAGATCGTGGTGCTGGCGGGCCCATTCCAGGTCGACCTGACCGTTACCCATGGCATCAAACGCACCCTCCATACCGACCGAGCCGATATAGATGTGCGCGATGATGGCCACCATCATCACGAATGCCACGATCGAGTGCCAGATGTTGGCATACTGCATTTCTTCGTGCGGTGCCAGGTCAGTCGGTAGACTGGTACCCAGGACGCTGTTGATGACACCAAAGGTGTCGGCAAACATGGGCATCTGGAACGGGAACAGCAGCGACAGTCCGGACAGGGAGACGGAGAAGCCCAACACCATGACAGTCCAGAAAATGATTTTCTGGCCTGCGTTGAATTTCTTTGCTGAAGGGTGGCCTTTGGTGAAGATACCGCCACCAGCCTTGAGCCACTGCCAGTCCAGCTTGTTGGGAATGTTGTGCGCCACCCACATCACAAAGGTCATGACCAGGCCCAGCATGAAGGCCCAGGCAACATTGTTGTGAAGCCACTTGGACCCGGCAGCCAGGGTTGCGAAGGCGTCGGGCCCCATAACGGGGATCAGGAAGCTGCGCCCCATCAGGGTGATCAGCCCGGTCAGACCCAAGGCAATAAACGAGCCGGCGAGCAGCCAGTGGCCAAAGCGTTCTATGGCTTTGAACCGCTCAATGGTCGTGCCTGCAGGGCCACCATCGATCATGATTCTGCCGCGAACGAAGTAGAACACCACCAGCAAAACGATGATGCCCAACAGGGCACCACCGCCGTAAGTGATGACCGGGCCTTCGCGCAACTTGTACCAGGCAATGCCTTCATCCTGGATCATGACGGTATTGGCGGGGCCGGGGGACTGAATGGTGGGATCAATCTTGTTATAGCGGATAGAGCGCCAGACATCGGCGTCAGAGACCCCGCCCCGGGTTCCAAGCTGATCGGTGATCGGCGCCGCATTGGCCGGATTACCCAGGTTTTCGGATCGGAAACTCTCGTCAAGCTTCAGCTGCTCCTGGCGGCGCATGATATCTTCGAGGGTCTGGGCACCCCCGGTTGCTGTTCGATCAACTGGCGGAGACTCTTGCGCCCACGCAGGATTGAACAGCAGTGTCGCCAACACCAGGGCGGCGGCACCCAATAGGTTTTTGTTCATTAGAGCACTCCAACGGAATGAACAAGAAGACTTCGTTGCCTCAATGAATTCCGGGGCCCAACGGGCCCCGGAATACTCAGGCCAGTTTATGCACCCTTCTTCTCGTAGGCTGTGCCCCATCCCCAGGCGCCGGAACCGAAACCACGGTTCACCACACGCTGGCGATAGATGTCCGCCACCTCGTTGCCGTCACCGGCCAACAGGGCTTTGGTCGAGCACATTTCCGCACAGATCGGCAGTTTGCCCTCCGCAATACGGTTGCGGCCGTACTTGGAGAACTCGGCTGTCGAGTTGTCTTCTTCCGGGCCACCTGCACAGAACGTGCATTTGTCCATCTTGCCCCGGCTGCCAAAGTTACCCGCTTGCGGGAACTGGGGCGCGCCGAAGGGGCAAGCGTAGAAGCAATAGCCACAACCGATACACAGATCCTTGGAGTGCAACACCACACCGTCTTCGGTCTGGTAGAAGCAGTCCACCGGACAGACGGCCATGCAAGGTGCGTCTGAACAGTGCATGCAAGCTACCGAGATGGACCGCTCGCCCGGTTTACCATCCTCGATGGTCACCACGCGGCGACGGTTGATGCCCCAGGGGACTTCATGCTCATTCTTACAGGCCGTTACGCAGGCATTACATTCGATGCAGCGCTCGGCGTCGCAAAGGAATTTTGCGCGTGCTTGTCCTTCAAGTGCCATGGTCTACACCTCTCGTTATGCCGGCATGATCGAACACAGGGTGGCTTTGGTCTCTTGCATCTGCGTGACCGAGTCGTACCCGTATGTTTGAACCGTGTTGGTGGATTCGCCCAGAACGATCGGGTCGGCGCCCTTGGGATACTTGTCCCGCAGGTCCTTGCCCTGGTAGTGCCCGCCGAAGTGGAAGGGCATGAAGGCAACGCCTTCACCCACACGCTCCGTCACCATGGCCTTGACCTTGATCTTCGCGCCCTCGGGACCATGAACCCAGACGTCGTGCCCGTCACGGATATTCAGATTGTTGGCATCACGTGGGTTCACCTCAATGAACATTTCCTGCTGCAGTTCCGCCAGCCAGGGGTTCGAGCGGGTTTCATCACCACCGCCCTCATACTCGACCAGACGGCCGGAGGTGAGGATGATCGGGAACTCCTTGCTGAAGTCCTTCTGCTGGATGGACTCATAGAGGGTCGGTACCCGCCAGAAGGTCTTGTCTTCGTAGGTCGGGTAGTCCTGGACCAGATCACGGCGGTTGGTGTACAGCGGTTCGCGATGCAGCGGTACCGGATCCGGGAAGTTCCACACGATTGCCCGCGCCTTGGCGTTACCGAAGGGTGCACACTCGTGCTTGATCGCCACCCGCTGGATACCACCGGACAGGTCAGTCTTCCAGTTGGTTTCCGGGCCAGCAACCGCGTCGATGGCGGCACGTTCCTCGGCGGTCAGGTCACCATCCCAGCCCAGGTCCATCAGCATCTGCATGGTGAACTCGGGGTAGCCGTCCTTGATTTCCGAGTTCTTGGAGTAAACACCGTCTGCCAGGATGTTCTGGCCGTTATGTTCAACACCAAAACGGGCACGGAACGTCAGGCCGCCTTCGGAGACCGGCAGGGACATGTCGTACAGGTTGGCGGTGCCCGGGTGGTTCATCTCCGGGGTGCCCCAGCACGGCCACGGCATGCCGTAGAAATCACCATCACAGGGGCCACCAACTGCACGCAGGGTGGTCTTGTCGAAATGGTGCTGGTACTTCATGTGTTTCTTGAGACGCTCCGGAGACTGGCCGGTGTAGCCGATGGTCCACATGCCGCGGTTGAATTCGCGGGTGATGTCTTCAATCGACGGCTCGTCCCCGTTCAGGGCAATGTTGCGGAACATGCGGTCGGTGAAACCGAACTTGTCCGCAAACAGCTTCATGATCTCGTGGTCGACCTTGGAATCGAACAGCGGTTCAACCACCTTTTCCCGCCACTGAAGTGATCGGTTGGAAGCAGTGACCGAGCCGTAAGTCTCGAACTGGGTCGTGGTGGGCAGCAGATAGGCGCCCTCTTTGCGATCATGCAGTACCGCAGAGACGGTGGGGAAGGGATCGACGACGACCAACAGGTCGAGCTTTTCCATCGCTTCCTTCATTTCCGTCATCCGGGTCTGGGAGTTGGGCGCGTGGCCCCACAGCACCATGGCCCGGGTGTTGTCCGGCTGCTCCAGGTTTTCCTTGGCTTCCAGCACACCGTCGATCCAGCGAGAAACAGGAATACCCTTCTCGTTCATCATGGCTTTGGATTTGCCGTTTTTGTCCATGGTGGCAAACCGGCCTTTCAGCCAATCCAGGTCTTCCTCCCAGACCCGTGCCCAGTGTGCCCAGGAGCCAGCAGCCAGGCCATAGTAGCCGGGCAGGGTATCGGCCAGCACGCCCAGGTCTGTAGCGCCCTGAACGTTGTCGTGGCCGCGGAAGATGTTGGTGCCGCCGCCGGCGACGCCCATGTTGCCAAGAGCCAGCTGCAGAATGCAGTAGGCGCGGGTGTTGTTGTTACCGTTGGTGTGCTGGGTACCACCCATACACCAGATAACTGTGCCAGGACGGTTGTTGGCCAGAGTGCGGGCGACACGCTCAAGCTGCGCGCCCGGTGCGCCGGTTACACGCTCGACTTCTTCGGGATTCCAGCGCTTCACTTCTTCGCGAATATCGTCCATGCCGTACACACGGGTACGGATGAATTCTTTGTCTTCCCAGCCGTTTTCGAAGATATGCCAGAGAATACCCCACACCAGCGCAACGTCGGAGCCCGGGCGGAAACGTACGAACTCGTCGGCATGGGCCGCGGTGCGGGTGAAACGCGGGTCGCAGACGATCAGCGGTGCGTTATTTTCTTCCTTGGCCTTCAGCACGTGTAACAACGACACCGGGTGCGCTTCGGCGGGGTTGCCCCCGATAATAAAGATCGCCTTTGACTTGTGGATGTCGTTGTAGGAGTTGGTCATCGCCCCGTAGCCCCAGGTGTTGGCTACGCCGGCAACGGTTGTCGAGTGACAGATCCGGGCCTGGTGGTCGACGTTGTTGGTGCCCCAGTAGGCGGCAAACTTGCGGAACAGATACGCCTGTTCGTTGTTGAACTTGGCGCTGCCCAGCCAGTAGACAGAATCGGGGCCGCTTTCCTCACGGATCTGCAGCATCTTGTCGCCGATTTCGTTAATGGCCGTATCCCAGGAAATCTTCTGCCACTGGCCGTTGACCATTTTCATGGGGGTCTTCAGGCGGCGCTCGCCGTGGGCATGCTCGCGCACGGACGCGCCTTTGGCACAGTGAGCGCCCATGTTGAAGGGGCTGTCCCAGCCGGGTTCCTGACCGGTCCATACGCCGTTCTGAACTTCGGCTTCGACGGTGCAGCCTACCGAGCAGTGCGTACATACCGATTTCTTGACGACGACTTCGCCACCCTCGGTCGATGGGGACGCAGCTTCAACCCGTCCCGACGTCAGCGATAAGGCTGCCAACCCACCCACTGCCACGCCAGACGTTGTCAGGAACTGACGACGGTCCAGAGTCTTGGCAGCGAGAGACGAAAGCAAAGAGCCTGCACGGGGGCCTTTCGCTACCCCGTTGGTCTTCTTCCTTAACATGTCTCATACCTCTCTCATTGTTATTCTCGTTTTTTTGGAGGTGTGATCATCCAAGGGCATCACGCAACCTTGAATGAATCACGCTTCCTCAAAAGCGAGCCGATTCGAAATACTTACGTGTATGTTCGGTATCCCGTAAACCGCGGCTTTTCGGTGCGTCTTTTCTGACGACATCGGCTGCGGCGTTCGGTGCAACCGTCATTGCCACAGCAGCCGGAGCTGCGGCAGCGGCCATTTGCAGGAAACGGCGACGGCTGTTTTCACGCTTCGGGTTGTCCATTGGACACCTCCCCATGAGTTAAGGGACCTTTCGACCCCGGTTACTGAATTGCAAAGGCGTCGGCTTCCACGGCCATGAAGGTTCGCCCAAGCGAGCCCACGGGTGCGTAAAAGACGGCGCTTTGCGCTTCTTCCAGATCGGTAAAGAACAGTGCCGCCCACTTCGCCAGGTGAGCGTCAAAGAAAGCTTTTTGCGACGGCAGCCCGCTGTCGCAGGGAAATTCGCCGGTGATGATGCCGGCCATGATTTCACACAGGGTTCCAATATGGTCTTCGGGTTCTTTTACGTCACTGCGGGCTTTGATGCCCCGGGACCTGAGGTCGGTTCGCAGCTCCGCCAGGGGCTTCTCGTTCAGAAAGCCGGTGAGGTAATAACTGGCGTAGGGGAGCAGCTCACCACGGCCAAGGCCAACAAACAGGTTATTGAACTCTCGCTCGGCATCGTGGGGATTAGTACGTTCGGCGAGGGCGGCCAGATTTTTGCAGGCCGATCCCAGGGGCGTCTCATCGCCCTGCAGCGACGCCAACCCCTGTAACAATTCACTCGAGGGTGGGTCTGCAAGCAGAACGCCCAGCAGTTGATAGATCTGGGCCCTCGCACGATCTTCTTCGGTGACCGAACGTGGGCACTGGATTTCCGCGGTATTGCTCAATTCGTGTTCCTTCTACTTATTATTTGCGGTCTGTCACACTAGTCTAGTCCATATTCCAGAATAGTGGCCTCATCCGCCTTTGATTCGCTAATAGCTGAAATGCATTCGGCTAATAGTCAAAACGCATCCGAGGTCGGAATCGTGGTTCCGGCGCCTCGTCCGATTGGCTGGCTTCTTGTTGGGCAAGCTGCTGCTCGGGTAGCTCCGTCGGCGTCACGGTCTCCTCATGCTCGAGAATGTTGTCCGTTTCCGGATCCTCGGCGATCGTCGAATCCGGTTGAGCCAGCGATGATCGCGCTTGCTCTGCAGACTGGTCTTCCACGACGTCGGCGGCTTTCTTGGCTTTTTCGACCAGGCCCTCGCCAACTGTGTACAACGAGGTCACTGTCTGCCCCGCCGTCGAGGCCAGCGTGTAATCCTCGTCGTAATCATTGAGTCCATCCAGCACCGCCAGCACCGGATTGGATTTCCAGAGACCCCGCAGAGCCTTCCGGCGAAGGAACTCCGGGATTTCTTTACGCATGAATCCGGTGATGTCGGTGCCAAGCTCGATGGTTTCGGGATCGGGTAAGCCGTATTTTTCCAGCAACTCGTGTTCAGGTAGCGATTCGTTGATCGCAAGCTCCTGTTCCTCCGGCGTGGGTTCGGACTCGGCAATCGGTGGGGCGGATGGTTTTGCCTGCTTGCCAGCTTCGGCTTTTTTCCGCGCCCAGCGCTGAAGACGTGACTCGGCCATTACTGAATTCTCGGCTTTTTGATGTTCGCAGGAGCACGGAAAACGTCGCTTTCCTGGCGTATGCGCGGGTCGCCCTTGGCGTCCTCAACGCCATCGACACGGACTTCGTCTCGACGGCGTTTCTTGAACGGCTCCTCGATATAGTGCATGTCGATAAACTCTTTGATCCAGGCCGCCAGGGATTCGGGAATCGGAACCGCCTCGACAATGCTTTCGCCACTATCAAGAGAATCCAGTGCTTCATGAGCGCTGGCTGTCACGGTGCTGACAACCCATCCGGATGGCGACTGGCTCGTTACATCTTTGTCCATAATGATCCAGACGGATGGAACGGCCATGTTAAGGGAAACCAGATAGCCTTCGACATCGGCCCGGAACAGTTCCATTGTTACGGTACCTGCGTGGTAATCGACCACCTCGCCTTCGCGGACCATCTCTTTCCAGAACGCTTCAGGTGCCCCGGGTATGACCGCAACGGGCTTCCAGATATCCTTTGCCCAACGGGTAACGCCCGGAGAGCGGCGAACGACTGCGCCCACCTTCAATTCGCGTTTCCATTGATCTGTACGACTACTCATGGCGTTTCTCTTTTTGTTATAGCTTAAAGCTAGCAGGACCCAAACGATTATCCAATTGTCTAAAATTAAATGGCTGTGGCATGCTCGGAAAGCAATAGAGATACGTATACGTATAAAAACAACGAAAGAGTCAAACTCCTGATGACGGCACACAAGACCCTACTATTATGCAGCTGTGACAAAACACAGACCTTCGATTCAGAGGCCTTGCGCAAAGCCGCTGCCGCTGAGCAGGTGGTCGCGGTTGATCAGCTGTGCGGCAAGCAAATGAGTGTTGCCGCCGAGCATCTGGGCGCCAGCAATGACGTGCTCATTGCCTGTGGTCAGCAGGCAGCCCTGTTCGAGCGCCTCGCCGAGGATGTCTACGCCGAGATCCAGCACTCTGCGCCGCTGCAAACCATCGATATCCGGGATCGCGCCGGCTGGAGTGCGCCCGACGCGAAGCCCGAACGGTTGCACGCCAAACAGGCAGCCCTGATTGCTGCAGCACAGCTGCCAGCGCCTATGGCGCCGGCAAAGACCATCCAGTCCAGCGGTGTGTGCTGCATCGTCGGTCCGACCGAGCAGGCTATAAGGATGGCGGAGCTGGTTCAGGACGAGCTGGGCGTCACCTGCGTTGTCAACGATGCAGGCCCCATCCAACTGCCATCCGCAGCCTACGACGTGGCCAAAGGTCAGCTAACGGGAGCCTACGGTGCTCTTGGCAATTTCAAGCTGGAATTTGCCCACCTGCAAACCCTGCATCCGGCCGGGCGTGGTGAGCTGGGTTATGAGGCAGCAAAGCCCATCGCCCGCAGTGAGTGCGATGTGTTTATCGACCTTCGTGGCGGCGCTCCGGCATTTCCCAGCCACGAAAAACGCAATGGTTACTTCTGGGCCGACCCGAAGAAGACTGGCGAGCTTGAGCGGATTGCTCTGACGGCCCGGGAGATGGTTGGTGAGTTTGAGAAAACCGTGTATTTCCGGTTGGAAGAATCCCTGTGCGCACACTCCCGGGCGAACAAACCGGGGTGCACCCGTTGTCTGGATGTCTGCCCCACCGAGGCTATTTTCTCCGCCGGGGATCATATCCAGATTGATTCGGACATTTGCGCCGGCTGCGGGTCCTGCGCCGCGGTCTGCCCCACCTCTGCGGTGACCATGAACGAAACCCCGTTCGAAGCGCTGACCAAGGCCGTGGAAGTGATGGCCAGGGTCTATCGGGAGCATACCCACGAATCGCCGCGGCTGGTTTTTCACACTCTGGGCGCTGGAACCGAAGCCATTGCCAACCTGGCGCGTTACGACGACGGGTTGGCCGACGATCTGATTCCATTGGGGTTGGAGCATGTCGACCGGATTGGCCATGCTGAAATCATGGCGGCGTTCGGGGCAGGCTACGCCGAGGTTCTGATCCTGGCGGACAACGAGATAGACCGCCGGGCGCTGACTCCGGAAGTGGAGCTGGCCCAGGCCATGCTCAAAGGCACCCGTAACTCGCCAGGCCGGGTGCGGGTTATTTCCGCCATTGAACTCTGCAATGCCGGTGACAACGCCGGGCGCGTGAGCGACCCGGTGTTGCTGGTGGGCGGTCGCCGGGACATCACGCGGGTGACGGTTGCCGCCATGTCGGACAAGGTCGAAGAGCCGATTCCGCTGCCTGTGGGCGCACCCTACGGTGCCATCGAAATCGATTCCGATAAATGCACGCTTTGTCTGGCTTGTGTATCACTATGCCCGACGGGCGCCCTCGGTGATCACCCGGACCGCCCGGAGGTGCAGTTCACGGAGAACGCCTGTGTCCAGTGCGGCATCTGCGACAGCACCTGCCCGGAGACGGCCATCACCCTGAAGCCCCAGCTCGATGTATCCAAGGCGGCATTGAGCGCCCGGGCATTGCACGGGGAAGAGCCGTTCGAGTGCATAAAGTGCGGAAAGCCGTTTGGCGTAGCCAGCACCATTAACCGAATCGTCGAGAAACTGGAAAACCAGCACTGGATGTACAAGAACTCTGATAACGTTCAGCTCATCAAGATGTGTGATGACTGTCGGGTCAAGGCTCAGTTCCATGGGGACACCGCGCCCATGGCGGGCGGTGAACGCCCCCGGGTCCGCACCAGTGATGATTATCTGGACAGCTAAAAACAACGGGACACACCATGGTTGAGTACACCGAAGTAGGAAAAAAGCCGAACCTGATCGGAACTGACGCCCCCCGGCCTCAGGACAAGAATCCCAGAGGCGTGGATCGGATCATTGCCATCGCCTCGGGCAAGGGTGGTGTTGGCAAATCCACCGTGTCGTCCAACCTGGCCGTTGCCCTGGCCTCGAAAGGTCTCAAGGTCGGACTGCTGGATGCGGATGTCTACGGCCCGAGCCAGCCCCGTATGTTGGGGGTTTCCGGCCGACCGTCCAGCCCGGATGGCAGTACCATTCTGCCTTTGAGAAACCATGGGGTAACGCTGATGTCCCTGGGCCTGATGGCTCCTGATGATGAAGCCATCGTCTGGCGTGGGCCGATGTTGATGGGCGCCTTGCAGCAGATGATGAATCAGGTGGAGTGGGGCCGGCTGGACGTGCTGCTGGTGGATCTGCCGCCAGGTACCGGCGATGTCCAGATGACCCTGAGCCAGAAATTCTTCGTGGCCGGCGCGGTCGTGGTCTCGACGCCCCAGGACATCGCGCTGATGGATGCACGCAAGGGCATTGATATGTTCAACCGGATGGATGTGCCGCTGTTTGGACTGATCGAGAACATGGCCTCATTTATCTGTGATGGTTGCGGTAAAGAGCACCACCCATTCGGACACGGTGGCGCGCGGGCGGAGGCCGAGAAACTGGGGGCGCCTTTCCTGGGTGAGATCCCGCTGGATCTCGATATCCGGGTCGGCTCGGACGGCGGTGTCCCGATTGTGGTGTCGAAGCCGGACAGCCCCCAGGCGCAGGCTTTCCAGCGCATTGCCGATGAAATTGTCGCCTCAGACGTCTACGCCCGGGCCATTCAATGATTGAGTCACCCCAGTTTCCGCCGTTATTGACGGGAGAAGTGGTACCCAGACACACGGACCCGTTTGATAAAGCCGTTAGCCGAGCCGTCGCGGGTGTCGATTCCGGCACGGTGTTCTACTCCGAGCAAGCCGATACCCTGCGCGCGGCCCTGGTGCTGGCGCCGGAAACGCCTCTCGAAGAGGCCATTCAAGCTGTCTATGTGGCTCAGATAGGTCTTGCCGAGAGTCTGGGTGCGCTCGCGCCGCCGGAGGTGCCCGTGCACTTTCAATGGCCCGATCGGATCAAGGTGAACGGCGCGCTTTGCGGCAGTGTCCGTTTCGCGGCGGATGTTTCAGATCCCAAGGCCTTTCCCAACTGGCTGGTCATAGGCATAGAAGTACCTTTCATTCCGACGACTGACCAGCCGGGAGAAAATCCGAATGAAACCTGTCTGTATGAGGAAGGGTGCATCGAAATCACGCCCATGGCCCTGTTGGAAAGTTGGTCCAAGCACACCTTGTTGTGGCTGACCTACTTTATGGACAGCGGCTTTGAGCGGGTACACAACGAGTGGCGGCCAAGATGCGACTCGTTGGGCAAGAGGATCGAACTGCCCAGGCCTGGCATCTTTGTGGGTCTGGATGAAAAAGGTCGGATGCTGTTGCGTCAGGATGTCATGACCGAGACACTGAGTTTGATCGAATTCGCGGAGCACGTATGAAACTGGCCCGAACCCTGCAGCTGGATATATCGGACGAAAACGTTTTTGAAAAGCCTGCACCCAGCGGCGAGTGGGCGATCTCCGGTGGCTTCGAGTTCTCCAACTGGACCGAAGCAGACCTGAAAGGCAAAGCTCGCCAGGCGTTCAGTAACGGCTGGTACAGCATTGAATCAGGTGGGCGTGCCAGTTTCGTGGGTGTATGCAACATCACCGAGCCGGAACTGGAGCAGCTTCGCCGGACCCTCGCTCAGACGTTTGTTGACCAATACGGCGCGCCGGATATCGATGCGGCCTATCCGGTCGCCTGCGAAGAAATCGACCAGATGCGCAGCATGTGTGAAGACTTCGAGGACAACACCCTGCTGATGGTCAGCCGCCGGCTGACCGATCTGGGTGTTGAAGAAACCTACCGTTCCCGGGCCCCGCAGGATGCCTCGCTCGAGGCCTTTGCGGTGCATGGCAGCTATGAGTGACTACAGCCCGAAACTGCCGTAGGGAATAAATCGGACGGGGGTTCCCGGTTCTATCTGTCGGGCGCTCTCGTCCAGATCCACCAGACCCTCGGACCAGGCCAGACCGGTGACCCGCCCCGAGCCTTCGGAACCGAACACTTCAACCCGCCCATCACGGATCCGCGCGCGTAACATTTCGCTGCGCCCCGGCTTCTTGTTCTTGGAAAAGTTGGCGGGCACGAGGTAGCCCTGGGGTTCGAACCACTGGGCTCCCGCCAGCAGTGCCATGGCCGGCGCGCCAAAGCGCAGCGCGCAGACCCAGGCGGCCACCGGGTTGCCCGGTAACCCTACAACAGGCGTACCCTTGAACATCGCCAGCGCCAGGGGGCGGCCCGGCTTGATCGCGATGCGCCAGTTGCTGATCTCGCCATGGGCTTTCAGGGTTTTTGACACATGGTCCTCGTCCCCGGCGGAAACGCCGCCACTGGTGAGGATCAGATCGCATTGCTCAGCGCCGCGCTCCAGTGCGGCTTTCACGTCTTCGGCCCGGTCCAGCACGTGACCGAGGTCCACCAGCTCGTAACCCAGCTGTGCCACCAGGGCGCTCAGCATCGGGCGGTTGGCGTCATAAATCTGCCAGTCGGTGACCGGGGAGCCGACGGGTTTCACTTCATCACCTGTCGATAGCACGCCGACACGCAGCCGCTGATAGACGTCGACCGATTCCACCCCCACGCTGGCGAGCACCGAAATCTGGGTCGGGGTCAGGCGGGTACCCGTTGTCAGAATACGGTCCTGTGCCTGAATGTCCTCCCCGGCCTTACGGCGATTGGCCCCCGCCTTTAACGTGCCATTCAGATGCAGCTGACCATCGACGACCTCGCAATCCTCTTCCAGAACCACCGTGTCCGTGCCAGCCGGCATCACCGCGCCGGTCAGAATCCGGATCGCATGACCCCCGGGCACCTGGCCGGTGTAGGGTTCACCGGCGGCACTGCGGCCATTTACCAGAGGCATGGTGCAGGGCACTTGAGTGAGAGGGCCCGCAAACGCATAGCCATCAACCGCAGAATTGCTGCTGGGGGGATGGGCCCGGGGCGCGTAGACGTCGCTGGCCAGTATCCGGCCATTAACCTGTGACAACGGGATTGCCCGATCCACATCCACCACGGGATGCAGGCGTGAACGCAATCGTTCCAGGGCCTCGTCCACCGGCGTCCAGTTCACGCCGGGAGGCAGGGCGAAACAGTCGTTACGAAGCTGGTTCATGATTTTTCCGTTCCTGACTCTCGGAGCTCAGAATGAAATCCGCGATGCCGGGGATATCGTTCAGGTCAAAGCAGGGCCCGGCAAACTCCGGCGCATAGTCTGTAGCCACCGCAATAATATCGGGATCTTCCAGGTACAGGGGTGTGCGGGAGGACTCCTGCCGGTGCACCTCAATCTTGGGATGTGCATGGGTCTTGAATCCCTCGACGACAACCCAGTCGCACGGAGCCAGGCGTGCCAGCAATTCTTCCAGAGTCGGCTCCCTGGCTCCCCGGAGCTCATGCATGATCGCAAAGCGTTGCCCACCCGCCAGGATGACCTCTTGGGCACCAGCATCCCGGTGTTTGTAGCTGTCGGTTCCGGGTTGATCCACGTCCACCATGTGATGGGCGTGCTTGATCGAGTTGACGGTTAACCCCCTGCTGGATAACTCACGAATCAATGCGCTGGCCAGGGTGGTCTTTCCCGAATTTTTCCAGCCTACGATGCCTATGACGTTCACTTCAGATGCTGCTCCGCCCAGGCCAGATCTTCCGGCGTGTTGATGTTGAAAAAGTCGTCTTCATCAAAAATCACCAGCGTCTCACCCTGGGCTTGTGTCCACTGGCGGATCTTGCGTACTCCGTCGTTCAGGGCGGCTCTCAGCTCCTCCCGCAACGCGACCTTCCAACGGCCGAAGGTGGGCTGAGGCACCCGGCCACGTTCCGGGTCCGGTGTCGCTGCCAAAACCACCGGTGTATCGTATTCGGAGAATCGCTTAACCAGGTCCAGAGGGAAGGACGGTGTGTCGGCGGCGACACTGATCAGCCATTCATGGCCCTGCTCAGCCGCCCAGTCCATGCCCGCCAGCACGCCTGCCAACGGGCCTGCGTAGCCGGGGACCGAGTCGGCCACCACAGGCAGACCCAGGTCATCGAACCGGCTCAGATCCCCGTTGGCATTCAACACCACGGCGTCCACCTGCGGTGTGATCCGGTCGATGACGCGCTGGATCAGGGATCGGTCGCCCAACATCAATCGGCCTTTGTCACCGCCGCCCATGCGGTTGGCCTGGCCGCCGGCCAGAATGACGGCGCATTCAGTCATGCTCAGCCCCTTTTCGACGCATTTTCTTGTCTTCATCGGGAACCTGCGACAGGTCCTGATCGAACACCAGGCGGTGTTGGCCGCTGAGACAGGTGAATTTCTTGCCCCGCATCCGCCCGATCAGCGTCAAGCCAACCTGCCTGGCAATATCGACGCCCCAGGCGGTAAATCCGGATCGGCTGATCAGGGTAGGAATGCCCATCAGGGAGGTCTTGATGACCATTTCGGAGGTTAAACGGCCCGTCGTGTACAGAACTTTGTCGGCCGCCGTAATGCCATTCAGGTGCATCCAGCCTGCGATCTTGTCGACCGCATTATGGCGCCCGACATCCTCCATGTAGGCCAGGATTTTGCGGCCCTGGCAGAGGGCGGTACCGTGGATCGCACCGGTTTCCATGTACAGGCTCGGTGTGTGGTTGATCTGATAGGAGAGGTCGTAGAAGCTACTGGTGTGCACCGGCGTGTCCGGTAGGGACAGCCCTTCAAGGCCCGCCATCATGTCCCCGAAGACCGTGCCCACAGCGCAGCCGGAGGTCCGGGTTTTCTTCTCCAGCTTGTCCTCGACATCCGTTAGGCCGGCGGTGCGGACCACCGCAACTTCCAGTTCCTCGTCGAAATCAATCCCGGTGACCTGATCGGTCTCTTTCAGCATGCCCTGATTCAAAAGAAAGCCGAGCGCCAGATACTCGGGATGATCGCCGATGGTCATGGCCGTGACGATTTCCTGGCTGTTCAGGTAGATGGTCAGGGGGCGTTCTTCGATCACACTGATCGATTTACCCTGACCGGTTTCATCAATTCCCTCCACTGCGCGGGACAGCCGGGGATCTTTGGGATCGGGAAGTATCGGATCAATCGTCATGTTTGTTACAGCCGTTTCATGGGTGCCGCAGACGAGTATGTACGGTCATTGTCAGAGATTAGCCTATTTGCCACTCGGGAAAAACAGCTGGTTACCCCCAATAAAAAACCCCGGCAGTGGAGGCTGTGTAAAAACTCGATTCACGTAGCTTCTGAGCTGGCGAGCAAAATGCCTCGGACATTGTCCGGGGCATTTTTGTTTTGAATCGGTTTATATGTCCAGACGATAAAAATGCTGAGGAGAGGC
>JAAZVL010000142.1 GCA_018623515.1 Marinobacter sp.
ATCGGTGATGATATTGTCGCCTCGAGCGTTGCATTTTCCTTCATTTTTTTGGCTACGCTGGCGTTCGTTACCGCCATACTGGGTTTCCTGGGGCTGGATCTGGTGACCAGCCTCTCGGGGGCCGCCACGGCGTTGACCAATGTCGGACCGGGGCTCGGGGATACTATCGGACCGGCCGGCAATTTTCAGACCTTGCCGGACGCAGCCAAATGGGTGCTGATGGGAGCGATGCTGCTGGGTCGGTTGGAACTGTTGAGTGTTTTTGTGATGCTATCGCCCGAGTTCTGGCGACATTGAGAAGAGGTTCGCGAAGGTCATTCACAGAGCGCCGGCAAGATGCCGGCGCTCTGGATAGCCTTAACCAGCAGTGGGCAGAAGAGAAATGTCCGCCACCCGCAGGAACAGGTTGCGCAGACGGTTGAGCAGGGCCAGGCGGTTGTTGCGGATTGCCTCGTCCTCGGCCATGACCATGACCTCGTCAAAGAAGGTATCCACCGGCTCCCGCAGGCTTGCCAGGGAGCTCAGGGCGCTGGCGTAGTCGCCCTTCTCGAACAGCGGCAGAACCTTTTGCGCCTGCTCTTCCACCTTCGCTGCCAGGGTCTTCTCCTCGGCGTCCTGCAGCAGGCTGTCGTCCACGGTTTCACCGATGCCCTCGCCACCCTGTTTGGTCAGGATGTTGGAGACCCGCTTGTTGGCGCCGGCCAGGGCCTGGGCTTCCGGCAGCTGGCGGAAGGCTTCCACCGCCTTCACCCGACGGTCGAAGTCCAGGGGTCTGGTGGGCCGGCGGGCGTGCACGGCCAGGTACACCTCGGCAGCGATGCCCTGCTCTTCGTAGTGGGCGCGGAAGCGCTCCAGCATGTAGTCCACCACCGTGTCGGCAACGTTGGACTCGGTAATCGCGGAGTGTTCCTCAGCAGCCCACTCGCAGACGGTCTGCAGGTCCAGCGGCAGCTCGCGCTCGATGATGATGCGCAGCACGCCCAGGGCGGCGCGACGCAGCCCGAATGGATCGCGGGTGCCGGACGGTGGCTCGTTGATGCCGAACAGGCCCACCAGGGAATCGATGCGGTCGGCAATGGCGACGGCACAGCCGGTCAGGGTGGTGGGCAGGTCATCGCCGGCAAAGCGCGGCATGTACTGCTCGTTCAGCGCCTTCGCGACATCCTCGTGCTCGCCATCGTTGGCGGCATAGTACTGGCCCATGATGCCCTGCAGGTCGGTGAACTCCAGCACCATTTCGGTGACCAGGTCGGTCTTGGCTAGCATGGCGGCGCGCTCGGCCAGAGCGGGATCGCTGTTGATCGCGTCGGCGATCTTCTTGGCCAGGGCAGCCACACGTACGGATTTGTCGTAAATGCTGCCCAGTTTCTCCTGGAACACGATCGGCTTGAGTGACTCGATGCGGTCTTCCAGCCGGGTCTTGCGGTCGGTGTCGTAGAAGAAGGCGGCGTCGGCCAGGCGCGGTCGGATCACCTTCTCGTTACCGGAGATAACCTGGCTGGGATCCTTGCTCTCCAGGTTGGCCACGGTAATGAACAGCGGCAGCATCTTGCCGCTCCGGTCCACCACGTGGAAATACTTCTGGTGTTCTTTCATGGAGGAGATCAGCGCTTCCGCCGGAACGTCCAGGAAACGCTCCTCGAACCGGCCCATCAGCGGCACCGGCCACTCGTTCAGGGCGGTGACCTCGTCCAGCAGGTCCTCATCGATGACCGCCTTGCCACCCGCTTCCTTCTCGGCCAGGGCAGCAACCCCGGCACGGATGTGTTCGCGGCGCTCGGCAAAGTCGGCCAGCACGTAGCCTTCCTGCTTGAGCACCACTTCGTAGTCGCTCGGAGTGGGCACGATCAGCGGCTTCGGGCAGTGGAAACGGTGGCCGCGGGTGGTGTTGCCCGGCTTCAGACCCATGATGGGGGCGTCGATCACCTTGTTGCCGAACAGCAGGATCAGCCAGTGCACCGGTCGGACAAATTCGGTGCGGTAGGCGCCCCAGCGCATGCGTTTGGGAATCGGCAGGGCGGCCAGGGACTGTTCCACCAGTTCCGGCATCAGTTCCACGGTCGGACGCCCCTTCTCCACGGTGCGATAGACCACCCAGGCGCCCTTGTCGGTTTCCATGGTGTCCAGCTGGTCCGGGGTGATGCCCAGGGAGGTGGCGAAACCGGTCAGCGCCCGGGTCGGGTTGCCGGAATCATCGAAGGCGGCCTTGACCGCCGGGCCACGTTTCTCAACCGGCTTGTCCGGCTGGGCGTCGGCCAGGTCACGGACCCGGACGGCAAGACGACGGGGCGCGGCGAAGGCTTCCACCTCGCCGAATTCGATGCCGGCGTCTTTCAGACCCTTGGCGATGCCCTGGGTAAAGGCATCAGACAGCGGCTTGAGGGCCTTGGGAGGCAGTTCTTCGGTGCCCAGTTCGACCAGAAAATCCTGTGTAGCCATGGTTATGCGTTCCCCTGTTCCTGCTGTGCCTTCTTCGCTTTCTTGCCTTTCTTCTTGCCGTTGGCCTTGGCCTCAGCAGCTTCTGCCGAAGCCAGGACTTCCTCTTTGAGGGCCTGCGGGGCCAGCGGGAAGCCGAGCTTGCGGCGACTGTCGAAGTAGGCCTGGGCCACGGCACGGGCCAGGGTGCGAACGCGCAGAATGAAACGCTGACGCTCGGTCACGGAGATGGCGTGGCGGGCATCCAGCAGGTTGAAGGTGTGGGAAGCCTTGAGGACCTGTTCATAGGCCGGCAGCGGCAGACCTGCCTCGATCAGCCGGGCGCTCTCGCGCTCGTGGACGTCGAAGCTGTGGAACAGGAACTCGGTATCGGCCTGCTCGAAGTTGTAGGTGGACATCTCCACTTCCTGCTGGTGGAACACGTCCCCGTAGGTCACAACGCCGTCCGGGCCTTCGGTCCAGACCAGGTCATAGACGCTGTCCACGCCCTGCAGGTACATGGCGATCCGCTCCAGACCGTAGGTCAGCTCGCCGGTGACCGGATAGCACTCCAGGCCGCCCACCTGCTGGAAGTAGGTGAACTGGGTCACTTCCATGCCGTTGAGCCAGATTTCCCAGCCCAGGCCCCAGGCGCCGAGGGTGGGCGATTCCCAGTTGTCTTCGACGAAGCGGATGTCGTGCACCAGCGGATCCAGGCCCAGGGCCCGCAGGGAATCCAGGTACAGCTCCTGGATGTTGTCGGGGGACGGCTTCAGAACCACCTGGAACTGGTAGTAGTGTTGCAGACGGTTGGGGTTTTCACCGTAACGGCCGTCGGTGGGGCGACGGCTGGGCTGAACGTAGGCCGCATTCCAGGTCTCCGGACCGATCGCCCGCAGGAAGGTGGCCGGGTGGAACGTGCCGGCGCCCACTTCCATATCCAGGGGCTGGAGAACCACGCAGCCGTGCTGCGCCCAGAAATTCTGCAGAGCCAGGATCAGACCCTGGAAGGTCTTGATATCCGGCGCGGAGTTGTTCGTTGCCTTGTCTGTCACGACGTTTGCCTGCTGATTCAGTCTGTGTGTGGCGCCCCGATGATCCTCCGGGGCACTCCGAAAAAAGGCGCATTATACGCTTGCCAATGCGGTATTTCTAAGAGGTCTTCACTGCGTTGATTTTGAACTAGAAGAAGGTCAGGCCGACCTGGAAAAGTTTCTCCACATCCCTGATCTTGGTCTTGTCCACCAGGAACAGGATCACGTGGTCGTCCGGCTGCACCCGGAGGTGGTCGTGGGCGATCAGGACCTCGTTGTGGCGGACGATGGCACCGATGGTGGTGCCTTCCGGCAGGGAGATCTCATCCAGCCGTTTACCCACCACCTTCGAGGACCGGTGATCGCCATGGGCGATGGCCTCGATGGCTTCGGCCGCGCCGCGCCGTAGTGAGTGAACGTTTACTACGTCACCCCGGCGAACGTGGGTGAGCAAGCTGCCGATGGTGGTTTGCTGCGGCGAGATGGCGACATCGATGTCCCCGCCCTGGATCAGGTCCACGTAATCGGGATTGTTGATCAGGGTCAGCACCTTGCGGGCACCGAGCCGCTTGGCCAGCAGGGAGGCCATGATGTTGGCCTCGTCATCGTTGGTCACCGCGCAGAAGACATCGGTGTTCTCGATGTTCTCTTCCAGCAGGATGTCCTTGTTGGCAGCATCCCCTTCCAGCACCACGGTCTTGCGGAGGTTCTCGGACAGCATCACGCAGCGTTCGTGGTCCCGCTCCAGCAGCTTGACCTGGTAGCGCCCCTCCAGGGTGCTGGCCAGGCGCTGGCCGATGTTGCCGCCGCCGCAGATGAAGATCTTCTTGTAGGGCTTTTCCAGGGGCTGCAATTCGCTCATGACCGAACGAATGTGGTCGGCGCCGGCGATGAAGAACACCTCGTCACCGTCCTCGATCACGGTGTCGCCCTGGGGCATGATCGCCCGGTCCTTGCGGAAGATGGCGGCCACCCGGGTATCGATCTTGGGCATGTGGGTGCGCAGGTAGGACAACTCGTGCCCCACCAGTGGCCCGCCCTCGGTGGCCTGGATCGCCACCAGCCGCGCCAGGCCCTTGGAGAACTCCAGTACCTGCAGGGCCCCCGGATACTCGATCAGCCGGGTGATGTGCTTGGTGACCAGGTGCTCGGGGCTGATCAGGACGTCGATGGGAAAGCCGCGCAGGCTGTCCAGGTCCTTGGCCTTGTCCCGCTGGTAGAACAGCTCGGGCTTGGCCAGGTAGGCGTTGGCCCGGACCCGGCAGATGGTGGTCGGGGTCTTGTACAGCAGCTTGGTGACCTGGCAGGCGACCATGTTGGTCTCATCGCTGTTGGTGACGGCAATTACCATGTCGCCGTCTTCGGCACCGGCCTGGCGGAGTACGGTCGGGTATGAGGCCTTGCCCTGGACCGTCCGGATGTCCAGGCGATCCTGCAGTTCCCGGAGCCGGACACTGTCACTGTCGACCACGGTGATGTCGTTGGCTTCGTTGGCGAGGTTTTCGGCCAGGGTTCCGCCCACCTGGCCGGCACCGAGAATCAGGATTTTCATGGTTCGGGTTTCTCCAGTACCGCGTAGAAGAAGCCATCGTGGCTGTCAGGGTCCGGCAGCAGCTGGCGACCGGCGCCGGTGTCCCGGCCCCAGGCCACATCCGGCTCGATCAGGCTGGCGCCCGGTTGCTGTTTCATGAATCGTTGGATTATACGGTGGTTTTCCTGGGGGAACACGGAACAGGTCGCATACACCAGGCGGCCACCGGGTTTAAGGATCGACCACATGGCCTCGAGCAGCCCCAGCTGGATGCCCGCCAGGGGGGTGATATCCGATTCCCGCCGCAGCAGCTTGATGTCCGGGTGCCGGCGGATCACGCCAGTGGCGCTGCAGGGCACATCCAGCAGGATGCGATCGAACCCGCTGCCATCCCACCAGCTGTCGATATCGGCTGCATCCGCCTGTTTCAGGGTGGCGGTCAGGTCCAGACGCTCCAGGTTTTCCTGCACCCGGGGCAGGCGCTCGGCGGATTCGTCGATGGCAACCACTTCCGACAGTTCCCCGCAGGTTTCCAGGATGGCGCAGGTCTTGCCACCGGGAGCGGCGCAGGCATCCAGGACCCGCTGCCCGGGCGCCAGATCCAGCAAGGTGGTGCACAACTGGGCGGCCTCGTCCTGGACGCTGGCAGCGCCGTCGGCGAACCACGGCAGCCGGTCCACCGGCACCGGCCGGGCGAGCTGGATGCCGTGGGGGGCGAACCGGGTGGGCTCGGCCTCGATGCCGGCCTCTTTCAGCAGGTCCAGATAGTGTTCCCGGCTGAAACGCAGGGCATTGACCCGAAGGGTCATCGGGGCCTGGGTGTTGTTGGCATCGAGGATCCGTTGCCAGTCGTCCGGCCAGTTGTGGCGCAGTTTGTCCACGATCCATTGCGGGTGGCTGAAGCGCGCCGCGTCATCCTTCGGCTCCGGCGCCCCTTCCCGTTCGGCGGCTCGCAGCACACCGTTGACCAGTCCGGTCAGGTGCGGCTTGTCCAGGGCCCGGCAGGCCTCCACCGATTCGTTGAGTACCGCGTAGGTGGCCTGCTCGCTGAACCGGAGCTGGAACAGGGCAACCAGCATCAGGTGATGGACAACGCGGTCCTGTTTGCGCAGCGGCTTTTTCAGGCGCCCCTGAAGTTCGCCATCGAGCCGGTGAAACCAGCGGCAGGTGCCGTAACACAGCGCCTGCAGTTCCGCCCGTTCGCCTTCCCCGACCCGGTTCAGGGCTGGCGGCAGGCACTGGGACAAAGACTGGCCCTGCTCGACAGAGAGCAGAACGCTGGCCGCCACGGAGCGCATGGGTTGTTGGCCGGAGCCCATCAGTTGAGCTCCTGGCCGGGCAGCAACAGCTGCTTGCCGCCATTGATCAGGTCGTTGACGCTCTGGGCCCGGGCGCCGGGCAGCTGCAGGCGGGTGATACGCAGGGTGCCTTCACCGCAGGCCACGTCGATGCCCTCCCGTTCGCGCCGGACCACGGTGCCGGGGTCTTCGCTGGAGGTATCGCCAAGGGCGCGGGCCTCGTGAACCCGGATACGCTGGTCGTCGAGGTCGGTGTAGGTACCGGGCCAGGGGTTGAAGGCGCGCACCAGCCGTTCGATGTCGGTGGCGGTCCGGTGCCAGTCGATATGGCCTTCCTCTTTGGACAGCTTGTGGGCGTAGCAGGCCAGGTCATCGTTCTGGGCTTCCCCGGACAGTTCACCTTTCTCCAGCAGGGCCAGTGCCTGGACGATGGCCTCCCCGCCCAGGGTTGCCAGCCGGTCATGGAGACTGCCGCCGGTGTCGTCATCCTGGATGGGGGTGATGGTTTTCAGCAGCATGGCGCCGGTATCGAGGCCTTCGTCCATCTGCATGATGGTGATGCCGGTTTCCCGGTCACCGGCGGCAATGGCGCGCTGGATCGGGGCGGCACCGCGCCAGCGTGGCAACAGCGAGGCGTGGATGTTGAGGCAGCCGTGGGCCGGGATCTCCAGCACGGACTTTGGCAGGATCAGGCCGTAGGCGGCCACAATCATCACGTCCGGGTTCAGCATCGCCAGTTCCTGCTGCGCTTCCGGGCTGCGAAAGTTCTCGGGCTGGAACACCGGCAGGTCCGCTTCGAGAGCCACCTTCTTGACCGGGCTGGGCATCAGCTTGCGGCCCCGGCCGGCGGGACGGTCCGGTTGGGAGTAGACACCGACGATGTCGTGGTTGGTGGCCAGAAGGGCTGTCAGGGCGGTAGCGGCAAAGTCGGGCGTGCCGGCAAATACGATTCGCACTGTGGTGTCGTCTCTGTTCCGTTGAATACGAAAAGACCGGGTCATCGCCCGGTCCGTCACTGCCTGTCTGTTCTGGTGGCCTGAAACAGATCAGGCGCTC
>JAAZVL010000143.1 GCA_018623515.1 Marinobacter sp.
CCATCAGACCCCGGCTTAATCCTTGATCCGGTACTCTGCCGAGCGGGCGTGGGCGGTGAGGCCCTCGCCTCTTGCGAGGACGGAGGCTACTCGGCCCATGCGGTCGGCGCCTTCGGCGCTGAAGCCGATGATGGACGAGCGCTTCTGGAAGTCGTAGACGCCCAGTGGCGATGAGAACCGCGCGGTGCCGCTGGTGGGCAGGACGTGGTTCGGGCCGGCGCAGTAATCGCCCAGGGCTTCGGCAGTGTAGCGGCCCATGAAGATGGCGCCGGCGTGGCGGATGTCGTCCAGCATGGTTTGCGGGTCTTCGACAGACAGCTCCAGGTGCTCGGGGGCGATCCGGTTGGAGACTTCGGCCGCTTCCCTGAGATCCGCGACCTGGATCAGTGCCGCGCGGTCAGTCATGGAGGTTCCGATGATGTCGGCGCGTTCCATGGTGGGCAGCAGCTTTTTGATGCTGGCTTCGACCGCATCCAGGAATTCCGCGTCCGGGCTGATCAGGATGCTCTGGGCCTGCTCGTCGTGCTCGGCCTGGGAGAACAGGTCCATGGCGATCCAGTCCGGGTCGGTTTTGCCGTCGGAGATGACCAGGATTTCGGATGGGCCGGCGATCATGTCGATGCCGACGACGCCGAACACCTCGCGCTTGGCCGTCGCCACAAAGATGTTGCCCGGACCGACGATCTTGTCGACCGAAGGGATGGTCTCAGTCCCATACGCCAGCGCAGCGACTGCCTGGGCGCCGCCGACCGTGAATACCCGGTCGACGCCGGCAATGGCGGCTGCAGCCAGGACCATGTCATTCACGACACCGTCCGGCGTAGGCACGACCATGATGACTTCACTGACGCCGGCCACTTTTGCCGGAATGGCGTTCATGAGCACCGAGGACGGATAGGCTGCCTTACCGCCCGGCACATAAAGGCCGGCGCGGTCCAGCGGGGTGACCTTCTGGCCCAGGATGGTGCCGTCCTGATCCTGGTATTGCCAGGATTTCTGGTCCTGGCGTTCGTGGTAATCGCGAATCCGTTCAGCTGCCTTTTCCAGAGCCTCGCGCTGGTCCTGGGGGATGGCGTCCAGGCTTTTCTGGAGGCGGTCTTTGCCCATTTCCAGTTCGGCTACTGAGCCGACGGCCAGGCGGTCGAATTTCTCGGTGAATTCCAGGACCGCCTGATCGCCGCGGGTTTTGACCTCGTGCAGGATGTGACGCACCGACTCGTTTACCTGATGATCAACGCTGTCGTCCCAGGCCAGGAGCTTGGACAGTGCGCTGTCGAAGTCGCTTTGGGAGGCGTTGAGGCGTTTGATGGTTACGTCGGTCATTTCACTGTTCCTGCTTCAGGAGGACATTTCTTTGGGCTTGCTGTGGTGTTGGATTACCGGGGTCAGAAGAAAGCTTTCTTCAGACCCCTACTTAAGACCCCTACTTTTTCTCGCGGCGCTTCTCTACAGCTGCGGCCATTTTCTCAATTATGGGGTTAATCCGGCCATGTTTCATCTTCATGGACGCGCGATTGACCACCAGGCGGCTGCTGATGTGTTCGATCAGGTCGCGGGCTTCGAGGCCGTTGGCTTTCAGGGTATTGCCGGTATCGACGATATCGACGATCTCATCGGCGAGGCCAAGAATCGGGGCCAGTTCCATTGCGCCGTAGAGCTTGATGATATCGGCCTGGCGGCCCTGGGCGGAATAGTACCTTCTGGCCAGGTTGACGAACTTGGTGGCTACCTTGATGCGGCCGTTCGGGGGCGTCTGGCCCTTCGGGCCGGCGGTCATCAGGCGGCAGCGGGAGATGTTCAGGTCCAGGGGCTCGTACAGGCCCTCAGCACCATGCTCCATCAGCACGTCCTTACCGGTCACGCCCAGGTCCGCACCGCCGTACTGGACGTAGGTCGGCACGTCCGTGGCGCGGATGATCAGCACGCGAACGTCCGGATCGGTGGTTGGAAACACCAGCTTGCGGGATTTCTTCACGTCGTCCACCAGCTCGATGCCGGCTTCCGCCAGCAGTGGCAGGGTTTCTTCGAGGATTCGTCCCTTCGACAAGGCGATGGTGATGGAATCTGTCATGCGTCCTTCCGGTTTCCCGTCTGTGTCTGTCAGGCCGGCAGGCGGCGGATGCTCGCGCCCAACAGCTGCAATTTCTCTTCAATACACTCGTAGCCGCGATCGATGTGGTAGATGCGGTCGACGATGGTGTCGCCATCGGCCACCAGGCCGGCGATCACCAGGCTGGCGGAGGCGCGGAGGTCCGTGGCCATGACCGGCGCGCCGGTCAGATGCTCGACGCCCTTGATGATGGCGGCGTTGCCTTCCAGGGTGATGTCCGCGCCCATGCGGCCGAGCTCCTGCAGGTGCATGAAGCGGTTCTCGAACACGGTCTCCACAATGGTGCCGGAGCCTTCGGCCACGGCGTTCATGGCGGCGAACTGCGCCTGCATGTCGGTGGGGAACGCCGGGTACGGAGCCGTGCGCAGGCTGACTGCTTTCGGTCGTTTACCCTTCATGTCCAGTTCGATCCAGTCCGGACCGGTCTCGATGTGGGCGCCCGCCTCTTCGAGCTTGAGCAGCACCGCTTCCAGCAGGTCCTCCCGGGTGTCCTTCAGTTTTACCCGGCCACCGGTGGCAGCGGCGGCCACCAGGAAGGTGCCGGTTTCGATGCGGTCCGGCAGCACGTCGTAGTGACAGCCGTGGAGGCGCTCGACGCCGTTGATCTCGATGGTGGCGGTACCGTGACCCTTGATGTCCGCGCCCATGGCGATGAGGCACTCGGCCAGGTCGACCACTTCCGGCTCCCGGGCGGCGTTCTCGAGGATGGTCTTGCCGTCGGCCAGAGCCGCGGCCATCATCAGGTTCTCGGTGCCGGTTACGGTCACGGTGTCCAGGAAAATATGGGCGCCCTTGAGGCGGCCGTTGGTCTTGGCCTTGATGTAGCCATTCTCGACCTTGATATCCGCACCCATCAGCTCCAGGCCGTGGATGTGCAGATTCACCGGCCGGCTGCCGATGGCACAGCCGCCCGGCAGGGAGACCTCGGCCTCACCGAAGTGGGCGACCAGCGGCCCCAGTACGAGAATCGACGCACGCATGGTCTTGACCAGCTCGTAGGGCGCGTGAGTCTGCGTGATGGTGTTGGCGTGGATCTCCACGCTCATCTTCTCGTCAATGATGACTTCCACGCCCATGCGGCCCAACAGCTCGATCATGGTGGTGATATCATGCAGGTGCGGCAGGTTGCCCACGGTCACCGGCTCGTCCGCCAACAGCGTGGCAGCGAGGATCGGCAGTGCCGCGTTCTTGGCACCGGAAATACGGATTTCGCCATCGAGGGGTTTGCGCCCGCGAATCAGAAGTTTGTCCACAATAGAATTCCTGTGTCTGGCGGGCGTATCAGCTCTGGCGCTCGGCCCATTCTGCGGGAGTGAAGGCACGCGGATGCAGAGCGTGGATGGTGCCGTCCATAACGTGCTGGAACAGCGCCTTGTTGATCATTTGCTGCCGTTTGATGGTCGGCAGGCCCTCGAATACCTCACCCACAACGACGACCAGATAATGGGTACCATCAACCTGGACCTCAACCTTGCAACCGGGCAGGGCTTCTTCGACCAGTTTGGTGACTTCGGCGGCGTCCATAAACTATCCTCGGGTGTTTTGAAAAAATCAGGGGCGAGATTGTAACCAATTAGTCGGCGCGGGTCAGCTGGGCACTGAGATTACTCAGTGATGCCAGCGAGGCGAGACGCCCGTTGATTCCGCGAAAGCTCAGGTCGATGCCCTGCTTCCTGGCAAGTCGCTCCCAACACAACATCATCGACAGAACCACACTGTGGGCGGTTTCCAGACCGGAAACGTCAACCACGAGGCCGTCGTTGATGCCACGAATCAGCTGTTCCCCCTGCTCGCGAAGCTCGATGACCGACGAAGCATCCACCTCGCCGGTCACGATCATCTCGCCATCCCGGAGTTCGGCACGCGGTGCGGAAGGGCTCATGAGTTGTCTGCGTCCCCGTCCAGATCAATGGTCTTGGCGGCATCGCTCCAGCCGTCGATCACGACCTGGATCTGACCCCGGTTCTCTTCCATTTCCTGGCTGAAACGGTCCCGGAAGGCCAGGCCGATGTTCACACCCTCGACAATCACATTCTCCATCAGCCACTGCCCCTCGCCATTGCGGTACATGGAATACACCACCGGATAGCGGTTGCCCGAGGAACTGATCACTTCCAGCTCTACCGAGGCGCGACCTTCATCCCGCGGCAGGATGGTGGCCTCCTTCACGTTGATCTCGAAGTCTTCGGCATCGACCAGGGCCTTGGCATAGCTATCAAACAGGCTGCGCTTGAACTTCTCGACAAACTCGTCGCGCTGCTCCGGGGTGGTCTGGCGGGCGTAGCGGCCCATCACCCGGGCGGCAATCCGGCGAAAATCCACGAAATCGGTCAGGGCCTCGTCCATGCTCCGGTAGAAAGCCTCGGGGTCGCTCTCGTAAAGACCGCGTTTCTCATTGAGCTTCTGCACCAGCTTCTGGGTATTCACGTCCACATATTCGCGCAGCTCTTCGGCCTGTCCGGCCCGGGCCTCGGCGACCGCAGCCACCAGCAGGGCCAACACCAGGAAAAGTCGTTGAGTCAAGGCAACCATCAGGATCTCCCGCTATCTCTGTTCGGTTGGTATTCCGGCGGTCATTTGCCGGAAGCAAAGTTACTGATCAGCCGCTCCAGGTTCATGGCGGACTGGGTGGAGTAGAAGGTATCGCCCGCCTGCAGCGATTCCATATCGCCACCAACGGATATATCAATGTACTGCTCACCGAGCAGGCCGGATGTACGTATTACTGCGGAACTGTCCGCCGGGATATTGTCCACCTCGGAATGGATGGACATTTTCACCCGGGCCTGGAAGGTTTCCTTGTCGAGGGATATGGACTCGATGGTGCCGACCGTCACCCCGGCCATGGAGACCTTGCCCCGGGGTGTCAGGCCGCCGGTATCGTTGAAGTTTGCGTACAGGGTGTAGGTGCTCTCGGCGGCCTTGGGCGACAACCCGCTGACCTGAAGCGCGAGCACCAGCAAAGCCGCCAGCCCCGCAACCATGAACAGACCAACTATGATTTCAATGGTTCTCTGTGCCATTACCGGCTCCTGTTGATCAATCTCAGAAATCGCCGAACATTACGGCGGTTAGCACAAAATCCAGCCCCAGCACGGCCAGGGACGAGTAAACCACGGTCTTGGTGGTGGCGGAACTGATTCCGGCGGACGTGGGCACACAGTCGTAGCCCTGGAACACGGCAATCCAGGCGCAGACAAATCCGAATACGACGCTCTTGATGAAGCCGTTCATCACGTCGTCCACGAAGTCCACGGAGGACTGCATGTTGCCCCAGAAGGAACCTTCAAACACGCCCAGCCATTCCACACCGACCAGCATGCCGCCCCAGATACCGACCACGGAAAAGATGAGCGCCAGTATCGGCATGGCGATAAACCCTGCCCACAGGCGTGGTGCGATCACCCGCCGCAGGGGGTCCACCCCCATCATTTCCATGCTCGACAGCTGCTCGGTGGCCTTCATCAGGCCGATCTCCGCGGTCAGGGCCGAGCCGGCCCGCCCGGCGAACAGCAAGGCGGTAACCACCGGTCCCAGTTCCCGCACCAGGGTCAGCGCAATCATCTGGCCGATGGCAGCCTCGGACCCGTAATCGGAGAGGATGGTGTAACCCTGCAGCCCCAGGACCATGCCGATGAACAGGCCGGAAACCACGACAATGGCCAGGGACAACACCCCGACTGCATAAATCTGTTTGACCAGCAGCGGGAAGCCTGTCACCGGACGTGGCACGCCACTCAGCACCCCGGCCAGGAAACGCCCGGATCGGCCGAGGGAAGCGACAATATCGAGGCCCAGCCGGCCCAGGGAAGCGATACGATCCAGCATCAGGCGCCCCCTCCCAGACCGAAGTCTTTGCCGGCATCGTCCGCGGGATAGTGGAAAGGCACCGGGCCGTCCGGCTGCCCCTGCAGGAACTGCTGGACCTGGTCCGATGGGTGAGCCTTCAGCTCCTCCGGCGTGCCTTCACCAATAACCTTGCCGTCGGCAATGATACAGGCGTAATGACAGATACTCAGGGACTCGGGCACATCGTGGGAGACCAGCACACTGGTAAGTCCCATGGAACTGTTGAGATCCCGGATCAGCTTGACCAGAACGCCCATGGCAATGGGATCCTGGCCGGCGAAGGGTTCGTCGTACATGATCAGCTCCGGATCCAGGGCTATGCTCCGGGCCAGTGCGACCCGGCGGGTCATACCGCCGGACAGCTCCGAAGGCATCAGGTGGCGCGCACCCCGCAGGCCAACGGCTTCAAGCTTCATCAGGACGATGTCGTGAATCATGTCTTCGGGCAGTTTCGTGTGTACCCGCAGAGGAAACGCCACGTTCTCGAAGACACTGAGATCGGTAAACAGGGCACCACTCTGGAACAGCATGCCCATTTTCTCACGCAGCGCGTACAACGCCTTGCGCTTGAGGCGCGGCACCTCGTGGCCATCCACCCGGACGCTGCCGCTATCCGGGCGGAGCTGGCCGCCGATCAGGCGCAGCAGCGTGGTCTTGCCGGTGCCACTGGGGCCCATGATGGCAGTGATCTTGCCCCTGGGGATATCCAGGGTGATGCCATCGAAGATGCGCCGGCCGGAACGGGAGAAGACAACGTCCTTCAGAGATATGTATGCAGTCGAACCCATAATCTGTCCCTTTCGAGGAGGGGCTACATTATGCGATGCAGCGCCTAACCTCAATGTCTGGGCGGTAAAATGTCCTGATGGTCATCACCGGAATTTCTGAAAATGATATACTTCCGCCACTTTCAACGCTTTTTGCCGAATTCCCCCGATACAAGCCAGGCCAGAGCCCGATGACTGAACAGACCAGCCACGATTTCCGGACATCCGCCCTCCGAGCCATCCGCATCGAACGCGATGCCATCGAGGCGCTCGAAGGCCGGATTGACGATCACTTCCTCCGCGCCTGCGAGACCATCATGGCCTGCAAGGGTCGGGTCGTGGTAACCGGCATGGGCAAGTCCGGTCATATCGGCAACAAGATTGCGGCGACCCTGGCCAGCACCGGCACGCCTTCTTTCTTTGTGCACCCGGGCGAAGCCAGCCATGGCGATCTGGGCATGATCACCAGCCAGGATGTGGTCATTGCCATCTCCAACAGCGGCAACACCAGCGAAGTGGTCACCATTCTGCCCCTGATCAAACGTATGGGCGCGCCGCTGATCAGCATGACCGGCAATCCGGACTCAGTGCTGGCGCGGGAAGC
>JAAZVL010000144.1 GCA_018623515.1 Marinobacter sp.
CCTGAGTTACCATCGAACCCCTAAGTCAAAGGTCAGCGCCGAACTCCGGGGTCAGATGAAAACCTTCTTCTGACCCCATCTTCATTTCCGTCAAACCCCACCGCTAAACCCCAGCTGCCGCCAGGCTTCATACACCACCAGCGCCGCCGTATTCGACAGGTTCAGGCTCCGGCTCTCCGGCCGCATCGGCACCCTGATCCGCTGGGCTTCCGGCAGGCTTTCCCGCACTTCCACCGGCAGCCCCGGGTCTCCGGGCCAAACATCAGGTAGTCTCCATCCTGAAAACTGACCTCGTGGTAGAAGCAATTCCCCTTGGTGGTCAGTCCGAACAGTCGTGAAGGCTGTTCGCTCTCCAGAAACGCCTGGTAGCTGGCGTGTACCTTGACCGTGGCGTACTCGCTGTAATCCAGCCCGGCCCGCCGCATCTGCTTGTCTTCCAGGGTGAAACCCAAGGGCTCGATCAGATGCAGCTGGCAGCCGGTGTTGGCGCAGAGCCGGATGATGTTGCCGGTGTTGGGCGGGATCTCCGGCTCGTACAGCACCACATGGAGCATTGGCTTTAGCGTTCCACCGCCAGGGCGACACCCATGCCGCCGCCGATGCACAGAGTGGCGAGGCCCTTGTGAACGTCACGGCGAACCATTTCGTGCAGCAGGGAAACCAGGATGCGACAACCGGAGGCGCCGATGGGGTGGCCGATGGCAATGGCGCCACCATTCACGTTCACCTTGTCGGTGTCCCAGCCCAGGTCGCGGTTGACGGAGATGGCCTGGGCGGCGAAGGCCTCGTTGGCTTCAACCAGGTCCAGGTCATCCACGCTCCAGCCGGCCAGTTTCAGGCAACGCTGGCTGGCGGGAATCGGCCCTGTACCCATGATGGTCGGATCCACGCCGGCATTGGCGTGGGCTTTGATAGTGGCAATCGGAGTCAGGCCCAGTTCCTTCGCTTTTTCGGCGCTGCAGACCATGACCGCCGCGGCACCGTCGTTCAGCGAAGAGGCGTTGCCGGCACTGACGGTGCCATCCTTTTTGAAGGCCGGGCGGAGTTTGGCCAGGCTTTCGGCGGTGACGCCATCACGGGGCCCCTCGTCCTTGTCCACGACCAGAGGATCGCCCTTACGCCGGGGGATGGTGATCGGCACGATCTGGCCGTCGAAGTAGCCGGCTTTCTGGGCGGCCACGGCTTTCTGCTGGGAGGCTGCGGCAAAGGCGTCCTGTTCCCCGCGGCTGATGCCGTATTTCTCGACAATGTTCTCGGCGGTAATGCCCATGTGGTAGTCGTTGAAGGCGTCCCAGAGGCCGTCCTTGATCATGGTGTCGATCATGGTCCAGTCGCCCATGCGCTGGCCGTTGCGGCTGTTGGGCAGCACATGGGGGGCCTGGCTCATGCTTTCCTGGCCGCCGGCGATCATCAGCTCGGCATCGCCGCAGCGGATGGCCTGGACCGCCATGTGCACGGCTTTCAGGCCGGAGCCGCAGACCTTGTTGATGGTCATGGCAGGTATCGAGGCGGGAATGCCGGCATGGATGGCTGCCTGGCGGGCGGGGTTCTGGCCGCAGCCGGCCGTCAGGACCTGGCCCAGTACCACTTCGTTGATCTGGTCCCCGGCGACACCGGTTTCCTCGAGCAGGGCCTTGAGCACGGCAGAACCGAGCTGGTCCGCGCTCAGGCTGGACAGGCCTCCGCCAAAACTTCCGACGGCGGTCCGCTTGGCGGCAACAATGACGACATCACGCATGGAATCTCTCCGGTATTTGCTGGCACGGGCTGTTTTCCCCGTGCTCGGGGATGGAAAACTGCCAGCATTGTATCCGGAAAGGGTTGGGCGGCCAAAGCCCGGCCGTAGCGATGCGCTCTGGTCGGGATCACATGTTCAGGCTGCGGCCGCCATCCACGGAGATGATCTGCCCGGTCACGAACGGGGCATCACACATCAGGAAAATAACCATGCTGGCGATGTCGTCGGGATTGCCGGTGGTGGCCAGAGGGGTCTTCTCGACAATGGCCTTCTGGTAGCTCTGGTCGATGGCACCATCGTTCTCGGGCCAGAGAATGGCTCCCGGCGAAACCCCGTTCACCCGGACATTGGGTGCCAGATCCTTGGCCCAGGAGCGGGTCAGGGCGGCCAGGCCGGCCTTGCTGGCACAGTACAGCGGGTGGTTGCTCAGGGGCTTTTCACTGTAGATGTCGATCAGGTTCACGACGCTACCGCGGGCATTTTTCAGGGCCGTCAGGCAAGTCTGGAGCAGGAAGAAGGGCGCGCGCAGATTCGTGTTCATGATCCGGTCCCAGTCATCGTACATGGCTTCGCCATTGGGCGTGGGGTAGAACACCGAAGCGTTATTGACCAGGCCGTCGAGGCGGCCCCAGTGCGCGAGGGCCTCCTTGCCGAGACGATGGACATCGTCCATCCGGGTCAGGTCCGCCTGCAGGCAAATAGCTGAACCGGGGCGTTCTTCATTGAGCCGGTCAGTCAGTTCCGTCGCCTGGGTTTTCCGGGTGCGGTAGTGGATCACCAGGTTCCAGCCCCGGTCATGCAGCATTTCGGCGGTACGGGCTCCCAGGCGGTGTGCTGATCCGGTAACCAGTGCAACGGGCGCGCTATCAGTCATGTCTGTCCTCAACGGTTGGATACGGGCAATGCCTGTTCTATACGCTTCAGCCGTTCTGCCCGGATTGCCTCCCCCAGGGCCTTGCCTTTGAATCCCTGTGCCAGAAGTTCCCGGGGGTTGACTCCAACGGCTGCCCGGGCCGCAATCTGCAGGGCCTTTACCCGCGTCCTGAGGTCATCGGGCAGGGCATGGTCCAATACTTGCGCCAGTGCCTCGAAACGGGCCTCTCGGCGCCAGAGGTCGGCATGATCCAGCAGTTCGAGCAGCGCCGAAGCGATTGAGTCTTCGGTTGAGGATAAATCAGCCAGCGCGGTTTTGAAATGGCAGGTCAGTCTGGCGAGATCCCGACAGTCGTTGGGGGCTTTCATGGCTTCTGAGCGAGTGACGGCCTGCTCCGCAGAGAGGGGGAGGAGCACGGCGGCAAAGCGTTGTTCGGTGCTGGTGTCCTGCTGTGCGACCCTGCGAAGCGCAGCCAATGCCTCGGCCAGTCTGTCATCGTCCGACAGTTCCGGGATCAGCACAGCCAGCGCACCGCAGTCCCGGAGTACTTCGAAAAAGGTACCCGGCTCCTGTTCGTGCAGGGCCCGCTGGATTTCCTGCCAGACCCGCTCCGGTACCAGGTGATCCACCTCGCCCTCGGCCACCATCTGACGCATCAGTGTCATGGTGTCGGGATGGACCTCGAACCCCATCGGTCGGAAACGGGCGGCAAACCGAGCGGTGCGGAGGATTCGTAGCGGATCCTCGGCAAAGGCCGGTGACACGTGGCGTAGCTGCCGGGCTTGAAGGTCTTCAAGGCCGTGGAAGGGGTCCACCAGCTCCCCGCACTCGTCCCTGGCCATGGCGTTGATGGTCAGGTCCCGGCGCTTGAGGTCCTCCTCGAGGGTGACGTCGGGCGCGCTGTAGACACTGAAACCGTGGTAGCCGCGGCCCTGCTTGCGCTCGGTGCGGGCCAGGGCGTACTCCTCCCGGGTCCGGGGATGCAGGAAGACCGGAAAGTCCGCGCCCACCTGCTTGAAGCCCTTGGCCAGCATCTCGTCCGGCGTGGCGCCGACCACCACCCAGTCACGATCCTTGACGTCAATGCCCAGCAGTTCGTCACGGACAGCGCCGCCGACCAGGTAGGTTTGCATGGAGAGGCCTTTGGTTTTGGTTCGGGTGTTTGGGGGATTATCGGGCGTGGGCGGGAGGTTAGCAAATAATGGGGGAGGAGACAGGAGTGAAAGAGGGGTCAGATGAAAGCGTTCATCAGACCCCGGGTCCGACTCAGGGAGGTGGCTGCTGACTCAGGGGTCTGAAGAAAACCTTCTTCTGACCCCAACTATAGCCATACACGGAGATTGGCGTCCAAGACGGGGTCAGATGAAGGCCTTCATCAGACCCCTTTGCAACGTCAGAACGCGCTGCCAATCTCGATAGCCGCACCCACATCCGCATCGCTGTACAGCGCGCCCAGATCCAGGCGCGCGCCCAGCAGGTTCAGGCCGAGGCCGACGGTGAATTGGGTGTCTTCTTCGATGCCATCGTTATTGTCATTGCTGGCCAGGTTGTGGCGGACACCGACGCGCAGCTGGGCATAGCGCCAGGCGTCAAACTCGGCGCCGAGGGCAAGCCACTGGGTGTCGTCCTCAAAGCCGAAGGCTTCCTTCTCGGTGAGGTCCAGCTCGGCGGTCACCACGTGATGTTCGCTCTTGTGGGCAATGCCGGCGGTGACCATTGGGTTGAGTTCCAGGGTGCGAACCTGTTCGCCCAACTCCGGTCGACTGGCTGCGGAGTCCAACTCCATGGGAATCAGGTTTTTCACAGCGAGACCCGCGTTCCATTGGTGCTCGTCACCGAAGGCGTAGGCGGCGCCGAGATCCACGTTGAAGCCGCTCTTGTCAGTCTGGTACTGGTCGCCGTCGAATTCGTCGTCCTCAAAGCCGGAGACGGTTTCGGTGTACTGGAACGTTCTGAGTTCCACATACTTGGGAGAGATGCCCAGCTGGAAGCGATCACCGCTTTGCAGCTCGAAGGCTCGGGCAAAGGCAATGCCCACTTCACCCACGGCAGAAGCGAGGATGCGGCCCCTGGAATCAAAACGGATATCGCCCTGATCGTCGACCGGCGCACCATCGATGATGGCCTGGACGTTGGAGGGCGAGCCGGAATCCGCAGCAGTTACGATGCTGTCGAGCAGGGTGCGATCGCTGTCGGACAGCTCACCGCGCACCGTGGCCGTCAGGTTGGCGTTGGTGAAGACGCCCACCGACAGGCTTTGCCCCGGTACTGCCAAACCGAGTCCCAGGCCGGCATTGACCCGGATGGTGTCCTCGTCAAACGCCACCAGTCGGTCCCGGAGATCTTCGGCGCTGGCGGCGAGGTTCTCGGCACTCTGCTGGTCAGCGGTGTTCTCGAACTCGGTGACCAGGCGGTCGAATTCCTCGATCACATCCTGGATATCGTCGATCTGGTCTACCGTTTCTTCCTCATCCGCGGCGCGGGCGTTCACCGACGGCAGCATGAGCCCGAAATCGTCCGACCAGTCGTGGTGATCCGCCGCCATCATGGCCGGGTTGGTCATGGCTGCATCGGCCGGATGCGCAGTGGCCACGCCGGTGCCGGCCATGGCGAACGACCGGGCGGACATGAACTGCTGCGGGCTTGCGAAAGCGGTGCTGGCGGCGATGGAAACGCCAATGGCGACGGAGAGTCTGGTCAGACGGTTACTGCTCATTTGAATACCTGTCTTGGGTTGTTGGTAAGGGCGAATATTACGGAGCAGACAGGTTAGAGCAGGTGCCTTTCGGGAACATGACAGAAGTGGTAACGGATTGTTTTCGAAGTGTAAGTTTGTGGTGTAGCGTCAGCGAGGGGCTGGGTGGAGAGGGGTCTGAAGAAAGCTTTCTTCTGACCCCGTCTTGGATTGCAACCGCGGGGCATGACCGAACTTGGGGTCAGAAGAACGCGTTCTTCAGACCCCTGAGGTGAGCCAGACTCAGGACTCGGCGGCTTCGGTCGCAGCAATGTCCCGGATCTTGCCCACCATCGCCCGCAGACCGTTGCCGCGGGTGGGGGAGATGTGGCGGAACAGGTCCAGTTGTTCGAACAGTTCGTCGATATCGGTCGTCAGCAGCTCCCGGGGGCTCTTGCCGTTCAGCGCCACCAGGATGATCGCCGCGAGGCCGCGAACGATCATCGCGTCGGAATCGATCAGCAAGTAGAGCTTGCCGCTCTCCTCATCGTAATTATGTATGAGCCATACCTGGCTCTGGCAGCCATGCACGTAGTTTTCCTCGGTGCGGGCGTCGTCCGGGAAGGCGGGCAGCTGTTTGCCCAGGTCGATGATGTAGGCGTAGCGCTCTTCCCAGTCATCCAGGAATTCGAAGGCGTCCAGGACATCTTCCAGGGTGGTTTTGGTTCCCAGGGGGTTGTTGAGGAAGTCTTCTTTGGTGGCTGTCATGTGATTGCTGCTTTGGACGCTGGGTTTAAAAATGAAAATGGGGTCAGAAGAAGGCTTTCTTCAGACCCCGGGGGTGCTTCAGATCCCGGGGTTGGGTTCCAGGACGGGGTCAGATGAAAGCGTTCATCTGACCCCATGTTAGCGGTTTAAGCCCGGGCTTCACAGCATCCCCAGTTCCAGCTTGGCCTCGTCGGTCAGCATGTCGTTGTTCCAGGGCGGATCGAAGGTGAGTTCGACAGTCACCTTGTCCACGTTCGGCACATGCTCGACCTTGCGCTTGACGTCGTCACAGATCACCGGGCCCATACCGCAGCCGGCGGCGGTGAGGGTCATCTTGATGTAGACGTGGTTGCCGTCCTCGGTGTCGTTCTCGATCTTGCATTCGTAGATCAGGCCGAGGTCCACCACGTTCACCGGGATCTCCGGGTCGTAGCAGTTGCGCAGTGCCTCCCAGACCTGGTTTTCGTTGACGGTGCCGTCTTCCGGGGTCTCGAAGCTGCTTTCCAGCGGTTGCTTGCCCAGGGCATCGGCGTCGTGGCCTTCGATCCGGGCCAGATTGCCGTTGACGGCGACGGTGAAAGTGCCGCCAAGGGACTGAGTGATGGTCACAAAGGTGTCCGCCGGAATCATGATCTCGGTTCCGGCGGGGACGAGGCGTGCTTCCACCTCGCGTTTGGTCAGGACCACTTCCCGTTCTTGCATGCCTGGTCTCGTAATGTGCTTTGGTTTGTTTAGGTTGGGGGCAGATGAAAGCCTTCATCTGACCCCGTTTTCAACTCTGGCCCCGGTTTCACCACCTAAGCGACGGTAAAACTCTCCCCGCAACCACACTCTGCCGTGGCATTCGGGTTGCGGAACTTGAAGAGCGAATTCACGCCCTCGGTGACAAAATCGATTTCGATGCCGTTCACCATTGGCAGGTGTTCTTCTTTCACGAACACGTCCACGCCATCGATGTGGAATACGCGGTCATCGGTTGCGGCTTCGTCCACCCACTGGGTCTCGTACTTGAAGCCGGAGCAGCCACTTTTCTTGATGGCCAGGCGAATGCCCTTGGCTTCCGGCTTCTTGTCGAGCTGCTTACGTACGTGTTTGACCGCACTCGGGGTCATGGTCACGGTTACGTCGCTTGGGGTGAAGACTTCGGCTGTCATCATTCCACCTCCATCAGGCAAACAGGCGCTGGATCTTCTGCAGGCCGGTGAACAGTTTGTCCACCTCGTCCAGCGTATTGTAGAACGCAAAGGA
>JAAZVL010000145.1 GCA_018623515.1 Marinobacter sp.
AGTTCCAGCCGGGCCTTGTTCCAGTGCAGGAAGTAACGGTCATACAAGGTCTGCAGGCCAAGGAAGCCGAACTGGTGATCCCGCTCGGGTTGCAGGGCCTCGCCCAGCCGCTCCAGGTCGAACGCGGCCAGGGCTTCGTCCAGCAGTTCATAACGGATACCGGCGTGGATGAAGGCGGTCAGGGCCTGTGGATAAACCTCCGCCAGGGACTGGTTGCGGGGCAGGTCCAGGGCTTCGGCGGCCTCAAGGCGCAGCTGCTCCAGCAACAGTCGGGCGGTGACGGCACTGTAGTCCGGTTCCTGCTCGATCCGGCTGCGGGCAGTCATGACCAGTGCGGACAGCACCTCGGTCTCTTCGATGCCGTCGTACAGGTTGCGCAGGGCGTCTTCCACCAGGGATTCGCCATCAATCCCTTCCAGGCCTGTGGCCGCCTGCTCCACCTGGAGTTTCATCAGGCCCAGGTCCAGTGGGGCGATGCTGCCGTCGGCCTTCTTCACGGTCAGGTGCGGGTGGGCCTCCATGGGCTCTTCCACCGCCCGCTTGCGGGCGTGTTCTTCCCGGTACAGCACGTAGGCCCGGGCCACTTTCTGCTCTTCGGCCCGCATCAGGGCCAGTTCCACCTGGTCCTGGATGTCTTCGATGTGGACCTTGCCCCCCGCTTTCAGGCGCCGGCTGATGGCCTGGACCACCTGCTCGGTAACCCGATGCACGGCGTCGTTGATGCGGGCGGAGCCGGCAGCCTTGTCGCCTTCCACGGCGAGGAAGGCCTTGGTCACGGCGACACTGATTTTGGCTGGATTGAATCCAACCAGGGTGCCGTTGCGTTTAATGACCTGAAGGGATTGGGTATCGGTGGAAGCTGCCAGTGGTTCGGCGAAGGCGGTGGCTGTCATGGTGCTCTCCTGGGTTCGCGTTGGTTCCATTTCACCTTCGCGAATGCAGGGGCACACTTTGCCTGGAGGACAGGCAACGGGAACCGGTCTGCTCACCCTGAGTCGCGAAGGTGCAGTCCAGAAACCGGTTTTGCCGGCTTCTGATCCCTGGCAGGTCTTCGGACTCAGGGGCGTGGATCATCTGATCCGGCCTTGCGTGGCGACTTCCCGGCGATTGCCAGTGTCGTGGGTGCCACGCTCGTTCCCCAATACCGCTGCGCGTCAGTTCCGGATTCTCACCGGATTCCCGACTACCGGAGGTGATCAGCGAATGATCACAACATCTGGTAGTTAACCAAGGATAGAAACACTATATACACGAAGAACCATGAGGACAAGGCACTTTTCCGCTTTCCCGCTGTCTTCGTTGCTACGTCACAACAAGGGGTACACCATGAAATCCCGCTGGTACTGGTTCACTGGAATCTCGCTGTGTGCGGCGCTGGGCGCCCAGGTCCTGGCCAGTGATAATCCGATTCCGCCTTTCTCGCAGATCCAGTCCCTGGACGAGGGCTGGGAGCCCCTGCAGTTTCCCAAAATTGAGCAGCACACCCGATACGAACTGGTGCAGGAGGATGGCCAGCAGGTGGTGAAAGCCACCACCAACGGCGGCGCCTCCGGGCTCATTACCCGCCTGAACCTGAAGCCGAAGGACAGCCTGAAGCTGGCCTGGGAATGGAAGGTGTCGAACGTATTCGAGGGCGGTAACGCCCGGGAGAAGTCGGGGGATGACTACCCGGCGCGTATCTATGTCGCCTTTGAATTCCAGCCCGAAAACGCCGGTTTTTTCGAGCGCGCCAAACGCAAGACGGTCGAAGTACTGTTCGGCGAGACGCTGCCCGGCAATGCCCTGAATTACATCTGGGCCAACCGGCTTCCCGAGGGGGAGTTCATCCCGAATTCCTACACGGAGAGAACCGTAATGGTGGCGGTGAACTCTGGCAGCGACCGGACTGGCGAATGGGCCAGCGTGGAGCGGGATATCGTGGCGGACTATCGCCAGGCCTTTGGCGAGGAGCCACCGCCGGTGGTGGGAATCGCCATCATGTCCGATTCGGACAACACCGGTGAGAAAGCCACGGCCTGGTACCGGGATATCACCCTCACACCCTGAGCAGATCAGCAGTCAGCGGTAGGCGTCCGGAAAGCCGGGTATCACGTAGCTCTGACCGTGGGGAGGCATAACCGGTAACTCACCCCGGCGCACCAATCGCAGGTAGGCATCGTCGAATGCCTCCCTGAGAATCGCCGCCCGCGGATTGGCAAGGGAGAACAACCAGGCCGCTGTCCGGGAGCGGACTTCCGACTCCCTCACCACGCTGTCGGATGGTTGGGTCAGGATTTCCTGCACCGGCGCTTGATAATCCAGCACATAGTCGCCCCGGTGGCGCTTGAGCATATCGATGGCCGCCCGGTGAGTCGGGGCCTCGGTGACCAGAATTTCATCGGATTCCTGCAGCCACTGGATGAGGCCGGCGTAGGTGTAACCTGCAATCACGATCACAGTCTTGCCGTTGAGATCGTCAAAATGGTTCAGGGGTGGCTTGCCGTCGAGATACCAGGCACTGAGTTGGACGGTCAGGGGTTGCGCCCAGCTTTCCAGGACCTCCCCCTGCAATTGGGGAATATCGGTCAGCCCCGGCCAGACATCCACGCTGCCGTTTTTCAGGTAGAGATAGATCCGGCTGACGGGCAGGAACAGGAACTCTGGCGTGTAACCGGCCTCTTCAACCACTTTGCGGGTCATGTCGATAATCAGGCCGGAGGCCTCGCCGGATTTGGTGTGATGGGCAAAAGGCGGGAATTCATTATAGGCGATGCGAAGCACACCGGCATGCCCAGGAGCCTCGGCCCATGACGACGGGGCGGCGATGGCCACCAGCACCATGGTTACCCACACATAAAACCGGATGTGTGGCCGAACCACCCCGTTTCCGGAATACAACCTCGCGTGCTTAATCATGATCTCCAGGTCTGCGGATATCCCTGCAGGCTAGAGTACCAGAACTACCGCTGTCTGCACTGACACGTGGCGCAATTTCGACAATCAGTCAGATATGGTAAACCACGAAATACAGGCCGATCCCTCCCATCACCAGGGTGTAGGGCAGCGCCATCCAGACCATCCGGCCATAGGATAACCGCACCAGCGGAGCGATTGCGGAAGTCAGCAGGAACAGGAACGCGGCCTGCCCGTTAGGAGTTGCCACGCTGGGCAGGTTGGTGCCGGTGTTGATGGCAACGGCCAGATCCCGGAAGTGCTCGACACTGATGGCGCCGGCATCCAGGGCCTGTTTGACCTCGCTGATGTAGACGGTGGCCACGAACACGTTGTCACTGATCATGGAGAGCAGGCCGTTGGCCAGGAAGAACATGCCCGGCTGTTCGCTTTGCGGCAGTGACAGCACGTAATCAATGATCGGCTTGAACAGGTGCTGCTCGTGGATGACGGCAACCACGGCGAAGAACACCACCAGCAGTGAGGTGAACGGCAGGGATTCCTGGAACGCCTTGCCGATCTGGTGCTCGTCGGTGATGCCGGTAAAGGAGGTAACCAGGATAATCACCAGCAGGCCGATCAGGCCCACCTCCGCCAGGTGGAACGCCAGGCCGATCACCAGGATTGCGGCTGCGGCAGCCTGCACCCACAGTGCCGCCTGATCCGCCTTGGTGCGTTTGTTGCGTTCATTCTCGGCGAACTCTTCCAGCACCCGGCGTACCGGCTTGGGCAGACGGCCGCCATAGCCGAACCAGCGCAGCTTCTCCAGGGCCCAGCAGGTGACCAGACCACCCACCAGCACCGGCAGGCTCACCGGTGCCATGCTCAGGAAGAAGCCGACAAAGTCCCAACCGACAACCTTGGCAATCAGCAGGTTCTGGGGCTCACCCACCATGGTGGTCACGCCACCCAACGCGGTACCCACGGCGCCATGCATCAGCAGGCTGCGCAGAAACGCCCGGAAGTTTTCCAGATCCTCCCGGTGCAGCTCGATCACTTCCTCGTCGCTGTTGGCATTGTGGTCGGAGTGGTGATACCCCTTACCGGATGCCACCTTGTGATAAACGGAATAGAAACCCACCGCGACCGAGATAATCACGGCGGTGACAGTCAGGGCGTCCAGGAAGGCCGACAGCACCGCCGCCGCACTGCAGAACAACAGGGACAGCGCCGACTTGGAGCGGACCCCCACCAGAATCTGGGTGAAGGTAACCAGCAGCAGTTCCTTCATGAAGTAGATGCCCGCCACCATGAACATCAGCAGCAGGATCACCGGAAAGTTGGTCAGCACTTCCAGGTACACCGCATCCGGCGTGGTCAGGCCGATCAACAGGGCTTCCACCGCCAGCAGCCCGCCCGGCAACAGGGGGTAGCATTTCAGCGCCATGGCGAGCGTGAAGATGAACTCGCCGATCAGCAACCAGCCCGCCACCCCCGGGCCAAGCACGTACATCACAATCGGGTTGGCAATCAGGAACAGCAGAATGGCCTGCTTGTACCAGACAGGTGCCTTGCCAAGGAAATTGTGGGTAAAGCCGGAAAACACGGTAGTGGGCATTGCAGATATCTTCTGAGAAAACGGAGTGTTGGAATTATGTGGCGAAGGGCCAGAATCTTCCTTGATATTTATGTACCGGGGTATGCTCCAAAGGTACATTTTCCGACCGCATTTAGTCTTAATAACAACAAGAAAGCCTGACTATGCTCGCCGACCCTGAATATTTTCGTAATATTACTAAATGTTGCCTGGTTGGGCGACCGCATTTTAACCGATTTCCGGCAAAATGCGGTCGCTTTCTGAAAAAATGATAAAAAAGGCGCTCATCCCTTCCTTGCAATCCTCGCTGGCAAAACTGGACCACGGCAGGCGGCGCTCAACTCGTTCATCAGTGCATTGTTGAGCGCGTCGTGCACCTTCGGCCGGTTCAGCCGGATGAGCGCCACGGCTTCGTGCTTTTCAAGCAATATGTTGCTGTATCCCATAACCATCTCCGCTAACAGGCGTTTTCTTATTACCTTTTAATCCTTGCATACCCATTACAAAATGATTGAAACAGACTACACCCGGATATATTTTTAGGCAACATGTTGACACATTATTTGGGGCGGGCGTATTTTGGAATGGACCACACAATGACCTGTAGCTGCAGTCAGGTCCCCAACAACAACAAACCGGACACAACAGGTGAATCAGATGGATACAGGCATCACTCTCAATCCGGAACGCCGTGCCGCCATGATCGACAGCGGCGCCTGGAACGATAAGCTCATTACCGACTACCTCGATCAGGCCGTGGCCAGTACTCCGGACCGGGAAGCCATCGTCGGCTACCAGGTCACGGGCGATATCCGCACCGCCCTCACCTATCAGGAACTCAATGACAAGGTCACGCGCATGGCGGCGGGCCTGGCGGCCATGGGTATCGGGAAAGGCGATGTGGTGGCGTGCCAGCTGCCGAACTGGTGGCAGACCACGGCCCTGCATCTGGCCTGCATGCGCATCGGCGCCATCCTGAACCCGCTCATGCCCATCTTCCGGGAGCGGGAACTGCGCTTCATGCTCAAGCATGGCGAAGCCAGACTGCTGGTGATTCCCAAGGTCTTCCGGGGCTTCGATTACGAGGCCATGATCGACGGTATCCGCGCCGAACTGCCCAATCTGGAAACCCTGTTGGTGATCGGCGGCGAAGGCGAACGCAGCTTTGAACAGCGCCTCGTAGAGACCGCCTGGGAAGAAAAACAGGACACCAAGGCCCTGTTTGCCGAGCGCCAGCTCACCGCTGACGACGCCATCCAGATCCTCTACACCTCCGGTACCACCGGCGAGCCCAAGGGCGTCATGCACACCTCGAACACCCTGTTCTCGAATGTGCGGCCCTACGCCGGGCGCCTGCACCTGAGTTCGGATGACAAGGTGCTGATGGCCTCCCCGGTGGCCCACCAGACCGGCTTCATGTACGGCATCATGATGCCGGTTTACCTGGGCACCACCGCCATCCTCCAGGACATCTGGGACGCGGACTACGTCTGCAAGGTGATTGCCGCCGAGAAACCGGCCTTCACCATGGCCGCTACCCCTTTCCTGGCCGACCTGGTCAAGACTGCACCCAAGCACGAAGGTCAGCTGGATTCCCTGCGCATTTTCGTCTCCGCTGGCGCACCTATTCCGAGTGCGGTGGTCGAGCAGGCCGGCAAGGTGCTCAAGGCGAAGATTGTCTCGGCCTGGGGCATGACCGAAAACGGTGCCGTCACCATGACCTGCCCGGAAGATCCCGCTGAGCGGGCCAGCCAGTCCGACGGCAAGGCCCTGCCCTGGATGGAAGTGAAAGTCACCGACTTCCAGGGCAATGAACTGCCGGCCGGAGAGGAGGGCAGTCTGCTGGTTCGGGGCTCCAGCCTGTTCGTGGGTTATCTCAAGCGGCCCGAACTCTACGGCGTGGATGAGGACGGCTGGTTCAACACCGGTGACCTCGCCCGGATGGACAGGGACGGCTACATCCGCATCACCGGCCGCACCAAGGACGTGGTGATCCGTGGCGGCGAGAACATCCCGGTGGTCGAGGTGGAAAACCTGCTCTACAAATATCCGGGCATCGTCGATGTCGCCCTGGTGGGCTGTCCCGACGAGCGCCTGGGCGAGCGTCTGTGCGCCTACGTCACCCTGGACGAGAACGCCACCGACCTGACCCTGGACCAAATCAAGGCCTACCTGACCGAACAGCAACTGTCCAGGAACTACCTGCCGGAATACCTGGAAGTGATCGAGGCCATGCCCCGCACCGCCTCCGGCAAGATCCAGAAATTCAAGCTGCGCGAGCAGGCCAAAGAGGTTCGCCTGGAACCGGCCAAGCGCGGCTGATCCCATTGATTGAACAGCAACAGGAGCAAGTCATCATGAGAGGCCTTAACGGAAAAACAGTCATCGTGACCGGCGGCGGGGGCGGCATCGGCCGTGCCGTGTGCCAGCGCTTTGCCGAGGAAGGCAGCCTGGTGGCCGTCCTGGACCGGGACGAGAATGCGGCCCAGGCCACGGCTGACCTGATCTCCGAAGCCGGCGGCACCGCCCGCGCCTACGCCGCGGACATCACCGACTACGCCGCCATCACCGAGACCGTGGCGGCCATCGAAACCGATCTGGGCGTGCCCACGGTGCTGGTGAACAACGCCGGTTTCGACCGCTTCATCCCGTTCCTCAAAACCGAACCGAAACTGTGGGACCAGCTGATTGCGGTCAACCTGACCGGCGCCCTGAACATGCATCACGTGGTGCTGCCGAAGATGGTGGCCGCCGGCGGCGGCAAGGTCATCAACGTGGCGTCCGACGCGGCCCGGGTCGGCTCCTCCGGCGAATCCGTCTATGCCGC
>JAAZVL010000034.1 GCA_018623515.1 Marinobacter sp.
CTGGGAAACTGCTTGGGGGTCCCTTGGATCTAATGACAAGCGGTCCTGATTTTCGGGGCGTCCCCGCAGTTTGAAGCGGAAGAAGGTAAACGCTTAAAAATCTTGTCAGTTTTTCTTCGATATTTCCGTTTAGTCAGAGAACGAGGGGGCGGGGTACCTTTTCTGCCGGGCACAATTGTCTGAGCGAAGCGAGTTTTTTGTGCCCAGAAGAAAAGGTACCCCGCCCCCTCGAAGCCCCCCAAACCAGCAGGCTACAAAAGAACGGCGTACCCCAAAGTCAGAGCACCATAGCCGCCAACCACCCAAAGCCGAGCAACGGCAAGTTGTAGTGCAGGAAGGTCGGCACCACTGTGTCCCAGATGTGGTTGTGCTGGCCGTCGACGTTCAGGCCAGCGGTGGGACCGAGGGTGGAGTCGGAGGCCGGAGAGCCGGCGTCACCCAGGGCACCGGCGGTGCCGACCAGGGCCACGATGGCCAGGGGGCTGAAGCCCATCTGCAGGGCCAGCGGGACGTACAGGGCCGCGATGATGGGAATGGTGGAGAAGGACGAGCCGATACCCATGGTGATCAGCAGGCCCACCGCCAGCATCAGGAAAGCGGCCAGGGGCTTGTTCTCGCCGATGGCGGCGACAGAGCCTTCCACCAGAGTGGCGATGTCGCCGGTTTCCCGCATCACTTCCGCAAAACCGTTGGCGGCGATCATGATGAAGCCGATCATGGCCAGCATTTTCATGCCTTCGGTGAACAGGTCATCGGCCTCTTTCCACTTCACCACGCCGGACAGATTGAACAGCACGAAGCCGGCCAGCGCGCCCAGGATCATGGAGCCCAGCCAGAGCTGTACCACGAACGCGACCACGATGGCCGCCAGGGCCATGATCAGGGTGCGGGGGCTGTAGGCGACGTTAACCCGCTCGGTCTTCGCGATCGCTTCCATGTTGTACTTGCGGTCACCGCGGTAGCTGAAGAATACCGCGATCAGCAGGCCCACGAGCATGCCCAGGGCCGGCAGGGCCATGGCGGACATGACGTTCAGACCACTGGCGTCGACACCGTTGTCGGCCACGTTCGCCAGCAGAATCTCGTTCAGGTAGATGCCGCCGAAGCCCACCGGCAGGAACATGTACGGGGTGATCAGGCCGAAGGTCAGCACGCAGGCTACCAGCCGGCGGTCCATGTTGAGTTTCGCCATCACGTACAGCAGCGGCGGCACCACCAGCGGGATGAAGGCGATGTGGATCGGCAGGATGTTCTGGGATGACACGGCAATGGCCAGCAGCAGTCCGACGATCAGGAAGCGGATGCCGGTGGCGGCGCTGCCGTCTTCCTGGCGACCCACCAGGGCGAGTGCCCGGTCCGCGAGTGCGTGGGCGAGGCCCGATTTGCCGATGGCGACGGCGAAGGCACCCAGGGTGGCGTAGGACAGTGCGACAGTGGCCCCACCGCCCAGCCCGTTGTTGAAGGCTTCGATGGTGGCGTCCAGGGACATGCCGGCGATCAGGCCGCCGGAGATGGCGCCAATAATCAGGGCAACGACAACGTGGATACGGCACAGGCTCAGCACGAGCATGACCAGTACCGCGGCAACAACGGCATTCATGGCAAACTCCGGGTAGGAATCAACGGTTTTGCCGGCCCCTTTTGGGGACCGGCGTCATGAAAAGCGCGCTAATGTGCAGGAAATGACCGCCCGAGTCAAAACGGGATTACCGAGCTCAGTCGTCGATGCGGGCAAAACGGGGAACCAGTTCACCGGCGACTTCCACGGTTTCCCGGAACATGGCGAGGGGGCGCACCCAGAGGCTGTAGTCGCCGTACAGGCAACGGTAGACCACCAGGGGCTCTTCGGTTTCGCTGTGGTGGGCGACGCCAATCACTTCGTAATCCTGGCCCTTGTAGTGCCGGTAACGCCCCGGGCTTATGGTCGGTTTCTTGTCGGTCATGGTCAGCCCTTTCAGTTCTTGAGCTTGTATCTGCCGGGTCCCAGGAAGACCACGGCGACGGCGGTGAACAGGAAGAACAGCTGGAGCTCCAGGGCCAGTCCGCCGTTACGGCCCAGTGCCAGCAATTCATGGGCGTGTACCAGAACGATGGCGACGACCATGTTGAATACGATCAGCATTGCCCCGATCCGGGTCTGGTAACCCAGGATCACCATCAGAGGAGCAATCAGCTCGCCGATGAATACGCCATAGGCGAGAAACGCGGGCAGCCCGTGGCTGGCCAGTTCCGCCTCGATAAAGCCGATACCGTTGAGCAGCTTGGCGATACCATGGAACAGCATCAGTCCGCCCAGGGTCAGGCGTAATATGAGTTTTCCCAGATCGGCGTTTTCCAGCATGACGTCTCCTGTGGCTGATTGAAGTCGTGGAAAACCGCCAAGGATACCGTCTAAACCAGATCGCCGCCCAGTGAAAACCGGATATGATTCCGGACCAGCAGGTTCTCCCAGTACTGGCGCATCCAGTTCCAGGCCGCGTTGTTCACCTGTTCGACAAAGGGATCCAGGTTCAGATTGTAATAGTCGGGTGTGCCGGCAATCTGCAGCACGGTGACTGTGACAGACTCATCCAGCTCGTTGGCAAAAGGCTCGCCAATCAGCTCGTGCACCAGCAGGTTGGCCCGCGTGGCCTCGATATCCACCAGTTCGCTCTGCCGGATGGAGCGGTTGTTCTCGTGCATTTCCTCCATCAGGCGGTGGCACAGGTAGGCGCGGATCAGCAGGCCGTCGAGCCCGTCGTAGCGCACCAGCAGCACGGAGGGCTGGGTGAAGTAACGGATGGCGGCATCCACAAAGGGCCGGAACAGTTCAGCCTTGCCCGCCTCCCGGGCGCAGGCCTCCACGCATTCGATCAGTCGTGGCGCCATTTCGATGTACTCGATGGCAAACTGGAACAGGGCGGTGGCCGGCTGGTAGCCCTCGATGACCACGGACGACGGCAATCGCTCTGCCTTCTCGCGGAGCTGGCGGAGGAAGGTCCCGGATCGGGCTTCCTTGCGCCGGGCGTCGTCAATGATTTCGAGCACTACCTGTGGTGTCATGTGAGGAGATGCCAGTGTCTGTGCTAGTTGAGGTCGCAAGGCGCCTCCCGTTGTTTGCAACGAGTCAACGAGTGCAGCAGGAAACGGTGTATTCGGCCAACCGGCCTGCTGTTTCTGTCTAGTGTAGTCGACATTTGTCCGCTTGCCGGTCCATCCCCTGCAAATTGCAGCGCCGGAAAATTATCGCATGGACCGGTTGTGTCACCATGATTCGAACCAGCGTCCTGTCCTGGTGTGGGACCAGGACAGCCAGCCCATGGTAAGGGCTCGGGCGAGCATCAGGCAGATCAGGGAGAACCAGAGGCCATGGTTGCCCCAGCCAGTGGTCAACCACCACACCGGCAGGAACACACCCAGCGCCGAGAACAGCATGGTGTTCTGCATGTCCCGGGTGCGCGTGGCGCCGATGAACACCCCGTCCAGCAGGAAGCCCCAGACCGCCGCGAATGGCAGCAGCCACAGCCAGGGCAGGTATTCCCAGGCGGTCACACGGACCGACTCGATGCCGGTCAGCAGCGCAATCAGCTGGCGCCCGCCGAAGACAAAGATAATGGTCAGCAGCAGGGCGCCCCACAGGGACCAACGCAGTGCGCTACGGAAAACCACGCGAAACCGGCGTCGGCTGTCCTTGCCGATGGCTTCGCCAATCAATGCTTCGGCGGCGTTGGCGAAGCCGTCCAGGGCATTGGAGATCACCAGCAGGAAGGTGATGAGCACGGCATTGGCGGCCAGGATGGTGTCACCCTGGCGGGCGCCCTGGGCGGTAAAGAAGGCCAGTACCAGCAGCAGGGCGATGGTCCGCACCATGATGTAGCGGTTGACCCGCAGGATTTTCAGGTAATCCGACAGCCGTCCGAACAGCTCTCGGGTCAGTCGCTGTCCGTCCGGCAGGCGGGTCAGCACAATGGCGAAGCCGATGGTGGCGGCACCGTACTCGGCGATCACGGTGGCGATGGCCACACCCCGGCTGTTCCAGCCCAGTCCGGTCACGAACAGAACATCCAGCACGATGTTGAGGCCGTTGGCGACAATCAGCATGATCATCGGCCCCCGGGGGAACTGCATGCCGATGAGCCAGCCCACCAGGGTGTACTGGCACAGCACGGCCGGTGCGCTCCAGATCCGGATGGCCGCGTACTCAGCCGCCAGTCCGGTCACATCCGGGCTCGGATTCATCAGCACCAGGCCGATGCGGATCAGCGGCTGGTGAAACAGGATCAGCAGCAGACCGATACCCACTGCAAGCAGCACCGAGCGCAGCAGCAACGCCACCTGGCCAAAATCGTCCCGTTTGCCCCATGCCTGGGCGGCAAGGCCGGTGGTGCCCATGCGCATGAAGCCGAAGGTCCAGTACAGGATACTGAACAGATTGGCCCCGACGGCCACTGCTCCGAGGTATTCGGGGCTGTCGAGATGGCCGAGCACCGCAGTGTCCACCAACCCGAGCAGGGGCACGGTCAGGTTGGTGAGCATCAGGGGCCAGGCCAGCGCCCAGAGTCGCCGGTCGGTGGTGGCCAGTTGAAAAGTCATATTCGTTCTGATTCTTAAAAATCCCGGGTTATCAGTTTTAGATTTAGCCGATTTTTTAGTCTTTTTTTGATCTGTGTCTATACTCGAAATTGAAGTATCCGTAAGCAGGCTTTCACTCTGGTTTGACTGGTGTTTCTGCGAGTGCCGTCAAAACAGAGGGATAACGCAAAATCCGACAAGAATAACACTCTGTGGAGACACAGTATGCGCGTGCACGCTAAGCGGGCAGGTGCCCTGTTGGGTGGTCTTGTGTTCCCGACCTGGTCCATGGCGGACTGGACGATGAACATGACGCCCGGGGTAACCGGCACCAGTAATGATATCTTCGGCCTTCACATGACCATTCTGTGGATCTGCGTCGTCATCGGCGTGGTGGTCTTCGGGGTTATGTTCTGGTCCATCTTCGCCCACCGCAAATCCCAGGGTCACAAACCGGCGAATTTCCACGAGAACACGATGGTGGAGATTCTCTGGACCATCATACCGTTTGTCATCCTGGTGGTCATGGCGATCCCCGCCACCGCGACCCTCGTCGACATGTACGACACCACCGAATCCGAGGTGGATATCAAGGTCACCGGTTACCAGTGGAAGTGGCAGTACGAGTATGTTGACCAGGAGTTCGGTTATTTCTCCAACCTGGCGACTCCCCGCGACCAGATCGAAAACCGGCAGGACAAGGGCGAGAACTACCTGCTGGAGGTGGACAACCCGCTGATGGTTCCGGTCGGCAAGAAGGTGCGGCTGCTGCTGACCGCCAACGACGTCATCCATTCCTGGTGGGTGCCGGAATTTGGCGTGAAAAAAGATGCTATCCCCGGCTTCATTAACGAGGCCTGGTTCCGGGTGGATGAGCCGGGTACCTACCGGGGCCAGTGTACCGAGCTCTGTGGCAAGGACCATGGCTTCATGCCGATCGTGGTTGAGGCGGTCCCGGAAGAGAAATTCAATGTCTGGCTGGCGGAGCAGAAGGCGGCGGCCGAGAAAGAGCGTGAGCTGACGCAGAAGGACTGGACTATGGAAGAGCTCATGGCCCGGGGCGAGAAGGCCTACCAGACCGCTTGCGCGGCCTGTCACCAGCCGGACGGCAGTGGTGCTCCGCCCGCGTTCCCTGCGCTCAAGGGTAGCCCGATCGCGACAGGCGACATGACGGCCCATATCGATATTGTCGTCAACGGCAAGGCGGGCACAGCCATGCAGGCCTTTGGCAACCAGCTGAGCGAGGTGGACCTGGCGGCGGTGATTACCTACGAGCGAAATGCCTGGGGTAACAACACCGGTGACATGGTCACACCCAAGGAAATTCTGGATTACAAGAACCAGCAGTAATCGACGCCAGATAATAACGATCACCAGCCATAATCAACGGCGGTAACGGGGGTTTTCATGAGTGCGGTTGCAGATACCCACGCCCAGGAACATCATCACGGCCCGGCCAAAGGCATCAGCCGCTGGCTGCTGACCACCAACCACAAGGACATCGGGACCATGTACCTGGTGTTCAGTTTTGCCATGTTCCTCCTGGGGGGAACCATGGCGATGGTCATCCGGGCCGAACTCTTCCAGCCCGGCCTGCAGATAGTGCAGCCGGAATTCTTCAACCAGATGACCACCATGCACGGCCTGATCATGGTGTTCGGTGCGGTCATGCCCGCGTTCGTCGGGCTGGCCAACTGGATGCTGCCGCTGATGATCGGGGCACCGGATATGGCGTTGCCGCGGATGAACAACTGGAGCTTCTGGCTGTTGCCGTGCGCGTTCCTGATCCTGGTGTCCACCCTGTTCATGGAGGGTGGCGCGCCCAACTTCGGCTGGACCTTCTACGCGCCCCTGTCGACGACCTACGGGCCACCGAGCACCACCTTCTTCATTTTCGCCATCCACATCATGGGTATCTCCTCCATCATGGGCGCGATCAACGTGATCGCCACCATCCTGAACCTGCGGGCACCGGGCATGACTTTGATGAAGATGCCCCTGTTCGTATGGACCTGGTTGATCACCGCATTCCTGTTGATCGCGGTCATGCCGGTGCTGGCCGGCGTGGTCACCATGATGCTCATGGACATCAACTTCGGTACCAGCTTCTTTGACGCCTCCGGCGGTGGCGATCCGGTGCTGTTCCAGCATGTGTTCTGGTTCTTCGGGCACCCAGAGGTCTACATCATGATCCTGCCGGCCTTCGGTGCGGTTTCGCACATCATTCCGGCGTTCTCCCGCAAGCCGCTGTTCGGCTATGCCTCGATGGTCTACGCGGTCGGTGCCATCGCCCTGTTGTCCTTTATCGTCTGGGCGCACCACATGTTCACCGTGGGCGTGCCACTGGCGGGCCAGCTGTTCTTCATGTACGCCACCATGCTGATTGCCGTGCCCACCGGGGTGAAGGTGTTCAACTGGGTGGCCACCATGTTCCGGGGCTCCCTGACCTTCGAGACGCCCATGCTGTTTGCCGTGGCTTTCGTGATCCTGTTTACCATCGGTGGCTTCTCGGGCCTGATGCTGGCGATTGCCCCGGCGGACTTCCAGTACCACGACACCTACTTCGTGGTGGCCCACTTCCATTATGTGCTGGTGCCCGGCGCCATCTTCGGCATCTTTGCCTCGGCCTACTTCTGGCTGCCCAAGTGGACCGGCCACATGTATGACGAGACCCTGGCCAAGACCCATTTCTGGCTGTCCTTTATCGGGATGAATCTGGCCTTCTTCCCCATGCACTTCCTCGGGCTGGCGGGCATGCCACGGCGGATTCCGGATTACGCCCTGCAGTTTGCCGACTTCAACATGGTCTCCAGTATCGGCGCGTTCATGTTCGGCGCGACCCAGTTGCTGTTCCTGCTGATCGTGATCAAGTGCGTGAAGGGCGGCAAGGAGGCCGCAGCCAAACCGTGGGACGGTGCCGAGGGTCTGGAATGGACCGTACCTTCGCCGGCGCCCTACCACACCTTCGCCACGCCGCCGGAGGTGAAGTGAATCTCCGGCCAGACCGGTGAAGGCGAGAACAAAAACAAACGAAAACGGCTAAGCCATCGGAGACTGTCATGGCGGAAAACCAGACCTACTACGTTCCGGAACAGAGCAAATGGCCGATCGTTGCAACGGTCGGCCTCGGGGTCACGCTGTATGGCGTTGCCTCGATCATGGTGAACAGTAACCAGGGCGAGAGCACCACCGGGGCCTGGGTAATGTTCTTCATCGGCGCGCTGATCATGGCCTACATGCTGTTTGGCTGGTTTGGCAATGTCATCAGGGAAAGCCGGGCGGGCCTGTACAGTGATCAGATGGACCGCTCGTTCCGCTGGGGCATGAGCTGGTTCATCTTCTCGGAGGTGATGTTCTTTGCCGCCTTCTTCGGTGCGCTGTTCTATGTCCGGGTATTTGCGGTCCCCTGGCTTGGCGGCGAGGGGGACAGGGGCTCCTCAGCCATGCTGTGGGAGGGCTTCAACGCCGCCTGGCCGCTGGTCCAGAACCCGAATCCGGAAGCCTACCCCGGGCCCAGCGAGGTCATCGGCCCCTGGGGACTGCCGTTGATGAACACTATCCTGCTGGTTACCTCGTCCTTCACGATCACCATCGCCCATCATGCGCTCAAGGCCGGTCACCGGGCCAAGACCAAGCTCTGGCTGGGCGCCACGATAGCGCTGGCGGTGGTGTTCCTGTTTGTCCAGGGATACGAGTACATCCACGCCTACCAGGATCTGGATCTGACCCTGCAGTCCGGTATCTACGGCAGCACGTTCTTCATGCTGACCGGTTTCCACGGCGCACACGTCCTGCTGGGATCGATCATGCTGACCGTCATGCTGTTACGCATCTTCAAGGGCCACTTTACCGCTGATAACCATTTCGGCTTCGAGGCGGCAGCCTGGTACTGGCACTTTGTGGATGTGGTCTGGCTCGGCCTGTTTGTCTTTGTCTATATCATCTGACGGGTTGCGTGTTCAGGGCGTCGGATTCATGGTCAGGCTGCCCTGCCACAAGGCAATGAGGATAACCACCAGGAGCAGTATGCTGAGTGCCACCCGGACAGCAAGTGAATTGACGACGCGGTTGGTCTTGCCACCGTCCCGGATCAGGAAGAACAGCCCGCTGAACAGGCTGGCGACAACGGCGAGCATCAGTACAACGATGACGGCCTTAAGCATGGGAATCCCTGTTGTTATAGGTTTGGGGGTTGCCCGAAACCGGAAATTTGCGGTGCCGGTGGAGTCACTATAGCAGAGCATGGCTGACCCGCAGGTTGCAAAGAGAAAATGGCATTTTGACTGGCGTTTGATGCTGTTCAGCGGTTTCTTCCTGCCGGTGCTCATCGGGCTCGGCATCTGGCAGCTGGACCGGGCCGGCCAGAAGCAGGCGATGCTGGAGAGCTGGCAGCAACAGGCGGAGAACCTTCCCTGGCAGCAATTGATTGAAGGTGAAGTGCGGTCCGGCAAGCCGGTCCGGGTGACCGGGATGTATGGCGAGCACTCCTGGTTGCTCGATAACCGTACCCGGGATGGTGTTCCCGGGTACGAAGTGATCACGGACTTCTATCCCCTGGAAGGGCCGCCGGTCCTGGTGAATCGTGGCTGGATCCAGGCGCCCCGGAGCCGGGATCGGCTCCCGCAGATTGATACCCCGGAGGGGCTGTTTACCCTCGCGGGCCGGCTCGCCGACTATCCGGAGCCGCCGGTGCTTGCCGAGCAGGGCGAGGAAGCATCGGGATGGCCGCGCAGGGTGCAGCGTCTTCCGAGAGAAGCGGTTGCGAATGAAGTGCAAGGGTTACCGGCGGTTATGATCCGACTTGACAGCGGCCGGCAGCCCGGAGCGTTCCGGGCCGACTGGACCGCGGACCTGATGGGCCCCGGAACCCATTATGGCTATGCAGCTCAGTGGTTTGCGCTTGCCGTGGCACTGACTATATTGACTGTAGCGGCGAGTTATCGAAAGACAGGAGCCAATAATGACAATGACAATGGCTGACGAGAGTACCCAGCACCACGAGTCTGACCAACCGACCCCTGAGCAGGTTCGCCGGGGGCGTCGTACCGCTTTTCTTCTGTTCACCCTCGGCTTCGGGCCGATGATCGTGGCCACCGTGATGTTCTACACCGGCTGGCTCAACCCGGCGGGGCACACCAACAATGGGGCGCTGGTTCAGCCGGTGGTTCCCGTGCAGGCCCTTCACCTTGAGACCGCGAGCGGTGACCCCCTTGAGGCAAGATTCGGACCTGACAAGGTCGACCCGCAGTGGTTGCTGATGGTGGTCGCCGGCGATTGCGGCAGTGGCTGCCAGGAGCTGCTTTACCTGGCCCGGCAGGTCAACATTGCCCTGGGCAAGAACGCCAACCGGGTATCCCGCGCCGCGGCACTGGGGTCGGTCCCTTCGGATCTTTCCGCCAAATGGTCCAGGGAATACAGTCTGATGGAACGTCTGGTGCCGGCCGAGGGCACTACACCGGCCTGGCCGACCGGCGTCAATCCGGACCGTGAACCCAGGATCCTGCTGGTGGATCCTTTCGGCAACGTGATGATGCATTACGGATCGGAACACAGTGGCAAGGACATGCTCGAGGACCTCAAGCATCTCCTGAAACTGTCCCAGATTGGCTGAGGCCGGAGGTAGTCGCAGTGAACCAGTCTGTTCGTCCGGAGGTTTCGAGTGCCGCCGTCCACCGAAACATGGCGCGCTGGGCAACCGTGGCTGCCTGCCTCGCGGTGGTAGTCATCATGCTGGGCGCCTGGACCCGGCTGGTACACGCCGGCCTGGGGTGCCCGGACTGGCCGGGCTGCTATGGTTTCCTGACCGTGCCCCAGAGCGAATCCAGCATTGCCATCGCCAACGCCCGCTTCCCGGAGACCCCGGTGGATGTGGAAAAAGGCTGGCCGGAAATGATCCATCGCTATGCCGCCGGAAGCCTGGGCCTGGTGGTCTTCGGCCTGGCAGCCTACGCCTTCCGGCACCGCAGGACCGGGGTTCCGGTCAAGCTGCCGCTGTTCATCGCCGGTTTCATTGTGCTCCAGGGTGCGTTCGGCATGTGGACGGTGACCCTGAAACTCTGGCCCCAGGTGGTGGCACTGCACCTGTTGGGTGGTTTCACAACCCTGAGTCTCCTTACCCTGCTGAGTTTGCGCCTGTGGCGAAAAACAAAAGCGATCCCCAGCGCTCCAGCCGTACCGGGCCTGGCCCGCTTCCGGCCCTGGCTCTATGGTGGACTGCTGCTGGTGGTCCTGCAGATTGCCCTGGGTGCCTGGACGGCCGCCAACTACGCCGCCGTGGCCTGTACCGATCTGCCCACCTGTCAGGGCCAATGGTGGCCGGACGGCATGGATTTCCGCCACGGCTTTGACGTCGCCCAGCATGTGGGTCCCAACTACCTGGGAGGCCAGCTCACGGCGGATGGCCGGGTGGCCATTCATGTGACCCACCGCCTGGGTGCCATGGTGGTGCTGGCCTACTTCACCGTATTGCTGGCCCTGATGTGGAGAAGGCGCGCCGACAGCGGCCTGGACAGCTCGATCCAGCTGGTGGCGGTGGTTCTGGCAGCGCAGATTGCCCTTGGCCTGGCCAACGTCATTTTCCACATTCCCCTGTCCATAGCGGTGGCCCATAACGCCATGGGCGCCGGCCTGCTGCTGTCCGTGATTCATCTGGTCTGGCGTCATCACCTGTTGCTCCGGACCCAGACCGCAAGCGCAATCCATACGACAACGATAAAACGAGAGGTAACGGCATGAGCGAGCAAGTGAAGGCGCTGCCGGCCCGGAATACTGCGAGTGCTTCCGGCAAGACCATTTCCTGGCGGGATTACCTGGAGCTGACCAAGCCCCGGGTGGTCGCGCTGATGATCCTTACCTCCGTGATCGGCATGCTGCTGGCGGCTCCCGGTGTACCCGGCTGGAGCGTGCTGCTGTTCGGCAACCTGGGCATTGCCCTGCTCGCCGGCGCTGCCGCTGTGGTCAACCACGTGGTGGACCAGAAGATCGATACCGTCATGGCCCGCACCCGCAAGCGCCCGGTCGCCACCGGCAAGATCGCGCCGGTGGACGCCATTGTCTTTGCTACCCTGCTGGCCTGCGTCGGCATGGCCATCCTGATGGTGATGGTCAATCACCTGACGGCCTGGCTGACGCTGGCCTCACTGGTGGGGTATGCCGGTGTCTACACCCTGTTCCTGAAACGGGCCACGCCCCAGAATATCACCATTGGCGGACTGGCCGGTGCAATGCCGCCGCTGCTGGGCTGGACGGCTGTGACCGGCCAGGTGGAAGGCCACGCATTGTTGCTGGTCCTGATCATCTTCGCCTGGACCCCGCCCCATTTTTGGGCCCTGGCCATCCATCGCAAGGAGGAATACGCCAAGGCTGGTATTCCGATGCTGCCGGTTACCCACGGCAACAAGTACACCGAGCTTCATATCCTCCTGTACACCCTGATGCTGTTGGCCGTGAGCCTGCTACCTTTTGTCACAGGCATGTCCGGCGGCATCTACCTCATCGGCGCCCTGGCCCTTGGCCTGCGCTTCCTCCAGTACGCCATCCGGCTGTTGAAGGGTGATGATCGCCGCGTTGCCCTGAATACCTTCAAGTATTCCATCACTTACCTCATGGCGCTGTTTGTGGTACTTCTTGTGGATCACTTTGTTTTCTTCTGATCCTCTGGCCTGGTGCCGGGGTCGGGAGGCGCCGGGGGGATCCTTTTCTTCTGGGAACAAACAACTCGCTTCGCTCAGACAATTGTTCCCGGCAGAAAAGGATCCCCCCGCCACCTCCCAGCATCGGAGTTCGGCCTTGGAGTATTAATGAATCGGTCTGTGCGGATAACGCTGGTTGCGCTGCTGTTGATTGTTCTGCTGATTTTCGGGCTGGTGGTGGCTCGCCAGGTGTATCTGGTGGGCGGAGATCCGCAGCCGGCTCCGGATCTCTCCGAGTTCAATACCTATGTGTATGATCAGGCGAAACCGCTGGCGGAGTTTACGCTTACCAACGAGAACGGTGAGACGGTCACAAGGGAAGATCTGAAGGGACGCTGGACCTTTGCCTTTGTTGGCTACACCAACTGCCCGGATATCTGCCCGGCGGCCATGGCGAACCTGCGCCAGCTGGATCAGCGCCTGCCGGCGGAGTTGCCGCAGCCGGATTACCTTCTGATCAGTGCTGATCCGGAACACGATACACCGGCAAAGCTGAAGGATTACACCGGGTTTTTCGGCGAGCATTTCCACGGTTTGACCGGGGACCTGGAAACGACGCGGGCACTGGCCAAGAGTCTGAGTGCGGTGTTTGTCCACCGTGAGGTGGATGGTGAGATACTCGTGGACCACAGCGGCCATTTTGCCCTGCTGAATCCGGAGGGGCAGCTGCAGGCGCTGATCCAGCCGCCGCATCGGCCAGAGGAGCTGGCGCAGGCCTTCGAGCGGATCTATCAGTGGGCAAAGGCCAATCGGGAAAGGACAAGCTCCTGATTGATTGGTGGTTTTTGGCCAAGGTCCAAAAGACATCCGGGCAGCAGTGGCTTAGACTGTTGGGCTGATTAACCGAACGCCGGATTGTTCACTGATGCCAACCCAGACTTCCACGCCGCCCAAAGAACTGTTTTCCGTCCTGGCCGCCGGCGCGGTGGTGTTGCTGGTGGTTCACGGACTGGGCCGGTTCATCTATACCCCGCTGTTGCCTTATCTGGTGGATGATGGCCAGTTCAGCGCTGCCAACGGTGCGGCGGTGGCCACCTGGAACTACCTCGGCTACCTGATGGGCGCGATGCTGGCGATCCGCTGGCACCGGATTGACCAGATCCGGACGCTGCTGCCGGTATCCCTCGCCGTGCACGTGATCACGACCCTGGCGATTACACAGACCGATAACCTTGCAGTCATTTCCGGCAGCCGCTGGCTCAATGGCGTGGCAAACGGCATGGTGTTTGTCCATGCTCCGGCACTGATACTTGAGTGGCTGGTGCTTCGTAACCGTTCCTCCAAAAGTGGTCTGGTCTACATTGGTGTCGGGCTCGGGTTGCTGGTATCCAGTGGCCTGGTGACCGGTAGTGCCGACTGGCTTGAAGGCGCGGAGCGCTGGTGGCCGGCGGCGCTGCTGTCGATCCCGCTGGCGTGGTGGGGCGCGGCCCGGCTGATCCGTCTGGAAGTGCCGGTCAACCATCACAACGAGACTGGCAAGCCCGTCACCACCCCGCTGCTGGACCGTGCCAGCATTCCCCTGTTCCTGTCCTATGCGGGTGCCGGCCTCGGCTATATCCTGCCCATGACTTTCCTGCCGCTGCTGGCAAAACTTGAGCTACCCGGGGGGCATTGGTTGCTGGACGGCACATGGGTGATCGTGGCTCTGTTTACCATTCCGGCGCCCTGGATCTGGAACAAACTGGGTGGAAAAATCGGCGACCTCCCGGCCCTGAAACTCAACTTCCTGATTCAGCTACTGGGTGTTCTGGCCGCCGTCATCCTGCCTGGCGATCTTGGCTTGATCCTGTGTGCGGCCCTGGTTGGCAGTACCTTCCTGGGCACGGTGCTGCTGACCCAGCGTATTGGCCGCGCCCTGCACCCGCATCAGGGGCCACGGCTTTCAGCCGCCATGGTCGCGCTCTACGGCTTCACCCAGATGGTTGGCCCCTGGCTGACCAAGCAGTGGCTCGATGGCGGCGGTACACTCGTCTCTGCCTTCGGTATCGGCGTCGCGGCATTGGCCTTCGGCCTGGTCTTCGTGTTTTTTGTCCCTAGGCCGGCCGTCTGACCCCGGGGAAAACCATGCTTCCAATAGACAAGATCCTCCCGGAACTGACACAGACTCTGGAACAGGCCACCACCGCCCTGTTACAGGCTCCGCCAGGCGCCGGTAAGACCACCCGGGTACCGCTGGCGTTACTGGATGCCCCCTGGCGCGGGGATCGAAAGATTCTGATGCTGGAGCCGAGGCGGCTGGCGGCCAGGTCGGCGGCTCGTTTCATGGCGCGGCAGTTAGGAGAAAAGCCCGGTCAAACCGTGGGCTACCGGACCCGGTTGGACACCCGGGTTTCCGGCGCCACCCGGATCGAGGTGGTTACCGAGGGCATCCTGACACGGCTGATCCAGAACGATCCCATGCTGGAAGGTTACGCCGCCGTTCTGTTTGATGAATTCCATGAACGCTCGTTGCAGGCGGACCTGGGCCTGGCACTGGTACGCGAATCCCAGCAGGCTCTGCGGGAGGACCTGCGCTTGCTGGTGATGTCGGCTACCCTGGAGACCGCACCGATCGCCCGGGTACTCGGGGATGTGCCGGTGATCAGCAGCGAGGGACGGGCCTTCCCGGTGACGGTGGTGTACCGGCCGGTGCCCCGGAATGCACGGATTGCAGACCAGGTGCTGGCGGTGGTGCATGAAGCCCTTCGTGACCAGACCGGTTCCCTGCTGGTCTTTCTGCCCGGCGTCGGCGAAATCCGCCGTGTGGCGCAGCAGCTGCAAGGGCAGGTGCCGGAACATATCATTATCGCGCCCCTGTACGGCAACCTGAGTGGCGATGCCCAGGACAAGGCGATTGCGCCGGCGCCGGACGGTACCCGCAAGGTGGTGCTGGCCACCGCCATCGCCGAGACCAGTCTGACCATCGAGGGGGTGCGGGTGGTCATCGACGCCGGTCAACAGCGCCGGGCGGTGTTCGACGCCAACAGTGGCATGACCCGATTGGTGACCGGCCGGGTGTCAAAAGCCTCTGCCGAACAACGCAAGGGCCGGGCCGGGCGGATGGAGCCGGGCGTGTGTTACCGGCTCTGGAGCGAATCGGAACAGTTTGGCCTGGCGGAGTTCACGCCCCCGGAAATCCGGGAGGCGGATCTGGCGCCACTGGTGCTGGAACTGGCCCAGTGGGGCGCCCGCTCGCCAGACCAGGTGGCCTGGATTGACGCGCCTCCCCGGCCCCACTGGCAGCAGGCGGTGGCCTTGCTGCGATGGCTTGACCTGCTCGATGGTGATGGCGCCATCACCGACCATGGCAAGGCCGCCCGGGACTTGGGTATCCACCCCCGCCTGGCCCATATGGTGCTTCGCGGGCGGATGCTGGGGTTTGGCGGTCCGGCGGCGGAACTGGCGGCCCTGCTCGGGGAAAGGGATCTGCTGGGACCTGGCGAAGGGGCAGACCTGCACCAGCGGGTGCGCCTGCTACGCGGTGAGATGGCCGCCGGAGGTGTGGATCCGGCCCGCCTGAAAGCCGTGCGGCAGGCGGCGAAACGTCTGGATACCGCAGCGTTGCAGGGCCCGGAACCGGGAGAAGCCCTGATCGGCCGAGTGCTGGCCCAGGCCTACCCTGACCGGATCGCCCGCCGGCGCCCCGGGTTGGCACCCCGCTATCAACTGAGTAATGGCAAAGGGGCGGTGTTGCGGGAGGAGGATCCCCTTGCCCGTCATGACTGGCTGGTGGCGGCCGACCTCGATGGCAAGGCGCGAGAGGCGACCATTTACCTGGCTGCACCGGTGGATTTGCCGGATCTGGAACAGGATCTGGCGGAGCACATCATCGAGCAGGACGAGGCTATCTGGGATGACCGGCGGGGTACGGTGATTGCCCGCAGGGTCCGGAAACTCGGGGAGTTGGTGCTGGCCGAGCAGGCGTTGCCCCAGGTGGATCCTGCCCTGATCCAGCAGGGATTGCTGGATGCCGTGCGCAGGAAAGGCCTGGGCAGCCTGCCCTGGACCCCCGAGGCCCGCCAGTGGTGTGCCCGGGTCCGCCTGCTGGCGGAGCAGTTTCCCGGAGACTGGCCGGATACAGGCGATGACGCCCTACTGGCGACCCTGGACACCTGGCTGGCCCCCTTCCTTGCCGGTTTTCAGCGCTGGTCCGATCTCGCCAGACTTAATCTGCTCCAGGCCCTGGCCTCACTGCTGGATTACCAACAACAGCAACGGCTGGAGACTCTGGCACCCCGGACCTTGACCATTCCCACGGGCCAGAAAGTCACTCTGGATTACACCCCGGACCACGGCCCCGTGCTCGCGGCCAAACTCCAGGCCCTGTTTGGCTGGACCGAAACCCCCAAGGTGGCAGGCGGCCAGGTGCCGGTGGTCATTCATTTGCTTTCCCCGGCACAGCGGCCCCTGGCAGTCACCTCGGACCTGGCCAGTTTCTGGCGCAATGCCTATCCGGACGTGCGCAAGGACATGCGTGGCCGCTATCCCAAACACCCCTGGCCCGAAGATCCCTTCACCGCCGAGGCTCAGCAGGGAACGAAAAAACGCCCTGATCGCTGACCCGGCCGGTGATCAGCTGCACGGAAGTGGTCTCGAAGTAAATGTTGCGTACCCGGATATGAGGGCCGCCGGGGCCGCCGAGCTCTTCCGGCGGCATTTCCTCCAGCGCCACCGAGTCACGGGTGGCCGGGCTGTCCTTGAAGCTGTCGGCCAGGACCCACAGGGGCTTGCCCTGGTCCCGGGCGGCCAGGGCAAGCAGGTAGGTGCCGCTCTTGTTCAGGAAGTGCTGGTCTGCCAGCCAGGTGTCGCAGCCGCTGAACACGATATCTGCCTCGGGCATGAACAGACCGGTCTGAGCATCCGTGATCAGGGTGACCGGGACGCCCAGCTCGTCCAGCTCCCGAGCCAGGATAAACCCCTCGTTGCCGGGACTGCTCTGGGTGCAGATGACCGAGAACGGCTGCTGCCGCTCGGCCAGTAACCGGAACAGGGCCAGTACCTGGGAACTCCGGCTGTGGGTCAGGATGGTGGCGTTTTCCGGCACCAGCTCGAAGGCGCTGAGCGCCACCCGTTCGTTGGCTCGGGTCAGTTGCTCCAGCACCGAAGCAACCACCGGGACAGCTTGCTCGGATACCTTCTCGCTGTCTCGCCAGGGGCCAAACAGTTCCCGGCAGCGTGTCACCGCATTAGCCAGCGGCACCATGCTGGGCCGGGTGCGAGTCAGATCATCGAGCAATTCCTCCAGCGCGCTGGCCGGAACGACTTCCGCAGTCAGCCACTGCTGGACCGCCTGCAGGGCCTGGTGTGCCAGCTGCGTTGCGCCAGCCTGGGTGTCTTCCCTGACAGCCTGGACAATGGCCCTGGCCCTTTGATCCATGGTGGTGACTCCGATTCGCAAACATGTGTCTGGTTAACCAGAGCCTAGCAGGGATTGCTCGGCTTCACTTACGGAATAACCTTGCGGCTTTTCTCCAGGTAAATCGAACCTTCGCGTTTGACCGTTTCCGGATCCGCGTGTTCGGAGGCTTTATGCACCCGCTCCAGCCGTTCAGCCAGATCGTCGAATTCCTCATTGAGCTTGCCGAGGGCATTTTCCAGGGTGTAGGTCAGCTCATGGACTTCGTTCATGGCTTCGGGGCTCAGTTCGCCGGCCAGTACCTTGTCGAGCCTGTTGTTGTATTCGGAGAAGTTGGCCACGGCCTGTTCCAGGGTTTCTGCCGGCTCGCCCTTGTAGTGCTCGTAGTCTTCAGCGAAGGCAGGCAGGGAGAACATCAGGGCGGCTGTGGCGACGGTCAGTTTTCGGGTCAATGTCATGGGACTTTCCTCATTAATCAAAATGTAATACGAATTATTATCAATAACTCCGGGATAATCCATGAGATCGGTCAATAAATGATCCGAAATACCGCTTGCCAGATGGCGAGGGCTGAATAAAATGCGATCAGTTTTCCAACAGCGCGACCGTCATCATGCACCTAGTTTCCTTCAACGCGTTCCGTACCCTGGGTTTCCCGGATACCATGGTGCTCAAACCCGAGCACTACCTGCAGCACAAGGCGCTGCTGCAGGAAGCAGACTGGGTCCTGTTCCCGGAGTACTGGCAACTCAATGCCCTGGTCCACGGCCTCAAGTGCCGGGTGTTTCCCAGCGTTGCCAGCTACCGCATCGGCCATGACAAGATCGAGATGACCCGTGCCTTCCAGACCGTGGCCCCGGAGCACACGCCCTGGACGATGATCGAGGCCAACGGCCCCCGGGAGCGGGAGATGATCTGGGACGCCATGGGCCTGCCTTTCGTGGCCAAGCTGCCCAAGGCCAGCATGGGCGAAGGTGTATGGCTGATCGAGACCCGGGAAGACTGGCGCCGGTACTGTGACCGTACCGAGGTGCTCTATGCCCAGGAATACCTGCCCATCGACCGGGATGTGCGCGTCGTGGTGATCGGTGACGAGGTACTGACCGCCTACTGGCGTACCCAGGCGGATCAGGGCTTCTATAACAATGTGGCCCGGGGCGGACAAATCGATAACAGTCCGGTCCCTGAGGTTGCGACCAATCTGGCCCTGCGACTTGCCCGGGAGCTGGGCGTGGATCACGCCGGGTTCGACATCGCCCTGGTGGAAGGTTATCCCTATGTTCTGGAATTCAACCGACTGTTCGGGAACAAGGGGCTGGACAAGGGCTCCGACCTGCAGGCGGCCATTCTGGGGTACCTGAGAAAGCAGACCGAGCCCCGGGATCCGGACGGCCCCACCGGGCCGCCACCGTTGTGGCCCGTGGCGGTCTGAACACGAACCATCGCGCCAATTTCCGTGCCATAACCCACCGGCCCTCCCTGTTTTACCTATGGGTAGATATGCGCATTTGCGGTGATCGGAAAAAAGCCCGATGATCGCGCCATCTTACGGGTGCTGCAGCGTTGCTGTAGCGCCTTTTTTTATGCCTGTTTGCCCTGTGGAGGGAAACACCACCCATGACCGAAGCCGTTAACGCCAACATCGCCGATTACTACGACGCCGAGACCTTCAAGCGCATCAAGGATTTCGCCGACACCAGAGAAACGCCGTTTGTGGTGATCGATACCAAAACCATCGACCGCCAGTACAACGAGCTGGTGGAAGGCTTTCCCTATGCCAAGGTTTATTACGCGGTGAAGGCGAACCCGGCCCCACAGATCCTGACCATGCTGCGGGACAGAGGTGCCAACTTCGACATCGCCTCGGTCTATGAGCTGGAGAAAGTGCTGGCCCTGGGCGTGACCGGTGACCGCATCAGTTATGGCAACACCATCAAGAAGGCGAAGGATATCCGCACGTTCTACGAGCAGGGTGTGCGCCTGTTTGCCACCGATTCCGAGGCGGACCTGCGCAACATCGCGCGGGCGGCGCCGGGCTCGAAGGTGTATGTGCGTATCCTGACCGAGGGCACGCTGACTGCGGACTGGCCGCTGTCCCGCAAGTTCGGTTGCCAGACCGACATGGCCATGGACCTGCTGATCCTGGCCCGTGACCTGGGCCTGGTGCCCTACGGCGTGTCGTTCCATGTCGGTTCCCAGCAGCGGGAAATCGGCGCCTGGGATGCGGCTTTGAACAAGGTGAAGGTGATTTTCGAACGCCTGAAGGAAGAAGACGGCATTGAGCTGAAGATGATCAACATGGGCGGTGGTTTTCCGGCCAACTACATTACCCGTACCAATGAGCTGGGGGTGTATGCCGAGGAGATTGCCCGGTTCCTGCGCGAGGATTTCGGCGATGAGCTGCCGGAGATCATCATCGAGCCGGGGCGCTCACTGATTTCCAATGCCGGTGTGCTGGTGAGTGAGGTGGTGCTGATTTCCCGCAAGTCCCGCACGGCTCTGCACCGCTGGGTGTTCACCGATGTGGGCAAGTTCTCGGGGCTGATCGAGACGCTGGATGAGGCGATCAAGTTTCCGATCTGGACCGAGAAGGCCGGTGAGGGCGAGGACTGTGTGATTGCAGGGCCGACCTGTGACAGCGCCGATATCATGTATGAGCATCACAAGTATCCGCTGCCTTTGAATCTGGCAATTGGGGATCGGATGTACTGGCTTTCTACCGGGGCCTATACGACGACCTACAGTGCCATTGAGTTTAACGGGTTTCCTCCGCTTCGCGACTACTACATCTGACGGGCGGAGTGACCTTTGGGGGCTGGCCGAGGCAAGGGGTGCTTTGCCTTCGGGCACAAAGAACTCGCTTCGCTCAGACAATTGTGCCCTGCGGTAAAGCACCCCTTGCCTCGGCCTTCGGCCATTGGTGGGGGCTTCCCGGGGTTGGGGGTCTTCGTCGGGGTCTGAAGAACTCGTTCTTCTGACCCCGACTTTACTCACCCCTCCCGCCGTCTCAAATCCAGCTTAAACGCCAGCGGCAACACCGCCAGGCTATACCCGATCATCACCATCACCGCATGACGCACATCCCCGGTCGCGTCGGCCAGCAGGCCACCCAGCATGGGCACGGAGAACGCCATGGTGTAACCCACCAGGAAGGTGCCGGCGGACAAACGGCCGGTTTCTTCGGAGCGGACCAGCAGTGGCGGCAGGGCCACCAGCAGGATCAGCAGGATGCCGGCGACGAAGCTCATCAGGGTGGCGCTGGCGATGGACCACCAGCCGTCGAGGGCGATGGTGCCGGCGGTGCCAAGGATGCTGAGGGTGGCCATGGTCACGATCAGGGTCCGGCGGCCGACCCAGGCGCGGGCGAATTTGAGCATGGTCAGGGAGGCGAAGACCTGGGCGATGTTGTACCAGAACAGGGCTTCGGAGAGTTTGTCGAACTGGCCCTGCTGCTCTAGCAGGTTGCCCATGTAGGCGTTGAGGCCGAAGAACATGGAGCCGGAGAGGCCGAGTAACAGGCCGATTTTCAGGGTCAGCGGGTTGCTCCAGTCCGGGAGCCAGGCGGCCTTGCGAATCGGGCGGGCCAGGTCCCGTCTGGGCAGGAACAGGGCGGCGGCGACCAGTAAGGCCGGCAGGGACCAGGCAATCAGGGTGGCGCGCCAGCTGTTGTCCAGCAGGGGCATGAGCACTGGCAGGGTGATGCCGGCGCCGATGAATTCGCCCATGAGCATGCCGTTCATGTAGATGGCGGAGCCCAGGGCCAGGTGGTGCGGTTGTAGCCACCGGGGTAACAGGGCCGGCAGGGCCGGTTGCATCATGGCCACGCCCAGGCCCATGACGGCGCTGGCGATCATCAGGGTCAGGGTTTCCGGGGCGAGGCCGCGGCTGGCCGAGCCGATCACCATGATGACCATGGCGAGCGCCAGGGTGTTTCTCGGGCCGATGCGGGAGATGGCCAGGGAGCCGGGCATGGCGCCGATGGCAAGCATCAGGATGGGTAAGGTGGTCAGGGCACCGGTCAGGGCCTGGGAGAGGGCGAGTTCCCCGCCGATAAAGGGTGCCAGTGGCGGTGCCACCAGGACGGGTATGCGCAGGTAAACGCCGGATAGCCAAAGCAACACCGCCACCGGCAGCAGTTTCGCTGGCGGTGGCGGTGTGGTCGCGGCCTGGTGTTCAGCCACGATCAGCCGGATCAGTCTTCGCTGGTATCTGGCAGGTAGGCACCGTCTTCGTCGTGGATCTCACGGCCGGTGACCGGCGGGTTAAAGGCGCAGATCAGACGCATGTCCTCGGTGCCGCCGTAAAGGGTGTGCCGGTCGTGCTTGTCCAGGGCGTACAGAGTGCCGTCGGTGATCTCATGCACTTCGCCGGTGGCGAGGTCTTTGATGCGGCCGTTACCGGCGACGCAGTAGACCGCTTCCAGGTGATGCTTGTACCAGAAGGTGTGTTCGGAGCCGGCCTTGATGATGGTCTCGTGGAAGGAGAAGCCCATGCCGTCTTTCTTCAGCAGCAGCCGGCGGCTGGTCCATTGCTTGTCGCTGACCTCGCGCTCGGTACCGATGATGTCTTGCACTCGTACAATTTTCATTCGCATTCCTCATTTTGTGATGGAATAGCCATACAGTATAAACATGCGCCTCAGGCCCGGTTCAACCGCCAGTCGTCGTAAGCCGACATCGCCTGTTCGATGGCTTCGGTAAGTTTCTGACGTTGCTGATCACTCAGCGGGCGTTGTTTCCGGCACCGGTCGAAGGCCTTCTGGATCTCCCGCCGACTGGTCTTGTCCAGCTCTTCCAGCCAGTGGTGATCGGCCGGCTCCAGTTCCAGCAGGTCCCGTCCGGCATGGTTCCGGTGGCTGATGTGCCGCCAGTGATCCACGGCCCGCCCTAATACAACATAGCCGAACTGGCTGTCCTGTACAGGGCCGAAGCTGGCGGTTTTCAGGCCGTCCTTCAGGGGGCCGATGTTCAGCGCCGGAAGGATCAGCCGGTCACCGTAGAAGTAGCTGCCGGCGGCGCCGATCAGGCCGCCGACCAGGGCCCCGGCGCCCAGGGAGGAGCCCAGGGTCATGGCATCGATGCCGGCACCGCCCACGGCACCCGCGCCAAAGCCCGCGGTGGCCAGGTAGCGCTTGCTGACCGCCCAGTGTTTGCGGGTGTCCTCGGAAAACAGGTCGTGCTGGCTGTGCCACTGCAGTTCCGCTTCCTGGCGCCGGATGCGCTGGTGCTGGTACAGGTGCTCGATGTCGATGCGCAGGGTCTGTTCCCGCTTGCGCTGGTGTCGGTACCAATGGTCCCGCAGGGTTTCGGCGAGGCTGGCATCGCTGGTTTCGGCCACCTGGTTCAGGGTCAGGGTGCGTTTCTCCTGCCAGGACATCAGGTCTTCCAGCGCCCGGGCAATCAGGCCGGCGGACTGGTGCTTTCGTTGGCGGCGCTGTTCGGAAAGGAACCGGGTGGCCCGTTCCAGCGGTTCCTCCCAGTCCGGCTCCAGTTGGCCAAAGGCCCGTAAAAGGCTGAGATGTTGCTCAAAAGGGGCGCGAACGGCGTCGAACTTCCGGACTACCTGAAAGAACTGGCCAAGCGCCGACTGCCAGGTATCACTGTAATCGTCCCCGCCGATGCTGTTGATCAGGGCCAGGCTCGGGCGGCCGGTCCAGCGCAGGA
>JAAZVL010000146.1 GCA_018623515.1 Marinobacter sp.
CATGGTGTTCCAGCCCACCAAAGGCCTGGTGCATCCGGACAAGCTTCCGGAGTACATGCCAGTGTCCTTCTCCTGGCCCTTTGCGCGGACCAACTATGTCTCAGCGCTGGAGCGCTTCCGGTCAGCCGGACTGGTGGTACCCGACCTCAGTCCGCTGCTCCGGGAGAAGAACCGGGAGCAGGCCTACTACTTCAAGCGCGACCACCATTGGACGCCCTACGGCGCCAAACGTACGGCGAAACTGGTGGCTGAACGGGTCAAACGGATGCCGGCCTACGACGCCTTGTCCAAACAGAACTTCGAGACCCGGCGTACCGGCCTGATCCGAAAGGACGGATCCCTCCAGGATGCCGCCCGCAGGATCTGTGGCCAGACCTGGCCGACCCAGTACGTGGACGAGTTCCGGACCCAGGCAGCCGGCACTCTGGAATCGTCCGAGGCCAGCGCCCTGTTCGGGGAGGACACGCTGCCGCCCATCACCCTGGTGGGCACCAGTAACAGCAAGGGCGCCCAGGACTACAACTTCGTCGGTTATCTGCAGGAATACCTAGGCGTGGAAATCCTGAACGTTGCGGTAGCCGGGGGCAGCTACGACGGTTCCATCTTCGAGTACCTGATGTCCGACAACTTCCGGCAATCGCCACCAAAGATCCTGATCTGGGAGTTGCCCGCCTACCACACCGCCGACAGCGTGGAGTTCTACCGGCAGGTGGTTCCCATGGTAACCGACGGCTGCAACGGCAGTGAGCCGGTCCTGCAAAACACCGCCAGGGTCACCGCCGGAACCACGGAAGTGCTGTTCAACGGCGGTGGTGAATTCCTGGAACTGCCGAGCGATGAATACCTCATCGAACTGCAGTTCAGTGATCCGAAGGTCAAGGAAGTCGATGCCTTCATCTGGTTTGTGTTTGGCCGCAAGGACCGGATCGACCTGGAATACGGCTCCCGGGTCGAGACCACGGGACGCTTCATGTTCGAGCTGCCCACCGGCGAGAGCTGGAACGACGAGCTGTTCATGTCCCTCGACCTGGCACTCGAGCCCGAACAAGTCACCGAAGACCTGACGGTCACGGCAAAAGTCTGCCGCCGTCAGGACATTTAAGCAGTACACCCACTGTGACAGGAGAGCTGCGTTATGAGCACGGAAGATCCGAGACGAACATGCAGGACCTGGCGCGCACTGATACCGGCGACGGTACTCGGTCTGGTCGGCGTGCCCGCCCTCAATGCCGCGGAATGCCCCACCGAGGGGCTTCGGGCACCACTGGGTTACTACCAGATCCCCGAGCCACGGGACGCCGGCGACTACGACTGCGAGATGGTTCCGCCGCACACCGGTGATATGGATTTCACCAGCAAGTACGAGGGCAGCGACAGCGCCCGCAATGAATTGAACGAGGCCGCCTACCAGGAATACCTGGAGGCATCAGAAAAAATCCGAAGCTTCGAGAAGGCCGTCATCGCCGCGGCTGACGACTACCAGGCGGACGGTGACGGCCCGGCTGCACGGGACTGCGTTCTCGACAACCTTGAGCAGTGGGCCAGCGCCGATGCCCTGCTGCCGGAGAACATCAATCATGTGGGTCAGGCGGTGCGCAAATGGGCACTCGCCGCCTCCGCCAATGCCTATCTCCGGGTGAAGCTGTCCTCCAGCGAAACCGCCCTGGATCAGGAACGCATGGCGCAGATCGAAGACTGGTTCTCAAAGGTGGTCGGCGGTGTCCGCGAGTACTACACCGATCGCGAACCACGGAAGGTGAATAACCACGACTACTGGGCCGCCTGGGCGGTGATGTCGGCATCCGTCGCTACCGGAGACTGTGACGACTGGTCCTGGTCGCTGGCCAAATTTGACGAGGCCATGGGCCAGATCACCGCCGACGGCTACCTGCCCAAGGAACTGAGCCGGGAGGACCGCGCCCTGGAGTACCTGAATTATGCGATGCAGCCACTGACCCTCCTCGCGGTATTCGCCGAGGTCAACGACACCCCGGCCTACGGGGAAAACCGGGAGCAGTTCTTCAAGCTGGCCCAGAACGTCGTGGACGGCCTGGAGGATCCCAGTCGGATTGCCGCCATCAATGGCCATGAACAGATCACCAAGGGTCTCTACACCGGCTGGGGCCTGGCGTGGATGCGACCCTGGACGGAAACCTGGAGCGGTCTGCCGGGCATGGCGTCATTCCTTGAGGAGTACGGCCCGATGAAGAGCACCCGCCTCGGGGGGGATATCGAGTTTCTCTACGGTGTCGAGCCACTGTGGCCCGACGGCACCGACCCCTTCCCCCCGTTCGATCTGCGCATCAACGGACAAACAACCAACGGCTGACCAATGGCACCCGCCCAGGTCAGACAACAGCCCGGGGGTGATTCCGGGCACTCAAGAAACGAGGAAAGGAGCAGGACTATGATTCCAGTGATACTCTCAGGTGGTACAGGCTCCCGGCTTTGGCCATTGTCACGCCGGGCCTACCCCAAGCAGTTTCTTCCCCTGCTGAACGAGCAGAGCATGTTCCAGCAGACCCTGGCCCGCCTGCCCGAAACGGAGGTTGAAGCGCCGGTAATCGTGGCCAACGAGGACCACCGATTCCTGGTCCAGGAACAGCTCAGCGCCATTGGCAAAGCGCCACAATCCATCCTGCTGGAACCCTTCGGGCGCAACACCGCACCCGCCGTGGCCCTCGCCGCCATCGAGGTGGCCCGGCAGGACCCCAAGACGATCATGCTGGTACTGCCGGCAGACCATGCCATCGACCAGACCGAGCCCTTCCATAACGCGATCGCTGAAGGCATGAAGGTTGCCCGGGACGGCAATCTGGTCCTGTTCGGCATCACGCCCGACCGCCCGGAAACCGGTTACGGCTATGTCGCCGCCGGTAATCCGGAACTGGCACCCAACGAGCCGCGCCCGGTTCGCAAGTTCATTGAAAAGCCGGATTCGGCCACCGCCCGGGCTTTGCTTGAGGAGGGCGGCTACTATTGGAACAGCGGCATGTTCATGTTCCGTGCCGACGTCTATCTCGCGGAGCTGAAAAAGCACAGCCGCGATATCTACGACACCGTTCTGCTGGCAGCGAAATCTCTGGAACAGGACATGGGTTTCAAGCGGATTCCCGCTGAAATCTTCGCGCACTGTCCCGAGGATTCCATCGACTACGCGGTCATGGAAAAAACCAACCGCGCCACCCTGGTGCCCCTGGATGCCGGCTGGAACGATGTCGGCGCCTGGTCCTCCCTCTGGGACATCAGCAACAAGGATGAGCGGCGCAATGCGGTATACAGCGACGCCTGCCTGAGGGAGACCTCCGGCTGCCTGGTCCACGCCCCGGACAAACTCGTGGCGATGGTCGGCGTCGAGGACCTGGTCGTGGTGGACACCAAGGATGCGCTGATGGTAGCCCGGCGGGATCGCGTCCAGGACGTCAAACACGTGGTCAAGGAGCTCAAATCCCGGGCAAGGTCGGAAACGGAAGTGCACCGGGAAGTGTTCCGGCCCTGGGGCAGCTACGACAGCATCGACAACGGCAACCGGTTCCAGGTCAAACGGATCACCGTCAAACCCGGCGAGAAGCTCTCCCTGCAAAAGCACCACCACCGGGCCGAGCACTGGATCATCGTGCGCGGCACCGCGGAAGTAACCCGGGACGAAGAAACCTTCCTGCTCTCGGAGAACGAATCCACCTACATACCGATCGGTTCGGTCCACCGCCTGTTCAACCCTGGCAAGATTCCCCTGGAACTGATCGAGGTCCAGTCCGGTGCCTACCTCGGAGAGGATGACATCGAGCGGCTGGATGACCAGTACGGCCGGACACCGCAAGAGGCCGAGACCAACCAGGACGAAGTGGAAGAGGAAGCCATCCCGGTGATGATGACCCGGGCCTGACACCGGAGCCCGGCCCTCCGGGGCCGGCCCGTTTCAACGACATCCAGAGGAGACTGATCATGGACCTTGAATGCTTCAAAGCCTATGACATCCGGGGGAAGGTACCGGACCAACTCAATCCCGAACTGGCCGAGCGCATCGGTCGGTCCTACGTGGAGGTCACCGGCGCCCGCAAGGTGATCGTCGGCTATGACATCCGGCTGTCCAGCCCGGAGATTGCCGCCGCGCTGAGCCAGGGACTCATGGCTGCGGGCGCCAATGTCTTCAGCATCGGCCAGTGTGGCACCGAGCAGGTGTATTTCGCGACCAGCCATTTCGGCATGGATGGCGGCATCATGGTAACCGCAAGCCATAACCCCAAAGACTACAACGGCATGAAGATGGTGGGCCCGGATGCCCGCCCGATCAGTTCCACCAACGGCTTACTGGCCATCCGGGAAGGCTGTCGGGAGCCCCTGGGCAAGGCCGCTCGCCAAATGGGGGAACATTTCCAGATCGATGCCATGAAACCCTACATCGAGCACCTTCTCGGCTACATCGACAGGGATACCCTGACACCCCTGAACATCGTCGTGAATCCCGGCAATGGCGGCGCCGGCGAGGTGATCGATGCTCTTGAGCCGCATCTGCCGTTCCAGTTCCACCGTGTTCACCATAGGCCCGACGGCACCTTTCCCAACGGCGTTCCAAACCCGTTGCTACCGGAAAACCGGACGCCCACGTCCATGGCCGTCACTGCCAGCAATGCCGCCATGGGTATCGCCTGGGACGGAGACTTTGACCGTTGCTTTTTCTTTGACGAGAAGGGCCGGTTTATCGAGGGCTATTACATCGTGGGCCTGCTGGCCGACCAGTTCCTGCGCAAAACCGGTGGTGGCAAGGTGATCCATGACCCGCGCCTGACCTGGAACACCCGCGAACTGGTGCAGCAAGCCGACGGCGAAGCCATCGAGAGCAAGACCGGCCATGCCTTCATCAAGCAGCGGATGCGGGACGAAGATGCCATCTACGGTGGCGAGATGAGTGCCCACCATTATTTCCGGGACTTCGCCTACTGCGACAGCGGCATGATCCCGTGGTTGCTGGTGGCCGAGCGACTCTGTCAGTCAGGGGTGCCATTGTCGTCACTGATCGACGCCCGAATCGAGGCCTTTCCCGCCAGCGGCGAGATCAACCGCACGGTGAAGGATCCGGAGAGCATCCTGCAGGGCATTGAGCGCCGCTATCTGGAGGAAGCCCTCTCGATAACCCACACCGATGGCCTGAGCATGGAGTTCCAGCGGTGGCGCTTCAACCTGCGTATGTCCAACACCGAACCGGTGATCCGGCTGAACGTGGAGAGCAGGGGCGATACCGAACTGATGAAATCGTTTACCCGAGCCCTGCTCGATGACATCGAAGAAATCGATGGCCGGGTGCAGACGGATTCCCGGATGGGCGTCGCCATCTGAACTCCGGATACCCTGGCATCCGCCAGCGGGCGCCAGGGTATGTCCCAGGATCCAGGGCCGTGAGGCACTGGATAAAAAAGCGCCAATCGGCGATAATTCCGAAAGTTTTTCGACCCGATTTTCTTACTTTCCCAGCCAATACCATGACATTTTTACAAGTAGCCCAGACACTTATTTTTATTGTTCTTCTGTTTAACACCGTACACCTGTTACCTGTGCTGGGACGCACTCTGGTAGGGCCGGCCAACACTTTGCAGCCGGGATTTCATTACAGCATTCTAGGCATCCGGCTGCTGCGCAACGGCATCGGTCTGATCCTGGTGCCCGCCGTCGCCGCGCCCAACCCCGAGGTGCACGGCCTGGTGCCTTTCGGCATTTTCGTGTTCCTGATGCTCGCTGGCATCAACACCCTGCTGACGCAGCTACAGAAGCGCAGCCTGATGGCCTGGTCCAACGACCGTTACGGGACCGAGTGACCGCTGCTTTCCTGGAATTGCAGTAAGGCATTCACCGTTTGGGTATACGGTGCCGGAATACGGAGACTCTCACACCGCCGGAGCACCGCTCCGGCGATACTGTCCAGCTCCAGCGGCCGGCCCTTTTCCTTGTCCACCAGCATGGAAGTCTTGATGGCGTTGAAGTTGCTGATCAGATCAAACATCTCGTCCAGATCCTGCTGGCCAAGGTTTACCCCATCCGCCTTCGACGCCTCCACCGTCTCTGCCATCATGCCATAGACGATTTTGCCGAATTCCGGGTGGTGAGTGAGGCTACGGGTGTCCAGTCCGGTCAGAGCCGAAAGCGGATTGACACCATTGTTGATCACCAGCTTGCGCCAGAGTTCGTAACGGATGTTGTCGGTGACCGTGGTAGGAATGCCCGCTTCGTTGAAGGCGTTTTCGAGGCGCTTGAGCAGCGGCAGCCGGGTATCGTCCGGACCGTCTGTTTGCGGCCAGGCCCCCATAACGATCTGCGCCACGCCTTCGGCGAACACCTTACCGGGCCCGATGATGTGGCCACCGATGCGCACAGCCAGACCGCCCAGCACCCGGTTCTCCCCGATCACATCCGCAATCAGCGGCTCATTGTCCACGCCATTCTGCAGGGATAGCACCGGGACGGAGCCGGCTCCAAGCCAGTCCCCGAGTTCGTCCATTACCGGCCCGGTTGCCGTTGATTTCAAGGCAACCGCAACCAAGTCAAAGTCATCCGACCGATAAGCCTGAACCAGTGCCGCGTGGTCGACCGCCGGCAACCGGCAGTCCAGCTTCTCGCCCTCGTAATCCACCTGAAGCCCCTGGCTTTGAAGGGCGGTCAGGTGATCGCCCCGGGCCGTGAGCACCACGTCATGGCCGGCCTTTGCAAGTCGGGCCGCATAATATGCGCCGATCCCGCCGGCACCGATCATCAACACTTTGAGGGTCATGGAGTGAGATCCTGCTTATGAAAGTCCGTCACTTTACTACACCCTGAACTACCGTAAATCCCGTCCCGACATCCTGAATCGATACAACACCCCGCCAACCACCGCCACCACAAGCCCCGACAGCGCAAACGACACACCAAAACCACCTGCTGCCAGGATCGCACCAAACAGCAACGGGGCCAGGAAGTGGATAGCCCGGTTCGCCATCAGGCGCATACCCAGAGCCCCCGCCCGCTGGGCTTTCTCCACATTTTCCGCCAGCACCACCATCGACAGGGGCTGACACAGTCCGGAGCCCAGCCCCACCAGAACCGACAACAACGCCACGAGGGGCGCATTGCCGGCAAATCCCAGGCAGCCCAAGCCAACCGCAAGCGTACCGAGGGACAGATAGGTCGCGTTTTCGCGGCCGCCCACCAAAGCAATAATCCTCGGGATGAACGGGCGCGCAAGCATGGACACGCCAGATCGGAAGAGCGTC
>JAAZVL010000147.1 GCA_018623515.1 Marinobacter sp.
AGGGCTTCCCACAGGGTGGGGCGGCCGGTGATCCGGGTCATCAGGTGGTTGACGGTTTCCACCACGGAGAAATGCGGGCACAGCCAGCCGCAGTAGATTCGTCCCCATTTCCACGCGATCCACAATACCAGCGGGACCAGCACCAGGATGGGGAGGATGAACCAGAACAGGATCTGACCGGCCACATCTGCGGGCGAGCTTTGGGCCACCCAGTCCAGGTTCAGGTTAAAGGAGAGCGGAAACCCGAACAGAATGAAATGGGTTTCCGTCAGGTCATAACGAAACAGGTTGAGGACCGGCGCAAGCAGGAACAACGCAAAGAAGCCACTGCGGGTAATCAACCGCTTTGTCTGAAGCGTGTCTTTGGCGTTTGCGGCTTGTGCTTGCACGGTTGTTGTCCGGGTTGGCAGGGTTACCGGCTGACCGGCAACCCTGCTCAGGGGTGCATTTACGCGTCTTCGGTAGCAGGTCCGCGGACTTCTTCAGCCGGGGACGCCTCGCCCTTGATGAAGAAGCTGCCGAAGTACACGATCAGTCCGGCCAGGAAGAAGCATCCGGCCACCAGGCGCATCCAGTAGAACAGCGAGATGTTGTCCTGGGTGGCCATGAACGACAGCGCCTCACCGCTCTCTGGAATCCGCTGCAGCCAGATCTGCAGGATGCCGGCGCCGGTCAGGAACAGGGTGATGAACACCATGGAGATGGTCATCAGCCAGAAGCCCCACATCTCCAGTACCTGGGCGGTGTTGCTGTTGCCGTAGGGCCGGCCGCGCATGATCGGCATGGCGTAGGAGATGATGGTCAGCACGATCATCACGTAGGCGCCATAGAAAGCCATGTGACCGTGGGCGGCGGTGATCTGGCTGCCGTGGGTGTAGTAGTTCACCGGAGCCAGGGTATGCAGGAAGCCCCAAACGCCCGCACCCAGGAATGCCATCACCGCAGTGCCCATGGCCCAGAGCATGGCAGCCTTGTTGGGGTGGTTGCGCCGGCGGCGGTTGATCATGTTGAAGGCGAACAGCACCATCATGAAGAACGGCAGTGGCTCCAGGGCGGAGAACACCGAACCCAGCCACAGCCAGTACTCGGGCGGCCCGATCCAGAAGAAGTGGTGGCCGGTGCCGATGATGCCGGTGATCAGGGCCATGGCGATTATCACGTACAGCCATTTCTCGATGACTTCCCGATCGACCCCGGTGATCTTGATCAGCACATAGGCCAGGATGGCGCCCATGATCAGCTCCCACACGCCCTCAACCCACAGGTGCACCACGAACCACCAGAAGTACTTGTCCAGGGTCAGGTTGCCGGGGTTGTAGAAGGAGAACAGCCAGAGTACGGCCAGGCCGATCAGGCCGGTGATCAGCACGATGTTGACCACGGTTTTCCGGCCTTTCAGGGCGGTCATCATGATATTGAACAGGAATCCGACCACCACGAGCGCGATACCGATCTTGGTGATGGTGGGCTGCTCCAGGAACTCGCGGCCCATGGTGGGCAGCAGCTTGTTCATGGTGACATCCGCCAGGGTGGCATAGTCCACGAACAGGTAGCCGAGAATGGTCAGGGTGCCGGCGGCGGCAAACACCCAGAACAGGATCCAGGCCAGCAAGGGACTGTAGAGCTCCGTTTGGGCCTCTTCCGGCACCAGATAGTAGGTGGCGCCCATGAAGCCGAACAGCAGCCAGACGATCAGCAGGTTGGTGTGCACCATCCGGGCAACGTTGAAGGGGATTTCCGGGAACAGGAAGTCTCCCACCACGTACTGCAGACCCAGCACCAGGCCAAACACGATCTGGCCGGCGAACAGGATCAGGGCAAAGATGAAGTAGGGCATGGCGACCCGTTGGGATTCGTATTTCATGTCGTTTCTGCTCCCTCAGCCTTCAATGTTGGGTGGCCAGCCGTTATCGTCGATCTTGGACGTCCACTCCAGGAACGCCGCCAGATCCTCGATTTCCTGGTCGGTCAGATTGAATTGCGGCATCTGCCGGCGGCCCGGCACGTTGGTGGGCATGGCATTCATCCAGCCGTTCATGTAGGCCTTGAAGACCTCGGAGTCACCAGCGCCCCGGCGGTCGAACACGTTGGCCAGCTCCGGCGCGAAATAGGCGCCTTCGCCCATCAGGGAGTGGCAACCGACACAGTTGTTGTTCTCCCAGACATGCTTGCCCCGGACAACCTGCTCGGTGAGCTGGTCCCGGTTATCCCGTTCGGGCATGGCCCGTGATTGAGTGTCAAAAGTCAGGGCCAGGAACAGTAATACGAAGAAGGCACTGCCTCCCAGGTAGATGTTCCTGGCCATGCTTTTGGTAAAGCGCTCGGCCATCGGTCTCTCTCCTTGGTCGTTGTGGAATACCTGACTACAGCACTAGGGTATAAAGATTCATCTGAAATGCTGTTGATGATTATCAAGCATTACCGAATGTCACACTATTGCGCCGGGGAGTTACCTCCGGAGGGGTAGGTGATAGACTTCGCGCCCAGACTTTCACCCATACTGTTGTCCGGAGTCTTCGATGGCGGCTGCGCTGGCGTTATTTCTGAAGCTGATTCCCTTGTATGTCACGGTGGCACTGGGCTGGATCTCCGGTCGCTACCTGCAAGCCAGTGGCAAGCACATCGCCGGCATCATGCTCTATATCGTCACGCCGTCGGTGGTCTTTTCCGGGGTGATGGCGGCGCCGCTTTCGCCCGAGGTAATCCTGCTCCCGTTTCTGGTCTTTGCTCTCTCGTCGGTCCTGGGTTTTGTCCAGCTGAAACTGGCGAAACGGGTGATTACCGATGGCAGTGCCAGCATCATTCCCCTGTGTGTCGGTTCGGGAAATACCGGCTATTTCGGGGTGCCGGTTGCACTGCTGCTGTTCGGTGAGGAGGGCCTGGGCCTGTACATCGTGTGCATGCTCGGCACCACGCTGTTCGAGAACTCGGTGGGGTTCTATCTTGCGGCGCGCGGTCGTTACGATCTCAAGGATTCACTCTGGCGGGTGGTAAAGCTGCCTTCGGTTTATGCGTTTCTGGCGGCGGTGGCGCTGAATCTGTCCGGCTACCGGATCCCGGATATCTTTGTGCCTTTGTTCGATAACCTGCGGGGCGCCTACAGTGTGTTGGGGATGATGATCATCGGCATGAGCATCACCTCGTTCCGGGGGTTGGCCGGCAATATCCGTTTCACCGGTCTGGCCTTCTTTGGCAAATTCGTGATCTGGCCGCTGGTGGCCATCCTGTTCTGGTGGCTGGATGCCAATGTTCTGGGCATCTACGACACGGCGGTGCACCAGGCCATGTTCCTGATTTCCATCACGCCGATCGCCGCCAACACCGTGGTGATCGCGACCCTGCTGGATACCGCGCCACGCCAGGCGGCCGGCACGGTGCTGCTGACCACCCTGTTTGCCCTGGCGTTTATCCCGGTGATGATTTCGCTCGCGTTCTAGCGCGCGCTGTTTGATGAACGGTTGGGGGTGAGTTCCGCGCCGCAGTCACGGGCCTCGGCGATGTCCTTGCGGGCATGACGAACCACGCTGATGCCGGCGGTTACGGCGAGGCTGCCCATGATGGCGGCCACGATCAGGTCCGGCCAGGCCGTACCGGTGCCGAAGACCCCCAGTGCCGCGACCATGACCGCGATGTTGCTGATGGCGTCATTGCGGCTGCACAGCCAGACCGAACGCATGTCCGAGTCGCCGTCGCGAAAGCGGAACAGCATGACGGCGACACTCACATTGGCAGCCAGGGCCAGCAAGCCCACGGCGCCCATGGTCAGGGGCTCCGGCGTGATTCCGCTCTGGGCGACCCAGATCGCCCGTACCCAGACCAACAGGCCAAAAGCAGTCATGGTGAGACCCTTGATCATCGCCGCCCGGCCACGCCAGAGCATGCCCATGGACAGCACTGTCAGGGAAAGGATGTAGTTGGCACTGTCGCCGAAGAAATCGATGGCATCGGCCATCAGGGATACCGAGCCGGACTGGATACTGGCAACGCCCTCAACCAGGAACATCGCAAGGTTCACCCACAGGGCGATCCAGAGTGCCTTGCGGAACCCCGGGGCGGGGGATTTGGGTTCGGGGGCTGAGCAACTGCAGGCCATGGTGTCCTCCTGTTCTTCTGTTGCTTATAGTAAAAACCCTGTAGTTGCTACAGGGTCAACCCGCGAAGGTGAGGTTGCTGATAACGGTCAGTTGTGGCCCTGGCCGTGGGTGCCGGGTACGTGGTTGTCGTCACTGGCCGTGCCCAGTTTGTCGAGTTCCGAGGTGAGGCCTCCGAGTATGCCGCACTCACTTACGGTTCGTCCTTCGTTGCAGGCTGCCTGTAACTGAGCCAGCGTCTGCTCCAGGCTCGCCAGCTCCTTCAGACGCTCGCGGACATGATCCAGGTGGCGGGCCAGCAGGGCATCCACATCACTGCAGTCAGCCTCCGGCTGCTCGGCGAGGCGGATCAGTTCCCGGATCTCCTCCTGCGCCATGTCCAGGTTCCGGCACCGCTTGATAAACAGCAGTCGGTCCAGGTGGGCCTGGCGGTAGCTGCGATAGCCGCTGGCATCACGAACCGGTTCAGGTAGAAGGCCGATCTTCTCGTAGTAGCGGATGGTTTCGACGGGAACGCCGGACAACCTGGAGATTTCACCGATTTTCATGGATTCGAGTTGCTCCCGATAGTTATGACCTCACGGTAGCAGAAAAAGCACCGGATACTGACTTCCGTCAAGAGGCGGAGCGTCAATTTCCTGTTCCTGTATGGTAGTGTAGTGGCTCTTCAAAGTTTCTCGGAACAGTGGCGGAGGCTCTTGTGCTGGAACGGCTGCAACGCCGGTTGGGGCTGCAGACTATACCGGGGGTGTTCTTCACCTCGGCCGGGGGGGCCACGCTGTTTGTCGCCCTGGCGGTGCCCTTTGACCAGGCGGTAGCGGAGTATTTTGGCCTGCTGACCGGTTGGGTTGCCCGCAACCTGGGCTGGTTCTACATTCTTGCGGTCACCGCCCTTCTGATTTTCCTGCTGGGTCTGGCGGTCAGCCGCTACGGCACTATCCGCCTGGGTGGCGATGACAGCCGGCCGGATTATTCCAACCTGACCTGGTTCACCATGCTCTTTGCTGCCGGTATCGGCACCATCCTGATGTTCTGGGGTGTGGCGGAACCGGTTTCCCATTTCGCCAATCCGCCGTTCGAGGGGGTACAGCCCGGCTCCGAGCGGGCTGCCAGCGATGCCATGACCGTGGCGTTGTACCACTTCGGGCTGCACACCTGGACCATCTTTGCCATGCCGGGGCTGGCCATCGGTTATTTTGCCTATCGCCACAACCTGCCCATGCGCATCAGCAGCCTGTTCTATCCAATTCTCGGTGAGAAGGCCTTCGGGCCCTGGGGCTGGGCGGTCGATGTGATCGCCGTGCTCGGTACTCTGTTCGGCGTGGCCACCTCTTTAGGGCTGGGAACGCTGCAGCTCAACAGCGGCCTCAACTACCTGTTTGGCGTGCCATCAACCGGACTGGTTCAGTTGATCCTGATTGCGGTGATTGCCAGCATTGCAGCCACGTCCGTGGCGTTGGGGCTCGATAAGGGCGTGCGCCGGCTGTCCCAGCTCAATATCCTGCTGGCCATGGTTCTCCTCGCCTTTGTGCTGACTGTGGGTCCGACGGTCTTCATTGCCGAAGGCATGGTCCAGAGCGTGGGGGGTTACTTCGATGCCTTGCCCTGGCTGGCGTTCTGGACCGAAACCTTCAAGGAGACCGACTGGCAGCGCCAGTGGACACTGTTCTATTGGGCCTGGACCATTTCCTGGGCGCCTTACGTCGGTATCTTCATTGCCCGGATCTCCCGCGGACGTACCATCCGGGAGTTTGTCGCCGGGGTGCTGTTCGCCCCGACCGCTTTCACCCTGGTGTGGTTCGGAATCTTCGGCTTGTCTGCCATCCAGGTAGAAATGAACGGTGCGGTGGCGCTGGCGGAGCAGGTACAGCGGGATCCCTCCGTGGCCATTTTCGCCTTCCTGGAAGCCTTCCCACTGGCGGAAATGGCATCGGCGCTGAGTGTGGTGATCATTGTGATCTTCTTCACCACCTCTTCGGATTCCGCCTCGCTGGTGATCGACCTGCTGACCCGCCGGGAAGACCAGCCCTCCCTGGTGCGCCAGCGGATCTTCTGGGCGGCGGCCCAGGGTGTGATCGCCGCAACGCTGCTGCTGGCCGGCGGGCTGGATGCCCTGCAAAACGTGATTACCTCCCTGGGCCTGCCGTTCTGCATTTTGCTGATTTTCATGGCTGTGTCGCTGTTCCGTGCATTGAGGGCGGATTACCGTGGCTACAGTGTGGAAGCCCTGGTCAGGGGAAGAGCCTTCCCGGAAGTGGAGGCCAACGCCGAAACCAAACAGGAGAACGAGTATGTATCGGAAGCTGCTGATCGCCATTGATCCGGAAGACGACGGCGAGGGCAAGCGTGCCCTGGAGGCTGCCGTGGATCTCCTGGCCGAGGACGGTGAGCTTCACCTGGCCAGTGTATACAGCCCCGGTGGTGGCGGATTTTTTCCCCATGTCACCGAGGAGGCGCCGGAGCAGAAGGAAGCGGAGGTCCGCGAGATGCTGGACCTGCTGGCCCGCAAGTACCTGCCTCTGAATCGGAACGCCAGTTTTCATGTGGTGGCCGGCACCGCCGGAGATAAGCTGGTGGGATTGGCCGGCCAGCTGTGCGCTGACCTGATGATCCTGGTATCCCGGGGCAGCAGCGGGCGCTGGCCTCTGCGCCGGGCTACCGTGGAGTATGTCTCGGTGAACGCGCCCTGCTCGGTGCTGGTGTTGCCATCGCTGGAGAAAGCGGAACCCGAACCGAAGGAAGGCGAGCAGGACTGATCAGTCGAACAGCGATAACTGGTCAGTGTTTGGTTCGTCCCCGGGGGGCTTGGGCCGCTTCTGCACCGGCCCCTTGCGGCTGCCATGGCGGGTCAGTACCCGTTCCGTTTCGGTCCGGCTCACGTGCCGCTTCCGGAAGTCGCCAATGGCCTTGCGCGCGGCCCGGGCCGCCTGCTCATGGTCACACACCGGGCTGATGTAGGTATTGCCCCCGTAGCGCTGCTTCTGCGTTGGCGTCATCAGCCAGGGTGTGTGGATCATCTCCGCCGGCACACCGGACAGCTCCGGCAGCCAGCGGCGGATGAACTCGCCCTCCGGGTCCAGCTTCTGGCTCTGAAGAACCGGGTTGTAGATTCGTAGCGCGTTGATACCGGTGAGCCCGG
>JAAZVL010000148.1 GCA_018623515.1 Marinobacter sp.
CCACGGCGGGGGCAGAGGGAAAGTTTTCAACCACGTAGCGCGCCCGGTTGTTGGCGGCCAGGTAGGCCTGGCGCTTGATGTAATAACGCGCCGCGTGCAGTTCCAGTTCGGCCATGCGGTTACGGATGGCGATCATCCGCTGGCGTGCGTCACTGGCGTAGGGGCTGTCCGGGTAGCGGTTCAGCAGTTGCGAGAAATCCCGGAATGCCTGGGTTTGTTCGCCCGGATTGCGTGCGGCCACGTCGATGGGGAAGTAACGGGCCGCGAGGCCGATATCCAGGTTGTAGGAAGCCAGCCCACGCATGTATAGGGCGTAATCGGCGTGGTCGCTCTGGGGGTTGAGCCGCAGGAAGCGGTCCGCCGCCGCCCGGGCGCCTTCCAGGTCCAGGTTCTGGTAGCGTGCGTAGATCAGGTCCAGCTGGGCCTGTTCGGCATAGCGGCCGAACGGGTAATAGGTCTCCAGGGCATCCAGATTCTCCTCGGCTTCATTGAAGTTACCGGAGTCCATCGCCTGGCGGGCATTCTCGTAATACGTCTGTTCCGGCAGGACTTCCTCCTGTTTGTTACTGGCGCAGGCGCTGACCATCACCACCAGGGTGGACAGCAACAGTAAACGAACAACTGATCTCATGCCGGAATCCCGTATAATGTCGAAAAGTTTTTGAGCAGCGGCCATTGTAGCGGGGAAGACGGCCCATGTGCAGAGGTTCCCGCGCCCGATTGCCAGAATCTGGTCAAAACGTAACACACCGGCCCCGGGGGCTTGATGTCATCTGAAAACCGAATTACCGCCCGATTTATTGTTCCACCCGAGCTGAGTGACCGCAGGCTCGACCAGGCTGCCGCCGCACTCATGCCCGAGCATTCCCGTTCCCGCCTGCAAGGCTGGATCAAGGACGGCACCCTGACTGTGAATGGAGAAGCCCGAAAGCCACGGGACAAAGTCATGCTCGATGACGTCATCGAGCTGGACGCCGAGCCCGAAGTTCAGGTGAGCTGGGAGGCAGAAGACATCGAGCTGGACATCGTCTACGAGGACGAACACCTGCTGGTGATCAACAAGCCGGCCGGTCTGGTGGTCCATCCTGCGGCTGGCCACGCGGCCGGTACGCTGGTCAACGCCGTCCTGAGCTACGCCCCTGAGGTGGAGAATCTGCCCCGCGCGGGCATCGTGCACCGGCTCGACAAGGACACTTCTGGCATCATGGTGGTCGCCCGAAGCCTGATCGCCCACACATCACTCGTGGACCAACTCCAGACCCGCACCATGGGCCGGGAATACGACGCCGTTGTGGTGGGAACCCTCACCGGTGGCGCGACGGTGGATGCACCCATCGGCCGTCATCCCCGCGAGCGCAAAAAGATGGCGGTGGTCTCCAGTGGCAAGCCGGCGGTCACCCACTATCGATTGGTTGAGCGCTTTGCTGCCCACACCCACATCCGCTGCAAACTCGAAAGCGGCCGCACCCACCAGATCCGCGTGCACATGGCCCACGTGAAGCACCCCCTTGTGGGCGACCAACTCTACGGAGGCCGTATGCGCCTGCCGAAGGGCTCCACCGAGGACCTGCGGGAAGTCCTCTCCGGCTTCAACCGCCAGGCCCTCCACGCCCGGCAGCTGACTCTCGAGCATCCGGAAACCGGTGAAATTCTCAGCTGGGAAGTGCCGCTGCCGGAGGACATGGTTCATCTGATCGAAGCCCTGCGCAAGCACGTCCGGGAGCTGGATAGCCATGATTTCTGAACAGGTCGTCCTCCGCCCGGACTGGTCCGCGCCCAGAAATGTCCAGGCACTGTGCACCACTCGCCAGGGCGGCGTCAGCCAGCCACCCTGGGACACTCTCAACCTGGGCAGTCATGTCGGAGACAACCCCGACCATGTTCACTCCAATCGGCAGCGCCTGGCCGAATTTACCGGTCTGGACACTTCCCGTATCGCCTGGCTGAATCAGGTCCACGGCACCAAGGTGGTCGAGATCACTGTCGACAACGTCGCCACCGTCCCGGAAGCTGATGCCAGCTTCACCCGGGAACCGGGAATTGCCTGCGCCATCCTCACCGCCGACTGCCTGCCGGTCGTTCTGTGCGACCGAAAGGGCAGCGTGATCGGTGCCGCCCACGCCGGCTGGCGAAGCCTGTGTGGTGGCGTGCTGGAAAGCCTGATCAGTGCCATGGCGGTACCTGGCGATGAACTGATCGCCTGGCTCGGCCCGGCCATCGGTCCGAAACGATTCGAAGTTGGCCCGGAAGTTCGCGAGGCGTTCCTGGCCCACGATCCTGATGCAGCCAAGGCGTTCACCGAAGAGGGCGCCCGTCCGGGGCACTATCTGGCTGATATATACCAACTGGCCCGTCAACGATTGGCCAAGGCTGGCATCCGCTCGGTTTCTGGCGGCAGCCTCTGTACCGTCCGCGACCGTGACTGGTTTTTCTCCTATCGGCGAGATGGCCAAACCGGGCGTATGGCGACCCTGATCTGGATCAGTTAAGCCGGAATTGTATTTCCCGCAAATGCCTGGGCGATGGGCTGGTTAGTCCTCCCGGAACTGTCTGCAGCATGGATGCTGCAGTCAAGCCTACAGGGGTGAGGCCGAGCGTTTATGAAGCGTAGCTTCATGCGACAGCCGAACGACTGCAGTCTGTGATCGCAGGCTGGACCCCGGAGGGGTATTCACGGCGTGTTCTGGAGGGCAGGCCACCTCCTTGCTTTCCCGAAGAACTAACTGACCACCGTCAATTTAGTGCCAAAATAAAACCACTCCAGCTTGAACTCCCACCACCCGCCCCTACATTTAAATGCAAAGCAATTTGGATATAAGTGAACCGCCAAAGGGTTCGCCAGATATCCGCTAACTGAAATAGGGAAACGGCAACATGAGAATCGACAAGCTCACCAGCAAACTGCAGACCGCACTGGCGGACGCGCAGTCGCTCGCGGTTGGCAAGGACCACAACTTCATTGAGCCACTGCACCTGATGCAGGCGCTACTGGATCAGGAAGGCAGCTCCATCAAGCCACTGCTGAAGCAGGCCGGCGCAGACCCGGCGCGTATTCGCCAGGCCATCGCCCAGGAAATCGAGAACCTTCCCGAAGTGAAAGGTTCTGCCGGCGATGTCTCCATGTCCAACGACATGGGCCGACTGCTCAACATCGCCGACAAACTGTCCCAGAAGCGCAAGGACCAGTTCATCTCCAGTGAACTGATGCTGCTGGCTGCCCTGGAAGACCGGGGAACCCTGGGCCGGGTGCTGCGCGAGCAGGGCGTCGACAAGGCGGCTCTGGAAAGGGCCATCGATGAGGTTCGTGGTGGTGAGGCCGTAACGGATCCGGGTGCCGAGGAAAACCGCCAGGCGCTGTCCAAGTACACTATCGACCTCACCGAGCGTGCGGCCGAAGGCAAGCTCGACCCGGTCATCGGACGTGACGACGAGATCCGCCGCACCATTCAGGTGCTGCAGCGCCGGCGCAAGAACAACCCGGTACTGATTGGTGAGCCGGGCGTGGGTAAGACCGCCATTGTGGAAGGTCTGGCCCAGCGTATTGTGAATGGTGAAGTGCCCGATGGCCTGAAGGACAAAAAGGTGCTGTCCCTGGATATGGGCTCACTGATTGCCGGTGCCAAGTTCCGTGGTGATTTTGAAGAGCGCCTGAAGGCCCTGCTGAACGAGCTGTCCAAGCAGGAAGGTCAGATCATCCTGTTCATCGACGAGATCCACACCATGGTCGGCGCCGGCAAGGCCGAAGGCTCCATGGACGCCGGCAACATGCTCAAGCCGGCTCTGGCCCGGGGTGAGCTGCACTGCGTGGGTGCCACCACCCTCGATGAGTACCGCGAGAACATCGAGAAAGATGCCGCTCTCGAGCGCCGGTTCCAGAAGGTCCTGGTCAGCGAGCCGAGCGAAGAAGATACCATCGCCATCCTGCGTGGCCTCAAAGAGCGTTATGAGGTTCACCACGGCGTTGAAGTCACCGATGGTGCCATCATCGCGGCCGCCAAGCTGTCCCACCGGTACATCACCGACCGGCAGCTACCGGACAAGGCGATTGATCTGGTGGACGAGGCTGCCAGTCAGATCCGCATGGAGATGGACTCCAAGCCCGAGGCCCTTGACCGTCTCGAACGCCGGCTGATCCAGCTGAAGATCGAACGTGAGGCTCTTAAGAAGGAGAAAGACGAAGCGTCCAAGAAGCGACTTGCGGAACTTTCCGAGGTTATTTCCGATGTCGAGCGTGAGTACGCCGATCTGGAGGAAGTCTGGAATTCCGAGAAGGCGGCGTTGCACGGCTCCCAGAAGATCAAGAGCGACCTGGAGCAGGCGCGGATCGATCTGGAAAACGCCCGCCGTGCGGGTGATCTTGGCCGCATGTCCGAGCTGCAGTACGGCAAGATTCCGGAGCTGGAGCGCCAGCTGGAAATGGCCGGGCAGGCCGAGATGAAAAAGATGGAGCTGCTGCGCAACCGCGTCACCGACGAGGAGATCGCCGAGGTCGTTTCCAAGTGGACCGGCATTCCGGTCTCCAAGATGCTGGAAGGCGAGCGCGACAAGCTAATGCGCATGGAAGAGGCCCTGCACGACCGGGTAATCGGTCAGGACGAGGCGGTGGAAGCCGTCTCCAACGCGGTTCGCCGTTCCCGCGCCGGCCTGTCAGACCCGAACCGGCCCAACGGCTCGTTCCTGTTCCTCGGCCCGACCGGTGTGGGCAAGACCGAATTGTGCAAGTCCCTGGCGTCCTTCCTGTTCGATACTGAGGAAGCCATGGTCCGCATCGACATGTCCGAGTTCATGGAAAAGCACTCCGTGGCCCGGCTGATCGGCGCGCCTCCCGGTTATGTTGGCTACGAGGAGGGCGGCTACCTGACCGAGGCGGTGCGTCGCCGGCCTTATTCGGTACTGCTGCTGGACGAGGTGGAGAAGGCGCACCCGGATGTGTTCAACATCCTCCTGCAGGTGCTCGAGGATGGTCGACTGACCGACGGCCAGGGTCGTACGGTGGACTTCCGCAATACCGTCATCGTGATGACCTCGAACCTGGGCTCCGACATCATCCAGCAGAAAGCGGGTGAGGAGAACTACGAGGCCATGAAGAATGCGGTCATGGAAGTGGTGGGCACCCATTTCCGCCCGGAATTCATCAACCGTGTCGACGAAGTGGTGGTATTCCATCCGCTGGCGGAAGACCAGATCCGTGGCATTGCCAAGATCCAGATCGCCGGCCTGAGCAAGCGCCTGAAGGAACAGGATATGAAGCTGGAGCTGGACGACGCGGCCATGGACCTGCTGGCCGAAGTGGGCTACGACCCGGTCTACGGCGCCCGGCCGCTGAAGCGGGCGATTCAGCGGAACATCGAGAACCCGCTGGCGCAGAAGTTGTTGCAGGGAGAATTTGTGCCGGGGGATACCATCCGTGGCACGGTGAAGGATCACCAGCTGGTGTTTGAGAAAGCCTGATCGATCTCAGGTGAAGTCGGGCTTTGAAGACGGGGTCAGAAGAAAGCTTTCTTCTGACCCCAATTTCACCTCTTACTCTTCCATCGGCCCACAGTTCTCTTCGGCAATCTTCTCAAACCGCATCCGCTGATCGGCAATCTCCTCCGGGGACAGGTAACGCCGCTCGCCGTCTTCCTCAACCTGAATCCGCGCATTGCTGTCGATGATTTTCAGGTTGGCCTCGGCGGTGGCGCAGTTGGCCTCGCGTTGCTTGCGGATGGCTTCCATCTCGGCCCGTTCACGTTCGGTGAGCTGGCGTTTTTCTGCTTCCTGCTCCATAGCCTGCACCTGTTCCTGGGGACTCGTGCGGTTGGTGGAGCCTTTACCCGAGCGGACGCTGACCTGCTCAGCCTTGCTGCCCGTGGGCTGGCGGTCGCCAAAGTGGGTGACACCATTCTCGTCCGTCCATTTGTAGACGGATGCGCTGTGGGCAATGCCCGGTACCAAAGCCATTAACAGGGTCAACATCAGGATTTTTCTGTTCATGGATCTACTCGCCGTGGTTTGCTGCCGGTCAGATTCCGCTGCCGGTTGGAATTATTGGTGGAGTCTATCATGCCATCCGTGACGCGGATTTTCTTTCGTCTGGTTCAAATCTCGAAGCCCGGATTCACCAAGTATGGCAGACCTTGGGCGATAATGGGCGGATTAACCACCAACGCCTATTGACAGGGAGTTTCGCCCTGTCAGAATTGGCGATTGCCTGAAACTGGGGTTAATTCGGCAGGCAATCCCGAGCGAGTATCCCCCGTTAATCACCACACTGAACACGTCGGGTCCCGATGTGTGCTGGTTGTTGCTTACGTGCAACCCGTTGATTGGTCGTTCTCCGCAACCCTCAGGAGGGCGGCTGGCCAGGAGACAACCTCTTATTTTGCAGGTGTGGAGGAGCAAGCCGGTTCCGCTTTCACAAGAAGCAGGGAGACCGTGAATCCAGGCAACCGGGGCGAAACCCGGCTCATTCACTCGTAGAAGAGGGTAGAAAATCGTGGAGTTATTGTCTGGCGCCGATATGCTGATCCGGTCCCTTCAGGATGAAGGTATCGAATACATATACGGCTATCCGGGTGGTGCAGCCCTTCATATTTATGATGCGCTGTTCAGGCAGGACAAAGTCAAGCATATTCTGGTACGGCACGAGCAGGCGGCGGTCCACATGGCCGACGGTTATGCCCGCGCGACCGGAAAACCAGGTACCGTACTGGTGACCTCGGGTCCTGGAGCCACCAACACCATCACCGGCATTGCCACCGCTTTCATGGATTCCATCCCCATGGTGGTTCTGTGCGGTCAGGTTGCATCCTCGCTGATTGGTGAAGACGCCTTCCAGGAAACCGACATGATCGGCGTTTCCAGGCCGGTGGTGAAGCACAACTTGAGCGTGCGCCATCCGCAGGACATTCCTGAAACCATCCGCAAGGCCTATCACATTGCCTCGACCGGTCGTCCCGGCCCGGTGGTGGTCGATATCCCCAAGGATATGACCACTCCGAACGAGCGCTATGAATATTCCTATCCCAAGAAGGTCAAGCTGCGCTCCTATAACCCGGCTGTTCGTGGCCATTCCGGCCAGATCAAAAAAGCCGTGGACATGTTGCTGGCCGCCAAGCGCCCGGTGATTTATGCCGGCGGCGGCGTGATCCTGGGGAAAGCGACCGAGCAACTGACGGAATTGACCCGTCTGCTGGGGTATCCGATCACCAACACGCTGATGGGCATTGGCTGTTA